>CABSMS010000044.1 GCA_902478885.1 uncultured Collinsella sp. | reverse complement strand
TATTCGTCGGCAGCGTCAGATGTGTATAAGAGACAGGGCGCTTTGCGTCGAGTGCGGCGGATGTCGTTGTGAGTATGGCTCCCGACTTTACGATCGTAAAGAAGACGCGCGGTTGACGTGCGTATGAGTAAGACGGACTTTGAGAGGCAACTATTTAAAGTCCGTCTTTCTGTTGATGAGATGCTGTGGGGGAAAGCATATGGGTCTTGAAGGAATCAAGCTGATTGCATGCGATTTGGACGGCACGTTGCTGCATCCGGGGGAGCGCGAGCCGCGTTCCGAGGCCTTTGAGCTCATCGATGAGCTGCATCGTCGCGGTATCGTGTTTATGCCGGCGAGCGGCCGTCAATATGCGAGCTTGCGCTATCTGTTTGCCCCGGTGGCCGATGAGCTCGCCTATGTATGCGAAAACGGAGCCCTGGTGATGAGCGAGGGGCGTGCCATTGTCAAGCGTTCCATGGAGCGTAGCCTTGCTATGGATATCGCGAATGCCGTGGTTGCGTATCCCCATGCCGATGTGACCCTTTCGTGCGAGGGACACCTCTACACCATGAGCGGCAACGATGCGTTCGTCGACCATTTGCGCTATGAGGTCCACTGCGATGTGGCGGTGGTCGACCGTCCCGAGGACATTGACGAGGACGTCATTAAGATTGCCTTCCAGACGCCCGAGGTGGATCAGCCGGCGGCGCTGGAGCATTTTGAGCGCCTTTTTAGCGACCGTGTCGACGTGATGACGTCGGGAACCGAATGGACGGACTTTATCGGCTTTGATTCGGGTAAGGGTTCCGCGCTTGCCGATTACGGTCGTGCCCTGGGTATTTCGCCCGATGAGATGATGGCGTTTGGCGACAATGAGAACGATCGCGATATGCTCAACGTCGTGGGCCATCCCTATCTGATGGAGAGCTGCAACCCCACCATGCGCGACATCAACGACCGCGTCCGTTACGTGCGCACGGTCGAAGAAGAACTGCGCCGTCTGCTCGCCGAGTAGGTTTTCGCGACATACCTAGAAATGTACTGTTTGCTGTAGCGGATGGGCAAGTAGATTTGCAGGCATGTCCCAAACATCTACCGGCAGTCGGGGCAGAGACCCTCGAAGATGGTGTAGTGCGACGTGACGTGCCAGCCGATTTGCTCGGACGCCTTGGCGTCGAGCTGAGCATCGAAGGGGAGCGGTACGTCGATGACGCGGCTGCACGAGGTGCAGATGATATGCGCATGCGGCTCGATCGTGCGATCGAAGCGACTTCCGCCCGGCGTCTTGATGGAGAGAATCTCGCCGGCGTCGGCCAAGAGATTGAGGTTGCGGTAGACCGTGCCGCGGCTGATCTTGTCATCCTGCGCGCGCACGACGTTGTAGATTTCGTCGGCGGTAGGATGGTTATAGCTTTGGCGCACGGCGTCAAGAACCAGCTTTCGCTGCTTGGTATTCCTTCTTTGCACCGCCATGCGCCTCGCCTCTTTTCTATCAACGGTCGTAGGTAAATGATACCGTATTTAGCACACAATACTAATAACGAGGCGTGAAACCGTCTTCATTGGTAAGTGGGGCTCGGGCCTGGGCGTCTACGAGGCGAAAACGCGTTCCCATGCGCTCGTAGGAGGCATGAAGCGCCTCGAGATGAGATAGGATATTTGCCGGAGCTCCCTGTATCTCCATCTCGACTGAGCCGTCTTCCATGTTACGCACCCAGCCGGTGAGCGCGCGTGCCTGCGCGAGGTTGGTGTTGGTAAAGCGAAAGCCAACGCCCTGGACTTGCCCCGCCCAGCGCAGGAAATAGCGCAGGGGAGTGTCTTGAGTGGCCCCGTCGCTTGCGAGCACAGTAAGCCTGCGGCGCAGCTCGAGCTCGACGTTTGATGGTTTTTGAGGCTCTCGACTGCCGCCGGTGACGCTGGAGAAGAACGTATCGAAGAGGCCCATAGCTATGCCTGCTTGCCTGCGTCGGCCGGGAAGGTTATGCCGGCCTGCTGGCGCACGGCATCCATGATGCGCAGTGAGACGAGTGTGACATCGCGGTAGTGGCCAAGCTCGTGGCGTCCCGCCGGGGTCTCCCAAATCTCTTCCTTAACGTTATCGATGCCGCCGATGGCGGTGATAAAGTCTGTGAGTTCGTATTCCATAGTGTTGCTCGATTTGGGCAGGTCGAGCACGCGGCCGTTGTCGTCCTGTTCGCGCGGTGCCTCGGTCGCCGAGCCGCGTACGACATCGCCGCGATAGTCGATGCGGACGTTGCGGGGCGTGGACAGATGGTCGATCTGGATAGTGCCACGCTCGCCTTCGATCTGCGAGGGCAGCAGGTCATTCGTAATTTTGGAGTGCGCGAGCTCGACGGAGATGCGGCCTCCGCCATAGCTGGCGAGGATGGAACCGCAGCCGTCGATGGGGCCGTGCGTGAGCTGTCGCGTGGTGGGGTCGAGCAGAGTAGTCATGCTCGTAAGGCCGGAGGGCATGCCGAAAATCTCGACCATGGGCTCGACGGCGTAGACGCCAATGTCCATGAGGGAACCCGATGCCATATTGCAGTCGAAGATATTGGTGGCGCGTCCCGCGAGAATCTCGTTGTAGCGCGAGGAATACTTGCCAAAGCGCAATGAGGCGCGGCGGATGGGGGCGATCTCGCCCAGGGCGTCCTCGATGGCGTGGAAGGCGGGATCGTGGAGGGGACGCATGGCCTCGAGGGCCACGACACCTGCTGCCTCGGCAGCGCGGAAGACTTCCAGCGCCTGCGCTTCGGTGGCGCAGAAGGGTTTCTCGACGATGACGTGCTTGCCACCGGCGATGCAGGCAAGGGCCTGCTCGTAGTGGAGCGCATTGGGGCTGCCGATGTAGACGGCGTCGACGTCGTCGGCGGACGCAAGCTCGTCAAGTGCGGTGAAGTTACGCTCGCCGCCGTGTTCGGCGGTAAAGGCGGCGCCGCGCTCGGCATCGCGTGAAAGCGTGCCCACAAACGCGGCTTGGTCGTTGGCGTTGACGACCTGGATAAAGTCGTCGGTAATCATGGATGTGCCGATGGTCGCGATGCGCAGCATACGTCCCCCTTGCGTTGTTTGGTCTACAGGATGAGTGTAGCGCGTGGGGATATAAAGCTGCGCGAAAACGCTATTATAGGTCGCTCTCGTTAAAGCCGGTGTCGATATCGAGGTTACTGCCGTCGGCCGCCGTGGTGGCGAGCTCATCGCAGCGCTCGTTGAGCTCGTGGCCGGCGTGACCCTTAACCCAGATGAACTCAACCTTGTGCTTGCTTTTGGCGGTGAGTAGGCGCTCCCACAGGTCGCGGTTCTTGACGGGCTGCTTGTTGGCGGTTTTCCATCCGCGCTTTTTCCAGCCGTCGATCCAGTGCTTGTTAAAGGCGTTGACGACGTACTGCGAATCGGAATGGACCTCGACCTCGCAGGGGCGGTTAAGTGCCTCGAGCGCCACGATGACCGCCATGAGCTCCATGCGGTTGTTGGTGGTCTTGGCGTAGCCGCGCGAAAGCTCGGAGGTGAAGGTCTTGCCGGCGGGGTTGGTGTATTTGAGCACGGCGCCGTAGCCGCCGCGTCCCGGATTTGATCGGGCCGAGCCGTCGGTATAGATGATGACCTTCACGGGCTTCCTTTCGTTGGGTACGTTTCGTGTGAGTGACCATTGTAGCGCCATGCCCGCCGGGGGCTAGCAATCTACGATTTCTACCCCGTCTTCCGACAGTTAGTTGGCATGGATGATGCGGTTGAGCTCGTCGAGGTATTGCTGCAAGAGGGGAGAGGGCTTGCGCTCGTCGTGCATGATATAGCCTACGTGCATCGTTGGGGCGTCTGCTAACGGGATCGATGCCATACCCCATTGCATTTCATTGGAGAGGACACCGGTCGACAGGGTGTAGCCGTTCGACGTGATAAGTAAGTTAGTAAGTGTTCCGCGGTCCGAGATTCGTATGTTGCGGTCGCAAGGGATATAGCTAAAAGGTTCCTCGGCGTAATAGAAGGAGTTTGAGGTTCCCTGCTCAAAGCTGTAGCGCGTATATGGTGTGAGGTCGGCAAGGGGCAGCTGCGGGCGGCGGGCAAGCGGGTGGCGCTCGCTAACGAAGACGTGGACCGTCGCGTCGAATAGGGGATGGAAGCTCGCGCGCGCATCGGCAAAAGCCTTCTGCAGAACGCGGGCGTTAAAGTCGTCCAGATAGAGGATGCCGATGTCGCTGCGAAACGCGCGGACGTCATCGATGATCTGCGATGTGGTGGTCTCGCGCATGATGAACTCGAACTTGCTGTCGCGGCAGCGCTCGACCACGTTGACAAAGGCCTCGACCGAAAAGGCGTAGTGCTGGGCTGAGATGGCGAGGCGGGCTTGCGGGGTGCCGCCGTCCTCGTAGCGCGCCTCAAGCATGTCGGCCTGCTCTACGACCTGGCGCGCATAGCCCAAAAGCTCGGTGCCGTCGTTGGTGAGCGTGACGCCGCGGCTGGAGCGCGTAAAGATCTCCAGGTGGAGCTCCTGTTCCAGGCTTTTGACGGCGTTTGAGATGTTGGACTGAGCGGTATAGAGGCGCTGAGCTGCGGCGTTAATTGAGCCGGACTCTGCCACGGCAATCAGAAAACGAAGCTGCTGAAGGGTCATCGACGCCATCCTTTCGATTGCTATCTATAAAACCGATAACAGGTTAGCGCTTTTAAGTGATTGACCGAGCGAAACAATGCTCGTACTATTCAAAACACACAAAGGCGGTAGGTAATTAAACCGACCACGGAACCGGGATGCGAAAGGAGGCCCGCATATGAATTGCTTACCAAGACGAATGCCGGGCTCCTGTTTGCGCCCGTCGGCGTGATCAGGAGACAGCGACTTACTTCTCTCTAATTTATTTACTTTTGTTCGATCAAGGAGATCATCATGAGCCAGTTCATCAACAACCCCGAGCACACCTTTGGTTTCGATACCCTGCAGCTTCACGTTGGCCAGGAGAGCGCCGATCCCGCATCCGACTCCCGCGCCGTGCCTATCTACCAGACCACGAGCTATGTGTTCCGCAACTCCCAGCACGCCGCCGACCGCTTTGGTCTTGCCGACGCCGGTAACATCTACGGCCGTCTGACCAACTCCACCCAGGGCGTCTTCGAGGACCGTATCGCCGCACTCGAGGGTGGTGTGGCAGGTCTTGCCGTCGCCTCCGGTGCTGCTGCCATCACCTATACCCTGCAGGCTCTTGCCCAGGCCGGTGACCACGTGGTGGCTCAGAAGACCATCTACGGTGGCTCCTACAACTTGCTGGAGCATACGCTCTCCCAGTTTGGCGTCGAGACCACCTTCGTCGATGCCCATAACCTGGAAGAGGTCGAGGGGGCCATCAAGGACAACACCACGGTCATCTATCTCGAGACGCTCGGCAACCCCAACTCCGACATCCCCAACATCGACGCCATCTCCGAGATCGCCAAGAAGCACGGTCTGCCGGTTGTCGTCGACAACACCTTCGGCACCCCGTATCTGTTCCGTCCGCTGGAGCATGGTGCCAACATCGTCGTTCACTCCGCAACCAAGTTCATCGGCGGCCACGGCACCTCGCTGGGCGGTGTGATCGTCGACGGCGGTAACTTCGATTGGAAGGCGAGCGGCAAGTATGCGCAGATCGCTGAGCCCAACCCCTCCTACCACGGTGTTTCGTTTGCCGAGGCTGCCGGTCCCGCCGCCTTCGCAACCTATGTCCGCGCTATCCTGCTGCGCGACGAGGGCGCCTGCATCAGCCCGTTCAACGCCTGGGTCCTGCTCCAGGGCACCGAGACCCTGTCGCTGCGCGTTGACCGTCATGTCGAGAACACCAAGAAGGTCGTTGAGTTCCTGGCTGGCGACAGCCACGTCGCCAAGGTGAACCACCCGAGCCTGCCTGAGCACCCCGATCACGAGCTCTATCAGAAGTATTTCCCCAACGGCGGCGCCTCGATCTTTACCTTTGAGATTAAGGGTGGCCAGGAGGCAGCTTGGAAGTTCATCGATCATCTGCAGGTGTTCTCGCTGCTCGCCAACGTGGCCGACGTCAAGTCGCTCGTCGTGCACCCGGCTACCACCACGCACTCCCAGCTCTCTGCCGAGGAGCTCGCCGAGCAGAACATCACGCCCTCCACGATCCGTCTTTCCATCGGCACCGAGAACGCCGAGGATGTCATTTGGGATCTGAAGCAGGCCTTCGCCGCGCTGGACGAGTAAGGCGTCTTGTGCAAGGCCCCCTTGCGACTCGATAGGTATAACTGCATAAAATGCCTGCTCAAGGCGCCTGTGCGAACAATGGTTGCACAGGCGCCTTTTTTGCATAGAGAGGGCGCTATTACAGGGTTTTTGGCATGCTTTATGCATTCGAGTTGTGGAAAACTCCTGTTGAGAGGATGTGAGTTTTACGCAATTGACGTGCACCTTTTAAGTAAAACCGCAGGTCGCGATTTGCTCGGGGTACTATGCAGCGCGATTGAATCACACGCAGCTCAAACGCAGCAAAAACGCACTACGGAGGTTTCCAGCTACATGAGGATCGATTCACGAAAACCGAAAGTCGCCGCCCTTTCCGCCGCTCTGACCGTGGCACTTTTGGCGGGCGCCGGTGCAACTGATGCCCACGCCGCAACACTGTCCGATACGGTTGGATCTACGCCGTCCGAGACGACGCTGGTGCAGCCTGTTGACTATCGCGGCGATGGTTATGGTTCCATGCAGGAGTGGAACGCCTCGATGGAGGCCAAGCGCGATTCCCTGGAGATGCGCGCTCAGATCATCATGAATATGTACGGTGACTATGCCACCGATGACGAGCGCGCTGTGCTGCAAGGTTGTATCGATGGTGCGGGCAGTCTTTTGACGATGGGGGAGGTCGACGCGAAGTCGACCGAGCTCGATGAGCTGCGCACTGCGCTTGAGGATGCCAAGCGCGAAGCGCTCGAGGCCGCTGCCGCCGAGGCGGAGGCTGCCGAGGCCGCTCAGGCTTCGTACTACAACGCCGGTTACACTTCGTCCTGCGCGTCTGCCGCGTCCTGTGCGAACGGATCGGGCCTGACGCGCTCTGCGGGTGTCAATAACTACAACGGGCGCCGCGAGACCTATTACAGCAGCAATGTGCTTTATCACTATCGCACGGGCGAATGGACTCAGGATTCTGAGGGCTTCTGGCGCGATTCCGACGGCTATTACGTTGTTGCCGCGGGCGATATGGCCCAGGGCTCGACCTTTACGGGCTCCAAGGGTGATTGCAAGGTCTATGACTCCGGCTGCGCTGCCGGAACCACCGACTACTACACCGGTTGGTAATCTGCCATAAGCCAATAGGACATGATGGGCGGGCGTCTTTACTGAGCTTTTAGGCAACGTAAAGCTGCCCGTTCTTTATGTGCGTTTGAGTTAACAGAGCCCTTACCGTGGCGGTACGCTGGGCGTATGGATGCGGGGCACACTAGTTCATGAGAAATAAGGTCTTTCTCGT
Source organism: uncultured Collinsella sp. (assembly GCA_902478885.1). Taxonomy (GTDB): domain Bacteria; phylum Actinomycetota; class Coriobacteriia; order Coriobacteriales; family Coriobacteriaceae; genus Collinsella. Next base: position 10,362 of record CABSMS010000044.1, on the reverse strand, counting down.
GGAGGAAGTGGTCTTGTGAACGCTCGAGATATCGCCGTTGCCGCCGTTGCATTGTCGCTTGGTTGCCTTGGTCCTACGGCCGCGCTCGTCGCGGGTATGCAGGGGTCTTGTGGGGCTGCCTCTATCGTGGTTGGCGTGTTGATCACGGCCGCGCTGCTGGGAAGTGCGGGTGTAGTCCTTTGTCGCGACGATGAGGACCAGGCGTCGGAGTCGCAGCTCTAACCGTTGTGAAGCTGATTTTTGGCCAAAGATGAAAAAGGAAGCCGCCGCGAGGGGGGGTGCCCCTTGCGGCGGCTTTGCCATTGGATCTGTTGGCTGCAGTATGCCGAGCACTACCAGCTGCTTTCTATTTCGCGAATCCTCTGGTAGAGCCAATCGTTTTGCGGCACTTGGATATCGTGTTTGGTGGCCAGACGGCAAATGGTGCCCGCGAACTCCTCGACTTCGGTTTTTCGTTGTGCGATGCGGTCCTGCGCCATCGAGGGCATACCGGCGGGGTCGATTCCCTCGATGAGGTGCACCATTTGCGTCAGGTCTGCCTCGGTCAGCTCAACGCCCTCGGCGTTGGCAACCGCAAGCGTCTCGCGCATGGCGGAGACAAAGCAGCGGCGCTGCTCGGAGCCCGGCTCCGTGGCGCTTCCGTAGGTCCCGCCGTAGGCCATGCAGGTCTGGTTGATGCCGTCGTTGAGCATGAGTTTGGCCCACATGCGGTGCGCAATGTCGCGCTCGACGGTATGGGCGATGCCACAGCGCGTGTAGAGCCCGTCGATAGCGGCGATGGTCGCGGGGTCGGTGCCGGCGGCTGCACCAAAGCGGATCTCGCCCGCATTGGTAAAGGTGAGCGCGCGGTTGAGGAACACGGCGTCCATGCCCTGGCAGATACCAAGAACGGTATGCTCCCAGCCAAAGCGTTCGGCAATCTTTTGCTCGCTCGTAATGCCGTTGCACAGCGAGGCGATGAGCGTGTTGGGTCCCACGACACGCTCCATAGTCTTGAGTGCTTGGTCGAGACCGGTGGTCTTGACCGTCAGGATGACCAGATCGGCGGGCGCTGCCTCGCTGGCACGGACGGACGTGAGATCGCAAGGCTTTCCGTTGACGGTGAGCGCATCGCCCGTGTGACGCTCAAAACGGGCGTCATCCATAACGTATTCGACGGCGTCATTGCCGAGGGCCTTGGCAATCATGCTGCCGTAGAGCAGGCCGACGCCGCCCTTGCCGATAAAGGCGACCTTGTTGATCTGCATGTGAATCATCTCCTCACAAAAAGGCGCCCGCATATGGGGCGCCTGATGGATTGTATGCTGCCGGGGTGATTGATGGGTGCGCGGGGCGGCTGTTATAAAAAAGAAACGTTTGTCTGGACGTTACGCTGCGGGGCAGACCGCAAAGACGCGGGCGGGGTACCCGACACCATCACGGACCTTAGGGAAGGTGCAGAAGATGACGGCACCCGTGGCGGGAAGCTCGTCCAGATGGTCCATGACTTCGATCTGATAGCGGTCGACCGAGAGGATGTATTGCTCGCCGGGGTAGGGTAGGCGTTCTCGCGCGTGGTCACGCTCGTCTCCTTTCATCGGGCTTTTTGCTGATGTTAAAGCGGTGCCGTGACAGCTCGATTTCTGCTGCGTTACGATACGTTCTCGATTGCGATTCCACGATGTTTCGGCTGCGTGACCATTGTGTTTCGCCTTGCCGGGGCGCTGATGGCGAAGGGAGGGGCCATGCAATATCGCGTTGACCCCAAAAGCGGTAACCGAATATCCGCTCTGGGTCTGGGCTGCATGAGGTTTCCCGGTGCGCCGGGACGCCCGGATGCGAAGACCGCCGACGCCATCATCTCCCGTGCGGTGGAGCAGGGGATTAACTACCTGGACACGGCCTATCTCTATCCCGGCAACGAGGCTTGTGTGGGCGCTTCGCTTGAGCGCCTGGGCTTGCGCGACCAGGTTTTGCTCGCGACCAAGCTGCCACATGCTTCGTGCAAATGCGCGGAGGATTTCGATCGGTTCTTCGACGAGCAGCTGCGTCGCCTGCGGACCGACCATATCGACTATTACCTTATGCACAACATTACCTCGCCCGCCCAGTGGGAGCGCGTGGTGGCACTGGACATCGAGGACTGGATTGCGCGCCAAAAGGCTTCGGGGCGCATTCGCCAGATCGGTTTTTCATACCACGGCAGCGCGGCGGACTTCCTCACGATGCTCGATGCGTATGAGTGGGACTTTTGCCAGATCCAGTACAATTACGCTGGAGAGCGCTATCAGGCGGGAACGGCGGGGCTCATGGCCGCCGCCGAGCGCGGGCTCGCGGTGTTTGTGATGGAGCCGCTACTGGGCGGGCGTTTAGCGGGCAAACTGCCGCCACGGGCTCGCGCTGTGCTCGATAGTGCCCGTGACCCGCATTTGCGCACTCCTGCCGCCTGGGGTCTTTCGTGGGTGTGGAACCATCCTCAGGTGACGATGCTGCTTTCGGGTATGACCGATACCGCGCAGGTGGATGAGAACGCGGTGTTGGCCGATCGGGCTCTGCCGGATTCGATGACAGCTACTCAGCTCGATGCCATCGCGCACGTGCTGACGGAGTTTGAAAAATCGAATCGCGTGCCCTGCACGGGATGCGGCTACTGCATGCCATGTCCCAAGGGCATCAATATTCCCGGCTGCTTTGCCGCCTACAACGCGAGCTATGCGCACAGCTGGTTTACGGGTCTATCGCAGTACTTTACGGCGAGCGCGGTGCGCACAAGCGAGGCCAAGCTGGTGAGCAATTGCGTCAAGTGCGGCAAATGCGCGCGCCACTGCCCACAGCATATCGATATCCCCGAGCGTCTCGATGACGTGCGCCGACGTTTCCAGCCTGGCCCCGTAACGGCCGCGCTTAAAGCCTTCTGCAAAACGCGCTCCTGATGCCCCTTTTATAACTTGCGGTGGAATAGTTCCTGTTTGCGGCAGAATAGGGGCCAAACAGGAACTATTTCACCGCAACTGAAGGGGGCTGTCGTGGGCCATCGGGATTCATGGGATGATTCGCGTGAAGTTCGTTGGGGCATTTTGGGCGCTGGGCACATTTCTCATCGATTTGCTTCGTCGCTCAAGAAGGTCGACGGGGCACGGCTGGTGGCTGCGGCCGGCCGCACTCCTGCACATGTCGAGGAATTTTGCCAAGCGTTTTCGATCGATGCTGCCCATGGCCATGCCTCGGTCGACGATAACGGCGATGCGGCTTATGACGCGCTGATTGCCGACCCCGATGTCGACGCAATCTACTTGGCTCTTCCGCATGGCATGCATACGCGTTGGGCCTGTCGCGCGCTGCGTGCCGGAAAGGCCGTGCTGTGCGAAAAGCCGGCCGTTTTGAGTGAGGAAGAGGCTCTCTCGATTGCCTCCACCTCTCGCGAGTGCGGCGTGCTGTTTATGGAGGCGATGAAGAATCGGTTTTGCCCGATGCGCACTCGCGTGAAGGACTTGTTTGCGTCGGGTGAGCTTGGCCGTATTGTCTCGATTGAAAGCGTGCAAAAGCTCGATTACGGCGAGTCTCCTTCGGGCTATCTGCTTGATCCGTTGCAGGGCGGCTGTCTATATGACATGGGCTGCTATGCGGTCGGTTGGTTTGAGGATTTGCTCGCGGGCGCTTGCGAGGTTTCGTCCCGTGAAGTTCGCTGGCGTGACGTATCGGGCGGTCGCGTCGATTGGGCCGACGAGATCCATATGAGCGTCGGCGGTATACCCATTCATATGGTGTGCGACGGCGAAGCAACATATGAAAGCCGCTTAACGATTGCCTGTGAGCGGGGCTCGTTGGAAATCGAGCGGCTCCATCGCCCCGAGCTCGCTCATGTGAAGTATTCCGACGGTCGAGTACTCGAAATCGATGCACCATTTGAAGTCGATGATTTTTACGGTGAAGCGTCGCATGCGACGCAGCTCATTCAGGCGGGGAAACTCGAAAGCCCCATCATGTCCCTAGCCGCCACACAGCGCTGTGCGCACATCATCGATGCGATTCGCTTGAAACTGTAGGGCGTGGGGGCATGGCGCCAACGCCTGGAATGCCTTGGAGGCCTTTGCCCCTGATGCCTCTTTTATAACTTGCGGTGGAATATGGTCTGTTTGCGCCAAAATAGGGCACCAATAGACCGTATTTCACCGCAACTGATGAAGAGGGAGTTGGAGATGCTGACGATCGGGTGTCATCTTTCGACGACGAAGGGCTATCGGGCAATGGGGGAGACGGCGTTGTCCATTGGCGCCAATACCTTTGCATTCTTTACGCGCAACCCGCGCGGTGGCAAGGCAAAAGACCTTGACATGGATGACGTGGCGGCTCTGCGCGAGCTTATGGCGCAAAACGACTTTGGACCGCTGGTGGCGCATGCCCCGTATACCTATAACCCCTGCTCCGCTAAGGAGCGGGCGCGCGAGTTTGCCTTGGAGGCTATGGCGGAAGATTTGCAGCGTCTGGAAGCGCTGCCCGGCAACTACTACAACTTCCATCCTGGCGCGCATGTGGGACAGGGGGCAGACGCCGGCATTCAGATGATTGTCGACACGCTGTGCCAGGTGATGTTTGAGGGGCAGCAGACGACGGTATTGCTCGAGACCATGGCGGGCAAGGGCACCGAGGTGGGTCGTAGCTTTGAGGAACTGGCGCTCATCATTGAGGGTGTTGCCGGCAAGCGCCCCGAGCTGTCGGCCAAGCTGGGCGTTTGTTTGGATACCTGCCATGTGAGCGATGCCGGCTACGACATCATCCATGATCTGGACGGCGTACTCGACGAGTTCGACCGCGTGGTGGGTATCGATCGCTTGCATGCCGTACACATCAACGATTCGAAGAACCCTTGTGGCGCCCATAAAGATCGTCACGAGTGCATCGGCAAGGGATACCTTGGCAGCGAGGAATTTGGTGGCGGTATGCAGGTTATGCAGAATATTGTATCGAATGGCCGTTTGCGTTCGCTGCCGTTTATTTTGGAGACTCCGAACGAACTTGCAGGTTATGCAGCTGAAATTAGACTATTAAGGTCATTGCAGCAGTAATGACTGTTACAAAGTGGAGTGTTCCATTCACGTTATGGGTTTGTTTCAATCAGTTTTCTCATTGCAGATTCGTAATTCCGGGTGCATAATAGCCAACAGTTTTTGCAGACCTCTGAATCAAACGAGGTCACCGGAAGGAGACTGATTATGAAGCTGAAGAAGCTTGGCGCATTTGCCGCCACGGGTGCTATGGCGCTCGCCCTTGCTCTGACGGGCTGCGGTTCGTCCAACGCCACCTCTGGTTCTGATGCCGGTTCCAGCAGCTCTGACGACGCTAAGGTCGAGAAGGTCGACGGCTCCAAGGAGTACGCGCTCGTCAAGGACGGCACGCTGACCGTCGGCACCTCTGCCGAGTACGCGCCGTTTGAGTACAAGGATGACAACGGCGATTACCAGGGCTTTGACCTTGAGCTCATTAAGGCTATCGGCGACAAGCTGGGCCTGGATGTTGAGTATGTCAACAATGACTTTGACACGCTGGTTCCGGGCGTCGCTTCGGGCGCCAAGTATGACGTTTCCATCGCGGCTATCACCGACACGCCCGAGCGTGAGAAGGAAGTCACTTTCTCTGATTCCTATTACATGGACGATCAGGCTATCGTGACCAAGGTCGATAACACCGACATCACGGCCGACAACTACAGCGAGAAGCTCAACAACGCTGACGCTACCATCATCGTCCAGTCTGGCTCGACCGCCGAGGCCTTTGCCCAGGAGAACTTCCCCAAGGCCAAGATCGTCCCCTACAAGGACGCTACCGAGTGCTTCAGCGCCCTGCAGTCCGATAAGGGCGACGCCGTAGTCACCAACCGCTCCGTTGCCAGCCAGCTGACCGCCGAGCAGTTCAACACCTGCCAGACCATCAAGCAGATCAGCACCGGCGAGGAGTACGCCATCGCCATCAACCAGGGCAACACCAAGCTCAAGGACGACATCAACCAGGCCATCAAGGACCTGACCGATGACGGTACCGTTGACGCCCTCATGGCTAAGTACAACATCAAGTAAAATAGCTACTTGATTGCGCGCGGGCCCTTTCCGTTTTGGCGGAGAGGGCCTTTGCGCTTCTTGAATGGGCGTCATCCCGCCCCGTTATGTCGGCAACTTAAACGTTAGGAGCCACCTTGTCTCGATTGAACCAAGGAGCTACGGGCCAGAGCTATCCACTGCCCTCGATGCTCCAAAAGCTGGCCTGCGCCCTGGCTGTGGCGCTCGCCTTGGTATGCGCGGGGGCCTGCGTGCCCTCGACTGCCCAGGCGCTTGAGACCGCAAAGATCACCGCCCGACCCAACACCGGTTCGGGTAGCGACGTGGTCGGTGGCACCGAGACTCGTATCACCTGGGAAGTTCAGGCCGATGCCGACGAGGAGCTGAGCGGTCTTTCTTTGACGTTTGCCGACGGCACGACCTTTGGCGCCGATGATACGCGCCTGACGATGCTCTCGGGCGAGGACCTCATGGATCGTACGCCCATGAAGCCCACGTGCAAGGCTGACGGCCAGACGCTCAAGATTGACTTTGGCGAGACGGCGCCTGCCGGCGGCTTTTTCCGTGTCGAGGTTTACGGCGTGACCTTCCCCGTCGAGGGCGGCGATGAGGCCTTTAGCGGCACCTATACGCTCGCCGACGGGTCGACCAAGAAGATCTCCAAGATTCCGTCGGTGGAGATCAAGGGCGTGACGGCCTTCGATAACTTCCTAGCCGACCTTAAAGAGCAGCCGTGGGTCGAGGCGTGGAACTCCAATATGTTTCTGCGCCTGTTCTTAAACCCGGTCATTTTGGTCCAAAGCCTGCCGATCGTCTTTAAGGGCTTCCTCATGTCGCTCTCGATCGTGCTCGTGGCGTTTCCGCTGGCAATCCCCTTTGGCTTTGCCTTGTCGCTCATGCGCATCTCCAAGTCGCGCATCCTGCGTTGCCTTGCCGGCATCTATGTGAATATCATTCGCGGTACGCCGGCGTTCCTGCAGATCTATATCGCGTTCTTCGGTCTGCCGTTGGCCGGCGTCAAGGTGGATGACTATGTCTTGGGCGTCATCGTCATGGCCATGAACTCGTCTGCGTACCTGTGCGAGATCTTCCGTGCCGGTATTCAATCGATCCCCAAGGGCCAAAACGAGGCTGCTCGCTCTCTGGGCATGAATGCCTTCCAGACGCTGCTCTACGTTATGATTCCGCAGACGTTCCGCAATGTCCTGCCTACGCTGACCAGCGAGTTCATCCTGCTCTACAAGGACACGTCGCTGCTTGCCGCCGTGGGTGTCGTCGAGATCGTCATGAACGCCCGCACCATCGTGGCCACGACGGGCTCCATCACGCCGTATGTGGTTGCCGCCCTGTTCTATCTGGTCATCACCCTGCCGCTCGCTCGCTTGGTGAGCGGTCTTGAGGCAAGGCTTTTGGGCACGACCGAGACCAAAAAGAAGCGTCCCGCCAAGAGCGCCGGACAGGTTGTCGCGACGCCTGCCGATCACATCGCCGGTCTGTAAGGAGGTCCTATCATGAGCGAAACCAATAACTCGAACGAGGTCGTCGTCAGCATCAAGAACCTCCAGAAGGCCTTTGGCGATAACGTGGTCCTGCGCGACATCGATCTGGATGTGCACAAGGGCGAGGTCGTCGTAGTCCTGGGTCCTTCGGGCTCGGGCAAGTCGACGATGCTTCGCTGCATCAATCGTCTGGAGCATCCCACGAGCGGCTCGATTGTCGTTGAGGGCGTGGACGTGTGCGCCAAGGGCGTCGACCTTAACAAGGTACGTACGCATCTGGGTATGGTGTTCCAGCAGTTCAATTTGTTCCCGCACCTGTCAGTCAAAAAGAACGTCATGCTCGCGCAGCAGAAGGTGCTCAAGCGCAGCAAGGAAGAGGCCGAGAAGATCGCCATCGAGGAGCTGACCAAGGTCGGTCTTGCCGAGCGTATCGACTTTATGCCGAGCCAGCTCTCGGGCGGCCAGCAGCAGCGCGTGGCCATCGCCCGCGCCCTGTCGATGAACCCGCACGTGATGCTCTTTGACGAGGCCACGTCGGCGCTTGACCCCGAGCTTGTCCGCGACGTTCTGGGCGTCATGCGCGACCTGGCACGCGATGGCATGACCATGATCGTCGTGACGCACGAGATGGGCTTTGCCCGCGACGTCGCCGACCGCGTCGTCTTTATGGACGGCGGCGTCATTGTGGAAGAGGGTACGCCGAGCGAGGTCTTCGACCACCCCAAGAGCGAACGCACCAAGGCGTTCTTGGGCAATATCTCGTAGCGGCGCGTCGAAGTTGTCGATATAACAAATGGGGACCGGATAGTATCCGGTCCCCGTTTTTGTTTGGGTATGAGCGACTGTTGTTGTGCGGTACTCGGCTGTCAGTTGCCTTGCGACTTTCTGACGGCTTCGTTAGGCCAGCTCCGCTCCCAGGGCCTTGCAGGCCGCTTCGCCCTCATCGTCGGGGGCGTCGTAGCAAATGACGGAATCGACGACGTTGACGCCTGCCTCGTCGGCATCGGCCTTCCAGTTGTCCATCCACTCGCCCTCGGCCCACGAATAGGAGCCAAAGAGGACGACCTTCTTGTCGCCGAGAGTCTCCTTGACCTCGTCCCACATAGGCTGGAACTCGTCATACTCAAGCTCCTCGGAACCCATGGCGGGGCAGCCGAAGGCAATGGCGTCATAGCTGGCGGCCTTGTCTGCGGAGAAGTCGGCGCAGGAGATGACCTCTGCCTCGGCGCCGGCACCGGTTGCGCCCTCGGCAACGAAGTTTGCCATGGCCTCGGTGTTGCCTGTACCGCTCCAGTAGACGACTGCGATCTTGCTCATATGTCTTCCTTTCGGTTGTGCGGCGTGCGGCCGCGTTTTGTATGCTCTATCGGGTTGCCTGGACAAGTTGTCCCAGGGTGCAGCCCTGTTGATAGATGTAGGTAAGGTATTGCGTGCATGTGCGATAGGAATCGAAGGTCGTGAGCGCCTGCTCAACGTTTGTGTATACCTTCCATGCGCCAAAGACCTTATAGTTTTCGCCGTGCTGGACGATAAACTGATGGACATCTTCGTAGGGATAGCCTAAAAAATAGCCAATTTCGTGGGGGAACTCGCACATGCACCCCGTATCGCAGTGCCTATTTCGCGCGAGTGCGCAGACGCTGCCGTCATAGGCGCTTTCTGCGGCATTGCTGCTTGCCAGCGTGATGCGCGCGGCGAGATGCACCAGTGATGCGGGCAGGTTGTGGACATCGTAACCTTCGGCGGCAAGCGCCGTCGTGGCGCGGGGGTCGGAGAGGTATCGCATGAGGTCCGCAGGGCGGTACACATAGATGAGCGCTCCGCAGGGGCGCCAGACCAAAACGCTCATATGGATCCCGAGTGGCTGGAGCTCGCGGTTGCATTGGGCTATGACGGCGAGCAGGCGAGAGCGTTGCCCTTCGATATGGGCGGCGCCGGGTTTTCCGTTTTGGTTGGCGTAAACGCCGGGATAGGTAAAGAGCGATGCCGGCTTGATGCTCGCGAGCGTGGGGGAGCAGTTGCGCACGACCGCTGCCTGAAACGTTGGAATGTCTATGGTTCGAGTCACGGCGCTCCTTACGGATTTAAACTGTTAGCCTAGGAAAACTTATACACGAAAGTAAGCCATGGTCAACAAAAAAGTTTGAAGAGGGAAACTAATTGACCGAACAGACATGATTTTGGGTTAAGATGGGGACACCCCATGGGGGTATCTAGATAGGGCTACTTGAAAGGGGAACGCATGAGTGACTTGCTCAGCCCTGCGAATCTCATCGTGCTGGCCGTCATTGCCGTCGGCATGTTTTTTGGACTGCGTCGCATTGCCGCTTCGACACATGGGAAGAGTTGTTGCAGCGATGGTGCGAGCGGCAAGAAGGCCAAAAAGGTTGTTGTGGTGGATACCGATGCGTCACACTATCCCTATAGCGATGAGCTGCTCATCGGCGGCATGAGCTGTGACGGCTGCGCTCAGAACGTAGCCAATGCCCTCAATGCACTGGATGGCGTGTGGGCAACGGTGACGTATGCGGACCACACGGCACGCGTGCGCTCTAAGCAGCCGGTTGATCGTGATGTCCTCGAGACGGCCGTGAAAGACGCGGGCTACTACGTCATGACGCTGTAAGCGTCGCTCTGGATGCGCTTCCTTGGCTAGGCTCGTCCGCGCAGTTCGATGTCTTGGATGCCGTCGAAGTCGATGGCGATGTCTCGGAGCTTGAGGAGCTTGAAGGCGGGGAGCACCTCGTCGAGGATGCCGGTGCGGCTGCGATAGCCGTATGTATCGTAATAGGTGACACGAACCAAGTCGCCACGTTTGAGGCCCTCGAGCT
>CABSMS010000043.1 GCA_902478885.1 uncultured Collinsella sp. | reverse complement strand
CACGTTGCCGCGTCGCCCAGCGAGACACGCCCGTGGCTGCCTACGTCCATAATCGAGGTGTAAAACGCCTGCAGGTCGGCCCAGTCCGCAGGAAATGCGGAAAGGTCTATGTGCTTTGCCTGGCACTCGGTCAAAAGCTGTCGACGGTCCGTCCCGCTCCAGCAAACTATCTGGGCGGAGTAGCGGCCGATCCAATCGCTGAGCCTTTTGATCACCATGTAGAGCGGGTCGGCCATCGCGGTGTCCACGGCCGATATCCCTGTAAGCTCGCGGACGGGGAATGCAACGCCTTCGGTAAATTCCGTCTGCACAAACTGCGAGAACTCGCCCATAACGTTGCCGTGGTAATCGAGCTTGACGGCGCCGACCTCGATAATCTCGTTGCGCAGTCCACGGCGCTGGCGCTGCTTTGGCACCGGCGCAAACTCAAAGTCCAGCACAATCTGGCGCGCAAAGTTCGTCGTATCGATAGCCGAGATACACGGCGTCTTTTCAGCTGACACGGTTATGGCCTTTCTCCGTCGTCTGCCGCCTGCTACATAGCTACATAGGCGGCTATATTGCCGTAAGGATAGGCGCCCGCGCGGACATGAAATCGCCCAGCGCGGCCACCCGGCACCCTTGCGTAAAGCCGCGCTTTGAGATGGCCACGTCGCTGTTATTAGCGAACATATATTCGTATTTATGACTGCAGTTTGATAGACTGGTTATTGTTGACGGCAGCTCCATGTGCCGGGCAGCGCCCTCCATGCGACGGGGGGGGTGATGCCCATGACCGATCTGACTGATTTCGTGAAGCTCCTGACCGCTTTGGTCTCGCTCCTCACGGCGCTTATCGGGCTTACCGAGGCACTCAAGCAGCGTACGAAGCAGAAAAAGAGGGGTCGACGCCACTAAGGCATTGACCCCTTAATCGAAGTAACGGCGCTGCCCAGCTATCACCCTTGGGCTGCCGTCGACCTTATTCTACCCACGGCTGCCAGGTTTACCAAATGGATTTTCGGTAACGGAAGCACGGCACGCCCGCAAAACCACTACGCCCCAAGTGCCGCCATGGGGATCACCGCCACGCCGTCGTCGCGTGTGTAGGCAATGCTCCCCTTTCCAACCACGACCGCCAAAAACGCCGGCGCGGCATTCTGGGCGGCAGGATTGGAGAGCACTTTCCTCTCCAGCGCCCTGAGATTTCTCGCTCCATCGTCTGCTTTCGCATCACTCAGCTTGACCTCGATGGCTCCCCAGCGCCCGTCGTGCTCAACGTTCAGATCGACCTCAAGGCCCTTCTCATCTCGGAAATAATGGACACTGTTGTCGACACCGCCGTAGGTGGAAAGGAACACGCGCACGTCGCGCAGAACGAGGTTCTCAAAGAGCATCCCCAACGTTTGCATATCGCCAAGCAGCCGCTCAGGGGTAGCCCCCAGCAACGCCGCCGCAAGTGACGGGTCGCAGAAGTAGCGCTTGGGGCGCACGCGAACGCGGGCCTTCGAGCGCATGGGCGGCTCCCATCCGCACAGGTCCTCGGTCAGCTTGAGCCTGTTGAAGAGGTCCAGGTACGCAGCGATGGTCCTCTCGTCGGGGCCCGCCTCACCGTACGAGGCGTCCTTTATGAGCGTCTTGTACGTGACAGCCTGGCTCTCGTTCATGACAAGAGCTCGCAAAAGGCCGTGTGCAAGCTCGGGCGATCATGCGATATGCGAAATTACGCCATTCTCAATGCTGTTTTTACGCTACTTTCAATGTAGTTTTTACGCCATTTTCATTGAAGGTTTTACGCTTGGCATTCTTAGCGCGACGCTCGCTCAACCCCTGACCACCGGATTGCCCGAATTCCGGGATGCAGTTTCCGCTCCAAACAAAAGGCCCCAGCTCGCGATGAGCTGCCTCCCATTTCTTGAACATATGGGCTTCCGCTTGAAGGGCGATCCGGAAAGCGCGACCCATTCCGAGCATCACATCAGAGCACGCTTGGTTATCTCCGCTCACACATCTCGGCAAACGAGATCAGCTTGACGTCTCCCTTACTCTCCGCTGCATCCCGACATCCCTGCGTAAAGCCGCTTTTTGAGAATAGTGCATAGCTTTTTCGTTGCCGCCTAAAGAGCTCGCTTCGGTATACGAGCTTTTGCAGCACGTCTTCGTCCACCGGTTCATTGCGCCATTTGCATTCCGCAAACAGTGCAGTGCCCTCGCCGTCGTCAACAATCAAGTCGATTTCTTCCTGCGTATGCGTGCGATTATCCGTCCCCCACCAGCGCCCGACGCTCGCCGGAACCACATCGAGCTGGCCCGCTCGCGCGAGTTCGTACACGTATTGTCTGCATATAAGCTCAAAGACCGTGCCCATGTAATCCGATACGTGCGGCTCAATGCGCTTATACGCCATCTCGGCCATATCGTTTTGAATCAGCCCGATGTTCTGCGGAACAAACTTGTACCAGAACCTAAACATCTGGTCGCTCAGCAGATACACGGCTCGCTTATTGCTCGTCTCGTTTAGGGGCAGCTCGCGCTCGACAATCCCAAGCGACGCCAGCTTATCCACATAGCTCTTTACGTTGCTCGCAGGGATTCCCGTAGAGCTCGCAATCTCCGAGATCTTCGAGCGCCCCTGAGCAATTGCTTGCACGATCGCATCATATTGCTCGGGATTGCGGCACTCTTGCAATAGCAGGTTACTCGGCTCCTCAAAGAGATAGCCCGTAGGAGTAAGAAAAAGACGTTTGATGTTGTCCTTGAGCGGTGCAGCAGGATCGACTTTCTCGATATATGCAGGAATGCCGCCCGTCATGCCATAGCAAACTGCAGCGTCTTCGCGACTCATGCTCTGCCACAGGCCGAGGGTCGTCATAAAATCGAGCGGCATGATCTTAAACTGGGCCGTACGCCTACCGTATAGCGGGCTCTCATAGCCCAACACCTGTTCCTCCATAAACGAAAGAGACGAGCCGCATAGAATCAGCATGAGCCTGGTCTCTTTGTACAGGTGATCAATCTTGTCTTGCAGCAACGAGCTGATCTCGGGATTCGATTGGGCGAGATAGGGATACTCGTCAATCACGACAATCAAACGTTCCGTGCGAGCCATGGTGGCCAATGCATCGAACGCCTCGTCAAAACTACAAAACGACACGCCTGCAGCACCAACCGAACCCGCGAGTATCGCCTGGCTAAAGCCGTGCAGGTTTGCCTCCGCATTGGTACGACGAGCTTGAAAGTAAATAGCCTTCTTGCCTTGGATGAACTCTGTGATAAGGCGCGTTTTACCCACACGACGGCGGCCGTAAATCACAGGCATCTCAAAGGAGCCCGTGCCATACAGTCGATTGAGCTCGGACATTTCCGCTGTTCTTCCGATAAACATAGGGCCATCCTTCCCTTACGTTATAGCTAGCTATATTATACCTTCCTATAATATAGCTAGCTATAACGTAATTCGACAAGCGGCGCACGCAAAAGGGTCGATACACCACCGCACGTGGACCGTTCCGGAAAATGTATCCCGTTCTGGAGCCAAAAACTGGGCCGTAGTTTCCGCCAAACATGCCATCCGGAAAGTGCGTCCCGTTCTGAGGCTTGAATCCGGGACGCAATTTCCGCCTGCGGCCCCGTTGGGAAAGTTCATCCCGCTCTGAGCGCTCGTTCCGGGATGCAATTTCCGTTTGAGGCCCGATCCGGAAACGGCATCCCACCCTGGGGCCGAAATCTGGGTCACAGTTTCCGCAGATACCAGTCGACGATCCGCCGCCTTTATCACATGCCTTCAAATATGCGATCCAGAAACACAAAACAGCAGATAGATTGCTCTTTTTCGGAAAAGTAAACGTCCCTAAACTTACCAAGGCTTCATATCTAGCTACCGTTCACGGATGCCGATTACCGCCCACCGATTCAGCTTCAAAAAATGACGTCAAAACCAGGCCATCTACCTGCATGGTTAGATTTTGGTCAGCTTTTGGTCAGCTGAGCGGCAAGTTCCGGCTGATACGTTTTTGCTACCCAAAAGGAGGCGGTAGCTCATGACCCATTGCAATGACCAACTCATCGACCAACTGCTCACCCAAGCCGAACAAGAGGGGCGCTGTCTGATTCCCCCGAGCGCGGCGATCCGAAAAGCGCTCCTGCGGCGCATCGGCGACATGGTCGTCTCCCCCATGCCGGGATTGTTCGCGCGCAAAATACGCTGGGATGAACTAAACCGAGCGCAACGCCATTGCGAGATTATCCGCGCCCTTGCGATCATCCACCCCGATTGGACGTTCTGCTCGTTTTCGGCTGCCTGCCTGCTGGGGCTCGAGGTCTCGTGGCGACACCTGAATGTCGTGCATGTCTGCAGCTCGACAAAGCCGTCGGCTCGTCCGGGCGCACATATTCAGCGGCACCAGATTGAGCCGGCCGGTGCAATACGCAGAGTCGGCATATCGGTAACGCCGCCTATCCAAACGGCCACAGATTGCCTGCTGCAAACTGGTTTTGCCGACGGCATGCCCATTGCCGATTCGGCGATCTCAAAGCTCGGCCTTACGCGGGAACAGCTGATGGAGGCCGTTGAGCAACGAGCGACTGCCCGCAATGGTCGCGCAATTCGCACCGCCCTCACAACGCTTCGATATGCCGACGTCCGCGCCGAGAGCGGTGGGGAATCGGTCGCCCGAGCCGTCATGATCGAGACCGGTTTTGCGCCCGACTGGCTTCAATACGAGCTGACGGACCCCTTCGATTCGACCGAAACCATGCGAACGGACTTTGCCTGGGAGACCCAGGCGCGGGAGCTCACGTTGGGAGAACTCGACGGGCTCGTCAAATATACCGACCAGGCCATGCTAGCCGGGCGCACCACCGCCGAGGCGCTCGTTGCCGAACGACAGCGCGAGGCGCACCTATCGCTCTACGGTCACCCTCTGCTGCGCTTTACCATAAACGAGGTCCGCTCGGCAGGAATGCTCGCCAAAAAGCTGCAGACGGCAGGCATCCGGCAGACCGCGCTGCCGGCGTGGCTCAACGAAGTGGAGCTGTAGGAGCTGCTAGGCCGCGCATCGCCGGATCGCATCCCCCCTATCTGGGCCGCGTTTTCCCAACGGCCACGCCAACGGAAAGCGCGTCCCAGTCTGGACGCTCAAAACGGGATGCACTTTCCGGATGGCGGGCCTAGCGGAAAGCGTGCCCCGGAATCCCGTCTCAGAATGGGACAGGCTTTCCGGTTGAGTCCTTCAGCGGAAACTGCATCCCGGAATAGACGCTCAAACTGGGACGCAGTTTCCGCTGAGGTTCTATCCGGAAACCGTGTCCCACTCTGAGCGTCAATTCTGGGATGAACTTTCCGCCTGAGGGTTCAGCCGGAAACGGCATCCCACCCTGAAGCGAAATACTGGGACGCAGCTTCCGGTTGAGGGCTGTTCCGGAAAGCGCATCCCATTCCAGGCGCGGATTCCGGGATGCACTTTCCATTTGAAGCTCCAACCGGAAAGCGCATCCCACTCTGGAGCCGAATTCCGGGGCACGCTTTCCGCCAGAGGCTCTACCGGAAAGTGCATCCCATTCTGAGCGCCAATTCCGGGACACAGTTTCCACTCCAAACAAAAGGCCCCGGCTCGCGATGGAGCTGGGGCCAAAAGCGCAGCATATGCAGTTGATGTTGAGCGCGAACAGCTCGTCAGCAATGGCTGTCCGCGCCCTGCCCTACCCGCGGTTGCGGACGCGGCTGTAGGGCGTATCCACCATGGGCAGATCCGGACGCAGCTTGCCGTCAAACGCGCGGTAGGCGTTCTGTACGGCGGGCGCCGTGGGAATCGTTGCGATCTCGCCGATGCCCTTGCCGCCATATGCCACGGGCAGCAGCTCGTCCTTCTCCACGTAGATGGCGTGGATATCCGGAATCTCGGGCGCACGGAACAACCCGAGCGTGCCGTACCTTGCCTGGGGCACGCAGTCCTTGAGCGGCCAGTCCTCGGTAAGCGCATAGCCCATACCCATGAGCACGCCGCCTTCGATCTGGCCCTGGATGGAGATGGGGTTGACCACCTTGCCGGAATCGTGCGCGGCATAGACCTCGCTCACGCGGCCGTCGTCATCCAGAATAACCACATGCGTGGCAAAGCCGTAGCAGATATGACTCTTGGGGTTGGGAACATCCGCACCCAGCTTGTCGGTCGGCTCCAAGTACACGTAGCCAAACTCGCATCCCTCGAGTGCCTTGATGGCGGCCGCGGGATCCTGAGGATGCATACCCTGGCCGGCGACGAGTTCCTGCGTGCGCAGCTGATAGGCGCGGCCGTCGTCGTACTCGATCTTGACGCCGTCGCCATGCGCGCTCACGGGAGCGGCGGGCGCAGACTTGCCGGCCTCGATGTCAAGCATGGCATCGCGCAGCAGGAAGGCGGCACCGCGCACGGCCTCGCCGGTCACGACCGTCTGACGCGAGCCAGACGTGGTGCCGGAGTCGGGAGCGTTCTCGGTGGAGCACTCGCCGTTGGCAATGCAGCGAAGCGGCAGACCGCAGGCCTCGGCAACGTCTTGCAAAAAGACGGTGTTGCAGCCCTGGCCGATGTCGGACGTGGCGGCATAGACCACAGCCACGCCGTTCTCGATGCGAATCTTGCAGCGGCCGGCATCGGGCAGGCCCACACCCACACCGGCGTTCTTCATGGCGCAGGCGATACCGGCGTGTCCGGGATGCGCATAGTAGGCATCCTTGACCTCGAGCAGTGTCTCCTTAAGCGCCGTGGAGCAGTCGGCAATCTGGCCGTTGGGCAAAACCTCGCCCGGCTCGATAGCGTTTCGGTAGCGAATCTCCCACGGATCCAGGCCGACCTTTTCTGCCAGCAGGTCGATCAGGCTCTCGAGCGCAAACTCGGACTGGCAAACGCCAAAGCCGCGGTACGCGCCGGCGGGCGGGTTGTTGGTGTAGTAGCCAAAACCGCGAATGTCGGTGTTCTGGTACTTGTAGGGGCCGACGGCATGCGTGCAGGCGCGCTCGAGCACCGGGCCGCACAGCGACGCGTAGGCGCCGGTGTCAAAGTTGATCTCGCAATCCAGACCGGTAAAGTTGCCCTCGGCGTCGCAGCCCAGCGTAAAGGTACCGTCCATGGCATGGCGCTTGGGATGGAAAGCGAGCGACTCGGCACGCGCGAGCTTGCACTTCACAGGACGCTGGAACTTATATGCGGCGAGCGCGGCCAGGTGCTGGATGGACACGTCCTCCTTACCGCCAAAGCCGCCACCCACGAGCATGGTCTCGACAACCACACGCTCGGGCTCGCTATCCCAGCCAAACATGTGGGCGCACTCTTTACGCGTATCGTAGGCGCCTTGGTCGGTCGACTGCACCTTGACGCCGTTCTTGTACGGGAAGGCAACGGCGCACTCGGGCTCCAAGAAGGCATGCTCGGTAAAGGGCGTGGTAAAGCGCTGCGTCACGGTGAATGCGCTCTCTGCCAGCGCCTTGGCGGCGTCGCCGCGCGTCACGTGGCGGCTCTGGCACACGTTGTCCTTGAGCTCCACCGTGTTGCCGAAGGCAAAGAAGCTGTCATGCAGGCGCGGGGCGTCGGCGGCCCTGGCCTCGACAATGTTGCGCACGGGCTCCAGCGGCTCGTAGTCAATCGTTACGAGCTTCTTGGCCTTCTCGAGCGTCGCCTCGTCCTCGGCGACCACCAGCACGATGGCATCGCCCACGCAGCGGGTGATATCGCCCGCCGCGATCATGACGTCCCAGTCCTGGATAAGGTGGCCGACCTGGTTGACCGGCACGTCCTCGGCGCGCAGGATGCCCACCACACCGGGCAAGGCCTCGGCCTTGGAGGTGTCGATGGAGAGCACGCGGGCGCGCGGATACTTGGAGCGCACGGCGCTGGCATAGGTCAGGCCCGGCTGATCGAGCTCGTCGATGTCGTCGGGGTACTTGCCCTCGCCGAGCACCTTCTTGCGCACGTCGATACGAAAGGCGCGCTTGCCCACGCCGTAGTCGTCGCCGCGCTCCAGGTCCTCGTCAACCTGCTTTTCGCCGCGGAGCACCGCTGCGGCCAACGAGATGCCCTCGATAATCTTTTTGTAGCCGGTGCAGCGGCAGACGTTACCGCGAATGGCGTACTTGATCTGCTCCTCGGTGGGCTCGGGGTCCTCGGCGATGAGCGCTGCACCCGCCATGACCATGCCGGGAATGCAAAAACCGCACTGTACGGCACCCACGGCGCCAAAGGCGTACACAAAGGCCTCGCGCACGTCCTGGGGCAGGCCCTCGACGGTCACGATGTTGCGACCGGCGGCAAGAGCGGTGGTCAGTACGCACGCCTTGACGGCCGCACCGTCCACATGGATGGTGCAGGTGCCGCAGGCGCCCTCGGAGCAGCCGTCCTTGGCGGAGTGAATATGCAGGTCGTCGCGCAGGTAGCGCAGCAGCGGCTTGTTTTGGGTCGTCGTGCGCTCGACGCCGTTAACGGTAAAAGTGAATTCCTGTGCCATGGTGATTCCCTTCTACACGCCGGCGGCGATGCCGGTGCGGTCGTGGATGGCGCCATGCGGGCAGACGACGGCGCACATGCCGCACGACAGGCAGTCCACGCCGTCGATATGGGCGCAGTTGTCCTCGATGCGGATAGCGCCGGCAGGGCACTTTTTAGCGCACATGCCGCAACCGATGCAGCTCGTGTCGCAGATCTTGCGAGCGATGGCGCCCTTATCGGTGTTGTTGCAGCGCACCAGAATGTTCTGGTAGCCGGGAACGAAGGCAATCACGCGCTGCGGGCACGCCATGCCGCACAGGCCACAGCCCGTGCACTTGGAGCGATCCACGCGGGCGATGCCATCGACCAGCGCAATGGCGCCGTGGGGGCAGGCCGTGACGCAGGCGCCACAGCCAATGCAGCCTTCGCTGCAGCGGGCGTCGCCGCCTGCGGAAGCGCAACCACTTCCGCAGGCAACGTAGGCCACGTTATGTTGAATGGATTTGGCCATAAGAGACTCGCCTATTTCTTAAGAAGGTACGAATAGTTGTCGCGCACGGCCCTGATGGTCAGGCGGACGGCCTCGGGAAGACCGGTGTTGACGGCATCGACCGAGACGGTGCGGACCGTGCCGGCGACGCGGACCTTAAAGTGGTCCTCGTCCACAGCCAGGAAGCCCTCGTTCTCGGAGTTCTCCATGTCCTGCTCGCTCCAGAACAGGGTGAGCTTGTCCTTGTAGGGACGACCCTCCTGGTAGGGGCAGAACACGGCGCAGTTGCCGCACTCGTTGCACATGCCGTCGACATGGACGACCTGATGCTTGGCCAGGCCCGGCACCTTAATTGCCACGTTGGCGCGGTTGGGGCACACATCGCAGCAGACCTCGCACACCGAGCCGCAGCCCAGGCAGCGAGTCTTGGTGCAGTTGCGCTTGTCGCGGCACAGCGACCCCTTGCTCTCGTAGCAAGTGTCCTCGCGACCGGTCTGAGCATTCTGGTCGGCGTACTTGTTAAAGTCCACGCCGGCGATGGCACGGGCAACCTCGGCGGCATCGGCGATGGCCTCGACCACGGTGGCAGGACCGCGACGGCAGTCGCCCGCAGCCCAGACGCCCTCGACGCCGGTGGAGGTGGCGGCAAGGCGGCCGCGACGGTCGTGCTCGACGCCCGCGGCATCGTACAGGCTGGCATCGATGCCCTCGCCCACGGCACAGATCACCGTGGTGGCGGAAAGCTCGACGGTCTCGCCCGTGGCGACAGGGCTGCGACGGCCGCTTGCATCCGGCTCGCCAAGCTCCATAACGTCGCAGGTCAGCACGGCACCGTTGAGCGCCTTGGGCGCCAGCAGCTCGCAGAACTCAACGCCGTCGGCAAGAGCAAGATCAAGCTCTTCCTCGTCGGCGGGCATCTGCTTCTTGGTGCGGCGATACACCAGGCGCACGTTCTTCACGCCGGCAAGGCGCTTGGCCACGCGGGCCGCGTCCATGGCGGTGTTGCCGGCGCCAATGACCACGACGTCCTCACCCAGCTCGAGCTTCTCGCCCTTCTTGGCGGCCTCGAGGAACTCCAGCACGTCGAGCTCAGCGCCCTCGCCCAGGCCCGCAGAGCCGGGCATCCAGGCACCGGTGGCCACGACCACGTCGGTAAAGCCCTGGGCCTTGAGCTCGTCAATGGAATCAACGCGAGCGTTGAGCTGCACCTTGGCGCCAAAGGCCAGGCAGAGCTCGGCATCGTGGGAGATATCGTCGCTCGCAATACGGAACTCGGGAATCACGTGACGGACCACGCCGCCGAGAGAGTCGCGGGCCTCAAAGATGGTGACGGGCACGCCGGCACGCGTCAGGAAGAACGCGGTCGCCAGGCCGGCCGGGCCGCCGCCGATAACGGCAACGTTGTGCTCGCCGTCGTTTGCGATGGCCTGGGCGCGCAGCTTGGGCAGCACGGCGGCCATGGCCTCACGGGCGGCCTTGAGCTTGCTGGCGCGAATCTGGGCGCCCTCGGGCTCGTAAAATGCACGCTCGCAGGCACGGCCGCAGGGATGCGGGCAGATGGAGCCGGTAATGAACGGCAGGGCATTGCGCTCGATGATGATGTTGAGCGCGTCCTCGTAGCGGCCCTCGTCAACAGCCGCCAAGTAGGCGGGAATGTCCTGCTGAATGGGGCAGCTCGTACGGCACGGCGTGGTAAAGCAGTCGGAAAGCGGGCTCTTGCCGGCGACCTTGCGGTCGGGCAGCGGGCGCAGCGGCTTCTTGTAGAGCGGGTTGGTGAGCGAATCGGTCTGAATCGCAGTCACGGCCTCGAGAGAGACGCCCGCGAACGGCTTACCATCCAGGTCGGTAAACTCGCCTGCCATCTGGCTAAAGCGCTCGTAGCCACCGGGCTTGAGCACGTCGGTCGCCAAGGTAACGGGCCAAATGCCGGCATCGTACAGGGCGCGGATGTTGTAGACCGTAGCACCGCCAGAGTAGCTAATGCGCAGCTTGCCATCGAACTGCTCGGTAATGCGACGGGCGGCCTCGATGGTCAGCGAGAACAGCGAACGGCCGGACATGTACATCTCGGTGGAGGGCAGCTCGTTTCTCGTCACGTCGACGGGGAACGTGTTGGTCAGCTTGACGCCAAACTCCAGGCCGTGCTCGGCGCACAGGGCAATCAGGCGCTCGAACATGGGCACGGCGTCGGCCCACTGCAGGTCCTCGCGGAAGTGCGTGTCATCGAAGACGATGTAGTCAAAGCCCAGCTCGTTGAGGCGCTGGCGGGCAAACTCATAGCCCAGCAGCGTGGGGTTGCACTTGATGTAGGTGTTGAGACCCTTCTCGGTAATCAGATAGGTCGCGATGCGCTCGATCTCCGCCGGCGGGCAGCCATGCAGCGTGGACTCGGTAATGGAGTTGGAGACGCGCGCCGGGATGGACTCGACAAACGCGGCATCGACATGCTCAAACTTGTCCAGGTTAGCGAGCGCCCACGTGCGGCACTCGTTCCAAACCTCGGAGCCGCTGGCGTCCTTCATGCCCTCAATGTACGCATCGACCTTGGGGCTCTTGATGCCCTCGAGGTCATAGCCCACGGACATGTTAAAGACAAAGCCGTCCGGGCTGCCCAGACCATACTCGCGAGCGATCAGGTGGCAGGCGAACCATGCCTTCACGTACTCGGCAAAGGCCTGCGGAACCTCGAGCTCGGTCGACCACTCGCAGTTGTAGCACTCGTCCTGCGCCACAATGCAGGGCTTGTTAACGCACTTGGAGAGCTCCTCGCCGTCCATAACCTGAACGGTCTTAAGCTCAAAGAAGCGGGAACCAGCCACATAAGAGGCCACGATGTTCTGGGCCAGCTGCGTGTTGGGACCGGCGGCCGGGCCAAACGGAGTCTCGATGCGCTCGTCAAAAATGGGAAGCGCACCCTCCTGGTTGGTCGTGACCATCTTGCGCACGCCAAAGACGGCGCCCTGAGTCTTGTGCTCCTCGATGATCCAGTTCATCAGCTGCGAAAACGGGATCGGCCTCATGATGTCGCTCATAATGAGCTCCTCTCTGTAACGCCCGGCGAGACCGCGCGGCGGGCGCAAATACGGTGTAGCGCTAGCACAGCGCCGGCGACCCCGCGGAGGCCGCCTATACGCGCGTCGGATGCGGCGAAACATCCGACGCGCGTGAATCTACTTGTAATTAGTAGGCGCGATCGTTGAGCGTGCTCCAGAGCTTCTTGGACTCAGCCATGGTCCACGCGTTGATCTTGTCCTCATCAATCCCAACGAACTCGCGATCCTTGTACAGGACGCGGCCGTTGATGATGGTGGTGCGGCAGTTTTTGCCCATCATGCCAAAGAGCATGTGGCCGTCGATGTTCTCCTCGCTCAGCGGCGTAAAGGGCTTGTAGTCCATGACGATGACGTCGGCGGCAGCGCCGGCCTCGAGCACACCGAGCTTGCGATCGAAGTACTTGCTCGCCATCTTGGCGTTGTTCTCGAACAGCATGGTCATGGCCTCGCACCAGCCCACGTTGGGCATGGCGGCGTTGTGGCGCTGAATGATCAGGAAGACCTTAAGGCTCTCGAGCATATCGTGGGTGTAGGCGTCGGTACCCATGCACACAGGAATGCCGCGGCGGAAGAATTCGAGCACGGGGGCGCAGCCCACGGCGTTGCCCATATTGGATTCGGGGTTGTTGACGAGCCAGGTGCCGGACTCCTTGACGATATCCATCTCGGCAGGCGTCACGTGGATGCAGTGGCCCAGCATGGTGTCGGGACCCAGCAGGTTGTGCTGCAGCAGGCGCTCGACGGGGCTGATGCCACCGCGGTTGAGGCGGGAATCCCACACGTCGTTCATGCCCTCGCACACATGGATGTGGAAGCCGGTCAGGCCGTTGTTGGCCTCAGCCATCTTGTCCATGGTCTCGTCCGACAGCGTAAAGGTGGCGTGACCGCCAAACATGGCGGCGATCATGTGGTTATCGTTATCGTGACGCTCCTTGGCGGCCCACTGGGCAAACTCGGCGTTCTCGGCAATGGCCTGGTCGCATTTTTCCTGGCCGCGGCGATCAGAGACCTCGTAGCACAGGCACGAACGCATGCCCAGCTCCTGAGCTGCGTCCTTAATGGTGAAGAGGCTTCCCGGGATCTCGCAGAAGCTCGCATGGTGATCGAAGATCGTGGTGACGCCATCGCGGATGGAGTCAAGAATCGTGGCATAGGCGCTGGCCTTGGTGCCGTCGAGCGTCAGGTTGTCATCGATCTTCCACCACTGCTGCTCAAGATTCTCCAGGAAGTTGGTGGGGTTGCAGCCCTTAATGGCAAGGCCGCGGGCCAGACCCGAGTAGATGTGGGTGTGGCAGTTGATAAGTCCGGGCATGATGAGGTTGCCCTGGGCGTCGACGTACTCGGCATCCGGGTACTTGGCCTTGAGCTCGCACTCGGGACCTACTTCGACGATCGTATCTCCGTCAATGGCGACCGCACCGTTTGGAATGAACGGGGTCTGAGCGTTGCGAGTAAAGACGGAACCGTTAGCGACCAGAAGCATGGATGCTCCCTTCAACATCAGGGGCGGGGTTTGACACCTCTGACATGGCGGAGTGCGAAGCGCCGGCCTACACCGGAAACGGGCCCTCTCCCGTCAACGCTTCACCAAAGGGACAAACCCTTTGAAGTGCGGCTTGGCGCCGCATGACGTCGGCGGACGAGGCGATGCGTCCGCCGACGAATAGCACCGAATTGGTTACTTCTTGCTCTCGGGCAAGACCAGATCCACGGCAGCGTCCTTGGCAGCATCGATATGCTGAGCCACGACCGGCGTCTGCGGAAGGATCAGGTTAAGGACAATGGCCATGATGGCGGTGGGGGTTACGGCATTGGAGCCGATGACGGTGGACACCCAGGCGGGCATACCCTCGCCGGCAAGGCAACCGCTGGCCATCCAGATACCCAGGCCAAAGACGACGGAGGTGCCGACGATAGTGGTAGTGCGCTGCGTGAGGCCCTCGCGGGTGAACATGCGCACGCCGTTCATGGTGATGGTGCCAAAGACGCCGACGGTCGCGCCGCCGATGACGGGCTGCGGGATAGCGGAAAGGACGGCAGAAAGCTGCGGGAACAGGCCGGCGATGGCAAAGACGGCCGCGATGATCACAAAGACCCACTTGTTGACGACCTTGTTGGAGCAGATGATGCCCACATTCTGGCCAAGGGCGCTGGTGGGAAGACCGCCCAGCAGGCCGCCGACCATAGAGGTGAGGCCCTGGGACACGATAGCGCCGGAGAGCTCACGCTCGGTGGGCATACGGTCGATGGAGCCCAGGCAGGCGGCGGAGACGTCACCGATAACCTGAATAGCAACCATGGGGAACACGACGGCGAGGGTAATGCAGACCTCGGGATCAAACTCGAGCGCGTAGGGCATGAGCTTGGGAAGGGCGAAGACCTGAGCGGTGGCGACGCTGGAGAAGTCGATCATGCCAAAGGGGATGGAGACGATCATGCCAACGATCATGCCAAAGAACACGGATCCCAGCTTGAGCGTGCCCTTGCCAAAGTTGGCGAGCGCAAAGACCACGGCGAAGGTGATAAGAGCGACGCACCAGGCCTGCGGGGTGCCCCACAGCGGCGTACCCATACCGCCGGCCATATACTTGACGGCCGTGGGATAGAGAGAGACGCCAATGGAGAAGATGACCGTACCGGTCACGACGGGTGGGAACAGCCACTTGATCTTGCTGTAGGCCAGACCAAAGAGGACCGCGACGGCGCCGCCGACGATCTCGCCACCCAGCAGCGCACCAAAGCTAAAGCCCGAGGCACCCATGGCCTGCAGGGCCGGCAGGAACGCGAACGAAACGCCCATGACGATGGGCAGGCCGCCGCCGATGCGACGGAAGGGAGCGAAGGCCTGAAGGGCCGTATCGATCGCCGAAAGAATGAGCGCGACCTGGATGATGTCGGTGCTCTGCTGGCTATTAAAGCCGTAGACGCCGGCCATGATGACCGCCGGGGTAATGATGCCGGCAAACGATGCCAGTACGTGCTGAAGGGCACACGGGATCATTTCCTTAACGGGAGGCATGCCTTCGCGAGTGAACAGGGCTTCAGTGCCGTTCGTAACCGTCTCCTGGGTCATTTGACCACCAATCCTCGAAGTAGTTGTTTTCGCATCTAACGCTCTATTGTGACGCAGTGCGGGGTTGAGGTTGTGCCTTCATTGCATATCGTATTAAAGATGATTCTCATTCTCAATAATAATTTTTTGTTATCAGACTATTCTTCAGCTGAATTAACGCATTTCCGCAGGTCATGAAAGTGTCTGGTCAAAATAACATCTAACTTTTCTTTTGGTCAACCGTTTACCGCCAAATATCTACCGCTCATCTGTATTACGCAATGTACCTGCGGATATACGAGATGATGGGCAGCGTGTTACCATGAGAAAAAATTGTTATGAACATTTCCGATTTCACTCAAAGGAGTTGCCCGTGAACGAGACCGTACGCCGCTTTTTGCCGATGGTCGATTTTCTGGAGCAGATACTCGGCAAAAACAGTGAAATCGTGCTGCACGATTTCTCGGATCCCGACCACGCCATCGTCGATATTCGCAACGGCATCGTGAGCGGCCGCAAGGTCGGCGGCCCCGCCACCGATCTGGCGCTCAAGATCATGCACGACCCCAAGTATCGCGACCTGCCGTTTATTACGGGCTACGAGGGGCGCGGTGCCGGCGGCAAGACGTTGGAGTCAGCGACGTACTTTATCCGCGAGAATGACGAGATCGTCGGTATGCTCTGCGTCAACACCGACCTTTCCACAGTACGCTCCATCAACGCCATGGCGCAGCAGCTCATGGCGTGCTTCGACGCAGCGCCGACGCGCACGGAGCCCGCCCCTATCGAGGTCGAAAGCCTTTCGGAGTCCACACAGGAGCTCATCGACCGCAGCATTGCCGAGTTGCTGAGCGCGCGCGGGCTGGATGTAGCGTCGCTTGGTCAGAGCGACCGCGTGGACGTCATTCGCCACCTCAACGGCAACGGGGTGTTCATGCTCAAGGGCGCCGTGGCCTGCGCCGCCACCGCGCTGGGCATCTCGGAGCCCAGCGTCTACCGCTACCTGCAAAAAGTTCGCAAGGAGGGCTAACGAGCAAAATGGAGCGCGGCTCCACAAGCGACCCGTCACTTGACAAAAGACCCTGCAGCTCGCACGCGCTGCAGGGTCTTTTTGCATGTCATGTTTAGTTGTGGCCAACGCCTTAGAGAGCGGCGACGACCTCGATCTCGACCAGACCGCCAGCCGGAAGGGCGGCAACCTGGAAGGCGCTGCGCGCGGGGAACGGAGCCTCGAACTTGGAGGCGTAGATCTCGTTCACGGCAGCGAAGTCGGCGATGTCGGCCAGGTAGACCGTGGTCTTGACGACATCGGCAAAGGTGGCGCCGGCAGCGGTCAGCAAGGCCTCGACGTTGGCGAGGGACTGCTTGGCCTGGGCCTCGACGCCCTCGGGCATCTTGCCGGTCGCGGGATCGATGCCCAGCTGGCCGGACAGGAACACCATGTTGCCGGCCTGGATACCGGGGGAATACGGGCCGATGGCTGCGGGTGCGTTATCGGAAGACACGACGGTCTTGCTCATGTTTATCTCCTTACGATCAGTTGAGAAAGCGTGAGCGCGGCGTTCACACCGGGAGGCACAGTTCGGTCTGAACACCGCGCTTGATTGGGATGGTACTCAAGGTTTCCGCGTAATGCAAGATTATTATCACGCTGCGAGAATATTTTATCGCCCAACGGCGCGTACGGGCCGATGAGCGGCGTGACTGGCGACCTGCCTGAAAACTGATCCCTTTTCCCGAGAGGCTGCTGAAGACTTTGTCCTGCTTAGGCTGTGGGCATCGTCCACCGCAACGGCACCACTATACTTTTGAGTATCTGAGCATTTTGAAAGGCAGGATATGACCGCAACCGCCAGCCGAACCACCAACCGCAGGCCCGAGCTTTTGGCCCCCGCCGGAGGCCCGGAGCCCTTTGCCGCCGCGCTCGCCGCCGGGGCAGACGCCATCTACTGCGGTATGGGCAGCTTCAACGCCCGCCGCAAGGCAACGAACTTTACCGACGAGGCCTTTGAGCAGGCCTGCCGCGCCGCGCATCTAGCCGGCTCGCGCGTCTACGTCACGGTCAACATCGTCATCAAGCAGTCCGAGATGAGCGATGCACTGCAACTCATCCATCGCTGCTCCACGCTGGGCGCCGACGCCTTCATCATCCAGGACTGGGGCCTGTTCTTTGAGGTCAAGCGCACCATGCCCGGCATCGAGACACACATCTCGACCCAGGCGAACATCCATGACGACCGCGGAACCATCTGGTGCCGTGAGCAGGGCGCCGACCGCGTGACCCTCTCGCGCGAGCTTTCCATCGACGAGATTGCCACCATTCACGACGCTGCGCCCGATGTTGACCTTGAGGTCTTTAGCCACGGCGCCATCTGCTTTTGCTACTCGGGTCTATGCCTGCTGTCGAGCTTTGCCATGGCGGGCCGCTCGGCCAATCGCGGCATGTGCGCTCAGCCTTGTCGCCTGCCTTACGAACTAATCGACGAGAACGGTCGCGCGCTCTCCCCCGCCGGTCGCGAGCGCGCGCTGTGCCCACGCGACACCAACACTTCGCAGCTTGTTCGCCGTCTGTATGACGCCGGCGCCGCATCGCTCAAGCTCGAGGGCCGCATGAAGGCGCCTGATTACGTGTATTCCATCGTCGACGTGTATCGTCATCAGATTGATGACATGCTTGCCGATGTTTCGACCTCTAAGGATGAGGATGCCGCCCGCCAGCGCCAGCTCAAGCGCTGCTTTAACCGCGACTTTACGCACGCCTATCAGGACGGTACCTCGGGCGACGAGATGATGAGCTACGAGCGCTCCAACAACCGCGGCCAGATCGTGGGCACGGTGCTGGGCAGCCGTCTGGCCAACCGCGATGTGCGCGGACTCAAGCCCGACGATCG
>CABSMS010000042.1 GCA_902478885.1 uncultured Collinsella sp. | reverse complement strand
GATTCCGTCGTCGGCGCAGCAGGTGCTCGACAGTTTTCATGAGCAGGGGATTGCGTGCGTGATTGCCACGGGCCGCCCGACCTACCAGATGCCGGATTGGCTGTTCGACTTGGGTTGGGATGCGTACATTACGCTTTCGGGCCAGCACTGCTTTGATGCCGAGGGCGTCTATCGCAGCTGCCCGATCGATCCGGACGACGTTGCGGTGATTGTGGACCAGGTGGCGCAGGGGCGCTACGACTCGCTGTGCATGCAGGGCGAGAACTCGTTTGTGAACCGCCTGTCCGAGCGCGTGGTGACGGCCGGCAACAACGCGGGGATCGTCTACCACGAGGAGCCGTTTGAGCACGCCTTTGACGCACCGGTCTACCAGTTTTGCGCCTTTGTGGATCCAGCCGACGAGCATATCGTGACTGATGCGGTGTCGCATTCACTCACTACGCGCTGGTGCGACCTGTTCTGCGACATTATTCCTGCTAACGGCGGCAAGGACCTGGGCGTGGCGGCGACGCTGGGGCGCCTGGGTGTCGACGCGAGCGAGGCGATTGCCTTTGGCGATGGCGAAAACGACCTGTCGATGTTTTCCGCCGTGGGCACGAGCGTGGCCATGGGTAACGCGCAGGATACCGTGAAGGCCGCGGCGACCTATGTGACGACTGCCGTGGACGACGACGGCATCTACAACGCCGCGAAGTACTTTGGACTGTTATAGCTGCGGCTCGGCACTTGGGGACGTTCCTTTCCTGCCGGCAGCTGGGGACACTCCTTGCGGGGCGTCCCCATTTTGTTTTCGTCCCGCACGTTTTGTGAAACATGGCTAACTTTTAGGCAAAGTAGTAAGACATGGGCAACTTCTGCGGTAAAGTTAGTCGTGGAAAGTATCCAAAGGCTAACTAGCAATCATCGCGAAAGGCGGCCCATGGCCCTACGTGAATCCGGAGAAGACTATCTCGAATCGATCTACGTTCTGTCGGAACGTCAGGGCATCGTGCGCTCGATCGACGTTGCGGAGTACCTCGGCGTAACCAAGGCGAGCGTTTCCAAGGCCATGGCGACGCTGGAAAGCAACGGCTATGTCGAAATGGGCAAACGAGATGTTCATCTGACAGAGCGCGGTCTGGAGGTCGCGCGCCAAATGTGGGAGCGCCACTGCTTTTTCGTGGGGCTTTTGGAGGATGCAGGCGTATCGGCCGAGGTGGCGTCGCAAGAGGGCTGCCACATGGAGCACTGCCTGAGCGAGGAAAGCTTTGAGAAGCTAAGATCGATGCTGGGGCGGGACGGTGCTTCGGCGCCAGCAATGACCGACTAGCACTCCCGCAGCGGCGCGCCTCCCGCGCCGGAACGGTGCGGGACAGCGACCGAGAC
The DNA here is from genome assembly GCA_902478885.1 of uncultured Collinsella sp. GTDB lineage: Bacteria > Actinomycetota > Coriobacteriia > Coriobacteriales > Coriobacteriaceae > Collinsella. The sequence continues at coordinate 16,600 of CABSMS010000042.1, read as the reverse complement.
GAGTGGTCCCACCAACTAAGTCCAACTCAGACAAGGAACCCCACCAGCAAGCGATGCCCAAGAACCGCCAGCTGTGTCAACGCAGGTCGGGGCCGGGCTTGGTTTTGAAAACACTCCGCAGCGCGAGGCCCGTCTTTCCGTTGCTCCGCAGGAGCAGGAAAGACGGGCCTCATGCGCGAGGACGTTTTCAAAACCAAGCCCGGCCCCGACCGGACAGACCACAAACGCTACAGGTTCTTGACACCCATCGCGCGCATGGCGTTCAGGATGGCGATGATCGCCACGCCCACGTCGCCGAACACGGCAAGCCACATGTTGGCGATGCCCAGTGCCGCAAGCACCAGAATCAGCAACTTAATGCCCAGCGCAAAGATGATGTTCTGCCAAACAATCGACATGGTCTTGCGCGCCACGCGGATCGCGCGGGAGATGTTGGACGGTTTGTCGTCCATGAGCACCACGTCGGCGGCCTCAATCGCGGCGTCGGAACCCATAGCGCCCATGGCAATGCCAACGTCTGCGCGGGTGAGCACGGGCGCATCGTTGATGCCGTCGCCGACAAAGGCGAGCTTGCCCTTGCCCGATTCGGCTGCCAGCAGCGCTTCAACACGTTCGACCTTGTCGCCCGGCAGCAGCTGCGCGTGGAACTCATCGAGCCCCAGCTGCTTGGCCACCGCAGCAGCCACTTCCTCGCGGTCGCCCGTGAGCATGACGGTGCGCTTGACGCTGGCAGCGTGCAGGTCGCGGATCGTCTGCTCGGCATCTGCCTTAACGGTGTCTGCAATCACGATGTGGCCGGCGTAAACGCCGTCAACGAGCACGTGGAGGATTGTGCCGACAACCTCGCAATTGGGAGCGTCGATACCGGCCGCAGCAAGCATCTTGGCATTGCCGACGACGACGTACTTGCCGTCGATGGTTGCCGTCACGCCGTGGCCCGCGTCATTAGTGGAATCCGTTACGCGCTTGGGATCGAGCTCGCCCTGGAAGGCGGTGCGTACCGACTGCGCGATGGGATGGTCGGAGAATGACTCGGCGAGCGCTGCGACTTCAAGCAGCGATTGCTCGGTATAGCCTGCCTCGGGGTGCACCGCGACCACCGAGAACGTGCCGTTGGTGAGGGTGCCTGTCTTGTCAAAGACGACGGTGTCCACATCGGCGAGCGTCTCGAGGTAGTTAGAACCCTTGATGAGGACGCCCAGCTTGGATGCGCCGCCAATGCCGCCAAAGAAGCTGAGCGGGACGCTAATCACGAGCGCGCACGGGCAGCTGACGACCAGGAAGGTCAGGCCGCGCAGGATCCAGTCGGACCAGGCGCCGGTGACCAAGCCGCCGCCGAGCGCGAGTACCGCGGCAGCGCCGGTGACGGCGGGCGTGTAGACGCGGGCGAAGCGCGTGATGAAGTTCTCGGTACGCGCCTTCTTTTCGCTGGCGTTTTCTACGAGCTCCAGGACGCGCGCGACAGTGGACTCGCCAAATGGCTTGGTGGTGCGCACGTGGATGAGCCCCGTCATGTTGATGCAGCCGCTGATGATATCGTCTCCGGTTTTGGCCGGGCGGGGGACCGACTCGCCGGTAAGGGCGGCGGTGTCGAGCTGGGTTTCGCCCTCGACGATGGCGCCGTCGATAGGCACGCGCTCGCCGGGCTTGACCACGATCACGGTGCCGACGGCGATGTCATCGGGGAAGACCTCCTCGAGTGTGCCGTCGGGCTGCTCGACGTTAGCGTAGTCGGGCGCGATGTCCATCATGGCGCTGATCGACTTGCGGCTTTTGCCCACGGCATATGCCTGGAACAGCTCGCCAACCTGATAGAACAGCATGACGGCTGCGCCTTCGGCCATGTGCGGATCGGTGTCGGGGAAGAGCACCATGGCAAACGCGCCGATGGTCGCGACGGCCATGAGGAAGCTCTCGTCGAACGCCTTGCCGCGGCGGATGTTATTGAATGCCTTTTGCAGTACGTCGTAGCCAGCAATCAAAAACGGCACGAGGAACAGCACAAAGCTGGCGTAGATGTCGCCCGGGGTGCCGAATGCGGCAGTGAGGGTGCCGAGCTCATCGAGGGCGTACACCACGGCAAAAATGCCCAGCGCTACCAGGATGCGGTTGCGCTTATGCTCGAGTGACTCTTTTTTCTTGCGCTTCTTCTTTTTCTTCTTGGGGTCGGCGGTGGCCATGACTCGTATCCTCCCATTTGAATGTATGAACACTCGCTCATATAATTTCGCGAGCAAAGGCCGCGGCAAGCGCGGCCTTGCGGGTTGGCGTAAACCTGGGCTAGAGAATGATCTCGCAGTCCGGCTCGGCGTCGGCCGTAAACTCCACAACGCGGTCAAGGACCTCGTCGAACTCGGCGTCATCGGCCTCGAGCGTCAGCTTCTGGGTCATAAAGTTGACGGACACGGATTTGACGCCCTCGAGCTTGGCCAGCTCGTCCTGAAGCTCACGCGCGCAGTTGGCGCAGTCGATCTCGTCGAGCTTGAACTGCTTTTTCATGGTGGATTCCTTTCCCCGTATTTGCGGCTTGGGTGCAGGCCGCGCTGGTACCGTGGTTGGTTGCTATTCGCAGATATGGCTCATGCCCTGGTTGAGCATGGTGTAGACGTGGTCGTCGGCGAGCGAGTATAGGATATTGCGCCCGTCGCGCCGGAATTTAACCAGGTGCGACTGCTTGAGTGTGCGCAGCTGGTGCGACACCGCGGACTGCGAGGTTTCGGTCGCTTCGGCGATGTCTGCCACGCAGAGCTCGCGGCCCATGAGGGCATAGAGGATCTTGATGCGCGTGGTGTCGCTGAAGACCTTGAACAGGTCGGCGAGGTCGTAGAGAAGCTCCTCGTCGGGAAGGTCCTCGGGCGAGCAGGTGGTGGGGATCGCGGGTTCGGTGGCCTCGATGTCGGGTTTCGTTTCATCAACGCGAATGCTCATTGCAATATCCTTTCATATGAACATGCGCTCATATAACTTGCTTCCGATTATATGAGTGTATGTTCATATGTCAATGACGTTCAGGTAATTCGTTGTACAAAATGATGGGGAATAGTGGACGAGATCCCGGACTGAGCGGTTTTGATAGCCGATGCCGGGGTGGGTGCCCTTGAGCCGTGCAAAAATTGGAGTATTCTGCAACGATAGGGGGTCCGTTAATTTATCGCAGGCCAAATAATGCAGCTAAAGAGTTATCTTAGGGTGTTAATCCGATGAGTTCTTCCTCAAATGTTGCCTAACGCTCTCACGCAAGAGTGATTTCGCTTCACATTTGGATCCACTCGAGGGTGATAGACACCCGGCTCTGCTGAATACTCGCAATTTTGCACGTCGCTAAGGTGCCCACCTTGTTAGCCGGTCTAGCTCCCGGCCCCGAAGATCCTGCCCTCGGGCGCGAGGCTGCTTGTTTGGGCAAATGATGGGCTGTCGGATTCGACTGTCTGCATGTCATCGATTGCCGGAACTTCATTAATTGTCGGGTCATCCAGCGTGATGCCTTCGAGCGTTGCTTTTTCGAGGTCGATTCGTTGACGATCTTCGGAATCCTGGCGAAGCTGCTTCTGAATTCGCTTTTTCTCTTCTATAAACCTTCTGAGCACAAACTGTCTCAGGTCCTCTTGCATGATTTGAAAGTCTTTTGGCAGACGCGAGGGGCGTACGCCCTCTTTCCGCTGGATTGCTTCCATGACCCTAACGAAAGAGCTGGCATGCATAAAGGAATAACGACTGACGGTGATGATTCCGTACCCCATGGACGCAAGTGCATTCTTGCGCTCCTCATCGATGGCGCGGTCTTCTTCCGCGTCATGATAAAAACCGTTGTATTCAATGTCTGTGCGAGATTTCTTTAGATACGCATCCATAAAGAACTTTTTGCGTCTCGTGAGATTCTTTGCGGCAGTGGTGACCTGCACCTCGTAATCGGTCTCAATTCCCTTAATACCAAGCCCTCCTTCGCTTTTGGGCAGCGTTAGCATCATGACAAAGGCTGTTTCCATAGGAGACCGGCATCCGTCGCGCACACATTGGATCGCCTTTCGGGCAAGGGTCAGACCGTCGCATCTGGTAATGGAATTAAAGAACTGTTTTAGCCTCTCGGTCGAGGTGAGCGCGAAACGCTCGTTATAAGAGGTGGAAGAGCCGGTTCCAAGGGAGTAAGCGCTGCACAATTCAAAGTAGTACTCCACCAGTTCGCGAAAAGGGAGATAGGTGGCGGCCTGAAGTGCGCAAAGCTCAACGCCAACAATGAAGATGCCATCTTTGAGCTCTATAAAGCGTGAGTTCGAGAATCGTTTTGAAGAAACGTGGCATTGACAGTTCACTGCATAGCGCGCATTCCTGCGATCAAACACCATCACCTCGAGGGAATCATTTGCGTCGAGGGAAACATCATGTTTGGTGAGCCATTCTGCGGCTGCGTCAAGGAGCGTTCCGGTGGGACATGATCCGTAAATCGCGGCAGGGTTACAGGACTTGGTGCCTTTTGCAGACACCGAATGCGCGGCCTGGTAGACCGCTTTTGCAGTGGTATGTGACAATACGATACTCATGGTATATATCGTGTCAGCTAATACCGTGCTGATGGCGCTGAGTGGAAAAGCCGTTTTAGAGGTCTAACCAAATGTTGTCCAAAAGCTTGACGCAATTATGGGTTGGTGTGCCCTAAATAAAAGTTTTCGCAGCTTGGCTATAGCATAGAAATACTCAATTGCTGCACATTTGATATCGATGCATCGCCATCCGACAACGAATTACGTGTCGGGAATTGGCCGAAATCGTTCAAAATGAGGGTTCAGAATTTGTGATGGCAGATCTATCTGTGGAACGTAGGGCGGCCCCGCTGCAGGGTTTCCCACTGTGAGGCCGCTCGTGATCTACGCCAGGGTTTGTCGTAGACGTTTCTACTTGGCAAACAGGTTCTTGAGGTTGAACTCGGCTTGGACGGTGCGGAGCATGAGGTCGGTGTCGTCCAGGCCCAGATGCTGCTCGTTGGCGTCGGCGGCGAGAGTTCCACGGCGGCGCGCCCAGTTCTCGAGCGCAGCGGGGGCGGACTCGCGGGGGAGCGAGCGGACGTCGGCATCCAGGCTGCGGCAGATCTGGCGCGAGTCGATGACGATGATCTTGCCGGCGCGGCGTGCCTCGGCGTAACCGTCCAGGTGGATCTTGAACCAACTGTCTTCGAACGCGGCGTTATGCGCCATGTACGGGTACTTCTTCATAAGTTTGAGCAGCTGCTTCTGCAGTTCCTTGTTCTCGCGGAATGGCTTTTTGCCGTCGATGTCGTCCCAGGTAATGTGATGGATGTTCGACAACGGCACATCCTCGCCGCGGTAGATGTCGGGCAGACCGCAGTAGTGTGCCTCGGCGTCGTGCGGGACGGCGTCGCTCGTGAGGTCCATGATCTCCCAGCCCACGTTGATGATATAGCCGCGCTCGGGTGCACGGCCGGTGGTCTCGATGTCGATACCGAGCACGGTGCCCTGGATGGGCTTGCGGGCGTAGGCCACGCCGAGCGCGTCGCGGTCGCCGCGGATTTCGCGCATAACGGACGCGGCGGTGCGCTTTTGCATCTTGCCGATGGCGGCGCAGGTGTCGGCATCGGAGAGGCCGCGCGAAAGCGTCGCGGGCGTCACGTTGCGCAGGCGTGCCTCGCCAATCTGGTCGCACAGGTCGCGGTTGCGGTCAGCCAGGTCGCGCACGGTGGCAAAGTCGAAGCTGGGATCGCCCTCGGCGGTAAAGTACTCGGTTTCGAGCACCTTAAGGGCCTCTTCGCCCTTCTGGCGCTCGGACTCCATGGCGCCGTGATCGCCATAGATAAACATGGAAATAAACGGCTGGCGCTCGTATTCGAGTGCTTGTGAAACGTTCATATAACTGCTCCTTGGACGGGCCGCACCGCGCGGCTCGGGTTCATTGAGATGTGGCGAGATGATAGTTTACCATGGGCAACTATTGGCATCGCGCCTAGGACAACTACAATACCCTAGTTGACCGCTAGGACTTTTACAATGCTGCCGAAAGACACGAAAGGTTCCATCCGTCATGGATTTGCTGATTGATATTCTGCTCGACGCCGGCAAGGACACGCTCTCGCTGGTGCCGTTTTTGTTGGTGACGTATCTGGCCCTCGAGACCTTGGAGCACGTCGCGGGCGAACGCGTTAACGGGGCCATCAAGCGCGCCGGCGCCGCAGGTCCCGTGGTTGGCTCGTTGCTGGGTATGGTGCCGCAGTGCGGCTTTTCGGCCATGGCGGCAACGCTGTACGCCGGTCGCGTCGTGACCTTGGGCACGTTGGTGGCGGTGTTCCTTTCGACCTCCGACGAGATGCTGCCGCTGCTACTTGCCGAGCAGGTTCCCGTGCAGACTATGGCGATGCTTTTGGCCTCGAAAGCGCTGATCGCACTGGTCACGGGCTTTATCGTAGATGCCGCCATTCGCGGCCTGCGTCGTAACGCCCGCGCGCATGCGGCGATTCGTCGTACCGTGTTGGGGACCACTGTCAATCCGGCGCACGTTAACTGCGCGCATGACGACCACAGCGGCGGTGACATCATCGACGAGGTGGCCGAGGCGGGCGTGAGCGCCGATCACATCCATGAGCTGTGCGAGCGCGACCATTGCGGTTGCGATGATGATGAAGATGAACACGAGCGCGACCACGGACACAGCCATGACCACGGTCACACGGGCGAGCATGAGCACCACCACGGCCATGGGCACGACCACGGTCACTCCCACGAAGGGACGCCTGTCCTGTCGATCATCCGCAGCGCGATCTCGCATACCGTCCAGGTCTCGGTATTCATTTTTCTGGTGACGCTGATTCTGGTCGCCGTGCTCGAGACGTTCGGCGAGTCCGCAATCGAGCAGTTCCTGCGCGGCAACGAGACGCTTGCTGTCCTGGGCTCGGCGCTTGTCGGCCTGATCCCCAACTGCTCGGCGAGCGTGGTCATTACGCAGCTGTACCTGGAGGGCGCGCTACAGCTGGCACCGATGCTCGCCGGCACGCTTATCTCCGCCGGCGTGGGCTACCTGGTGCTGTTCCGCACCAACCGCAGCGCCCGCGAAAACGTCGTGTTCCTGATTATGATGTACGTTATCGGCACGGGCTGGGGTCTTATCCTTTCTGCCTTTGGCCTCTAAGTAGATGTTTGGGACATGCCGTAAAAACTGGGGCATGCCGTAAAACCTACCGCCATGACCTGGGCGTTGGATGTGCGTCAATCTCTAAAACAAAAAGGTAGATTTTTAGGCATGTCCCAAAAATCTACCTTGGTTAGTGCAGCAGCTCGGTGAGGTTGCGCTTAAAGCGAGCCCGGTCTTCGCTGGTAAATGCCGCCGGTCCGCGAGTGCGTCCGCCGGCGCGGCGTACCTTCTTTTCCTCGTGGCGAATAAACAACTGCATGTCGATGGTCGCTTTGTCGTACACACGCCCGCGCACACCGATGGCGGCGGCATCGCGCCCGAGCACCATGCTCGCCAAGCCAATGTCCTGCGTCACGACCACGTCGCCCGCCTGCAGGCGTTCGACAATGGCAAAGTCGGCGCTGTCGGCGCCCACGCTCACGTCGAGCGTCGTGACCCAAAATCCGCGTCGCGCGTGCTCGGCATCGCGCGGGTCGTCGCGGCGAATGTGCCGTTCCAGGTTTTGCGTGCTGTTGCCGGCGATAACAACGGCGACGCCCGCCCGCCGCGCGCAGTCAATCGACTCGCGCGTGACCGGGCAGGCGTCGGCATCAATAAAGAGCGTTCGCGGCATCTAGTGCACCAGTTTGCCAAATTGAACAGCGCGAACAATCAGCGTTACGCCAAACACCAGCAGTGCGGCGCCGCTAAAGATGACGAGCATCTTGGCCGACCACAGCGGATAGATAAACACGAACATGCCGGCGATGATGGAGAGTGCGCCGCTCAGGATGGCGAGGGCGCGGTTGGACGAAAGCTCGGACTCCAGAATGGACATGACACCTTCGACAATCCAGCCAAAGCCGGCCACGATAACCACCATCGTGGTGAGCGTCGCGGTCGAGAAGGCCTGGTTGCGCAGGATTATGACGCCGCCCAAGATAATGAGTAGGTTGGAGATGATGCTCGTCACGCGCCAGCCGGTGGGCAGCAGCGGCTCGAAAACAGCGGTAAACAGCCTGATCGCGGCCGTGATCACAAAGTAGAAGCCCAAGACGGTCGTTAGGAAGACGAGGGATTTGGCGGGTGCAAAAAGCAGCGCGATACCAGCAATGAGCGCCAAGACGCCCGTGATGGCGTAGATCCAGCGTACGGCCTTGACGGCTTTGCCCGCCATGCTTTTCTCGTCAAATCCAAACTGGCTCGATTTTTGGTCATCGTTCTTAAAGATGCCCATAATGTCTCCTTTCCGTGCGGCGTAAGCCTTGATCGTTACAACCAGTATCGCCTAAAGGCGCTGGCGTATGGGTCGGGGAGGGCGAAACGTAACCCAAAGGTCCCGAATTGTTCCCGTTGTTCCCCACGTTGCGATTTTCTATTCAACAGGTGTAGAACATTGCAGCCCTGTTCGTTATTGCCTACGTTTTAGGTTAGATTTTCCTAAGGACAATTGGCTTGTATTGGGGGTCCCTATGAACGAAGCAGTTCCCGAGGCACCGTCGAGTGTCGAATCGATGGCAAAGCAAGGTTGCGAAAAGCTCGGCCTGGACGCGTTTGATGCGTTGGTTCGTCGTGCCCGTACGTGCCGCCGCTTTGACGAGTCCATGCGCATGCCGCGCGAGTTTTTGCTCGAGCTGGCGGAACTGGCGCACCTGGCTCCCTGCGGCGCCAATGCTCAGCGTCTTCGTCTTCATGTGGTGAGCGGCGCCGAGGATTGCGCGCGTGTATTTGACGAGCTCGCATGGGCTGGCGCGCTTAAGGATTGGCCGGGTCCTGCCGAGGGCGAGCGCCCGACCGGCTACATCGCGATTCTGACCGATCGCGCCGTTCCGGGCAAGCCCGCCGCTCCCATTACCGAGGTCGACACGGGTATTGCCGCGCAGACGATGATGCTCGCCGCCCGCAGCGCCACGCCCGAGGTGGCAGCCTGCATGTTCAAGGCCTTTACGCCCCACGCGATCGATGCCATGGGGCTCGATAACGACAAGTATGAGCTTAAGCTGATCATGGCTTTTGGCGTTCCGGCCGAGACGCAGGTGATCGATGCGATCGATTCCAACCCCGACGGCTCCATCAATTATTGGCGCGACGAGGTGCAGGTGCACCACGTACCCAAGCGTTCGCTCGCCGACGTGCTGGTGTAGTTGAGCGTCGCCGCGGTGTGATCCGGCGGTAAACCACCACAAAGGTACCTGTCCCCTTTGCGGTGGTGCGAGAGGAGGGCGTGTGGCAGATTTGTATTTGGTGCGGCATGGGCAGACTGAGCTCAATGTGCAGAATATTTTGCAAGGTGGGCACGATTCGCCGCTTACGGCGCGCGGGCGCGAGCAGGCGCTGGCGACGCGCGCGGCGTTTGAGGCGCGTGGCGTGACCTTTGACCGTGTGTATTCCTCCCCGTTGGGCCGGGCGCGGCGTACGGCTGAGCTAATTGCTGGTGAGGGCCGCTCGATAGAGCTGGTCGATGACCTACGCGAGTGGCATTTGGGCTCGCTGGAGGGTACATCAAATCGCGATATGCCGCCGCAGCCCTGGGGTGATTATCCGGTCGCGTTTGGCGGCGAGTCGGAAGTGCAGCTCCAGTCGCGTATGGTCGCGGTGCTGTCGCGCATCATGGCCAGGCCGCAGCACGACTGCGTGCTGGCGGTTTCCCACGGCTCAGCCTGCCAGGAGTTTCTTGAGTATGTGACTGGCAGGGGAGAGCTACCCGACAACGGAGCCGTGCTTCATTTTGGCTATTGCGACGGGGCGTTTTCGCTCCTTGATTGGTAACGAACGAAAGGACCCCTATGAATAAAGACCTGTATCTGGTTCGTCATGGGCAGACAATATTCAACCTTAAGCGCATCATTCAGGGTTGGAGTGACTCGCCGCTCACGCAGCTGGGTTGCGATCAGGCGGCGCGTGCCGGCATGTTTTTGCGCGCACGCGGCATTGGGCCCGACCACGCCTACACCTCGTCGCTGCACCGCACCGAGCAGACCATCGCCAACCTGTGGCCGGGTCTTACCTACGAGCGCCTAGACGGTCTGCGCGAGTGGTTCTTTGGCGATTTTGAGGCTGAGCGCGTGGTGCTCATGCCCGAGCGCCCATGGCGCGACTTCTACCGCCAGTTTGGCGGCGAGGGCCAGATGCAGGTGCGCGAGCGCATGGTGGCGACGCTGACCGAGCTTATGCGACGCCCGGACCACGAGTGCGTCCTTGCGGTGAGCCACGGATCGGCCATCAAGGAGTTCATGGACCACGTGAAGGGTGCGGCGGCCGACGAGCGCGATCGTGTGCCGGGCAACTGCTCGGTGCTACATTTCGTGTTTGACGACGAGACCGGTACGTTTGAGCTGATTGAGATTTTTACGCAGGAGGATTACGCGCGCGAGCTGGGGCTTGAACCGCTTGTGGCTATTGCAGGTCCGCAGCGCGGATAACGCGAGCGCGGCGGCACGGGTCGCCGGCATAACTTCTCGACGCAAAAGGGGCGGAGATGCATGTACCTGCTGCATCTCCGCCCCCTGTTTGTTGAGCTGCCGATTTTTGTGCTGGGTGGTCTGGTCTTGCTAGAACCGCGCGACCTGGTGCGTGAGCAGACCTGTCGGAACCTGCGGCGCGGCGCCGCTGACCTGCGCTGCGGGGAAGAGCACGGCAACGGTAAAGTTGAACGGCTCCTTGCCGGTGTACGTTCCGGCGGCACGGGCCTCATCGGCCAGCAGCTGCGACGCCCCGGTCAGAGCGGCGGCGTAGGCGGGGTCGTCGGCCAGTGCCGGCTCCGGTGCTTGGTCGAGCATAGCGCGGATGGCCCCGACGGCGTCCTCGCGCTTGACCTCCCACGCGCGGTGCGTAATGCCCGCGGGGTCGGTGACGGCGTAGAGCGACGCGCCCTCTTTGGCGGCGCCCAGGATGATATCCATGACGGGCGACGCCTCGTAGGAGAGCGACACGGGGCGCGGCTGCACCTTAAGCTCGGCGATCGCGCGCGCGGCGGCGAGTGCGTCGACGCTCTCGGCGGCGGCCTCGTCGCTACCCGTCAGCACGTTAACCGGGCAGATCGCCACGACACCTGTTACGCGCCCCGGCTCCCCCGAACATTCGTACACGTAGTATGCCGCACCCGGGTCCTTGAGCATCAGGCCATCGGCAAGGGCTCCGCGCAGAGCATCGTTGCCGCTCAAGACGCTGCCCATTGCAGGCAGCGCCTCGAGCACGCGGTCCTGAGCCGGGCGGATGCAGGGAAACGGAAGTGCTTTCATGGGCGGTCCTAACGCACGAGTCGGTTTGTTCGCGGCTTATTATGCCCCAACTTGGCCACTCGCGTCCCAGAGCACGTTATCGGCGAGCGCGATGAGCACGTTCTGGCAGCGAACGATATCGGCGTGGGGCACATATTCGTTGGGCTTGTGCGCGAGCGCGAGCGACCCGGGACCGTAACTCATGCAATTGCGGTTACCTGTCTTGCCGGCAATGACGGCGGTGTCGGTGTAGCCGGTAAAGAAGCCGACGGTCGTGTCCGCGTCCGTCACGTCATCGGCGGCACGCTTGAGCGCTGCTAGAAGGGGAGAGTTCGGGTCGCGCTCGATGGCGGGGCGGTCGCCCGTCACGGTGTAGCTGCCATGGCAACCGGGGACCGCGGCTTCGGCGCCGGCGATGGCCTGCTCTACCATGCGCTTCGCGACGGCCGTATCAGTCGGCGGAGTCAGGCGCATATCGACCCAGACCTTGGCGCGGTCGGGCACGACATAGGGGCGATATCCGCCCTCGATTTGGCCAAACGTGATGGTCGAAGGCCCCAGTTCATCGTGCGCGGGCAGCGCCATAAACGCGCGACGGAGCGAACACACGACCTCGGCCATGGCGGCGACGGCATCCGCGCCCTTCCAGGGCTGGCTCGCATGCGCCGTCACGCCAGTCATTTCAATTTCGAACCACGTACGCCCCTTGTGCGCCACCTGGATCTGTCCGTCGGTGGGCTCGGTGTCCAGCACCCATTCACGCGAGCCGACCCAGCCGGCATCGATCGCGGCCTCTGAGCCGCGCATAAAGTCCTCCTCGTCGACCGAGCAAATGAGTGAGAAGCCACGGCGGGGTAGCTCGCCTTCTGCCGCCACGCGCTCGAGCGTATGGACCAGTGCGGCAATGGCGCAGGCCAGGCCACCCTTCATATCGCAGGCGCCGCGGCCATAGAGTTTATCGTTGCGCACGATCGCTCCGAGCGGCGGAATGTCCGCGTCCCAGCCATCGCCCAGCGTAACGGTATCCATATGGCAGATATAGACGAGCCGTGGCTCGTCGCTCAGTCCCGGCACGGTGACCATAAGGTTGCGGCGCCCGGGGAGTACTTCGAGCTCTGCAATCTGCACGGCATCGAGTACCGGATGGCTCAGCTGCGCCAACTGTTCCTCAACCAACGCTTTGATATAGCGTTCAATCTCGCCCTCATACGCACCTGGGTCGGAACTGTCGATCCGCACGAGCCCTTGCGTAAGCCGCCAAGCAAAATCTGTATCAACCATAGGCACCTCACAGATAGTTAGGTCAACATACAGATTGTATGCCAAGAAGCGGCTCGGTGCATTTAATGGAGGGCTCACAAAAACGGGGACGCCTCTCGTGCGAAAGGCGTCCCCGCGGGCATTCAATGTCAGTGACGGGCAGGCCACATGGGGAACTGCCCGTCAGATCAGCCGGCGCTATTTGATTACGCGCACGCGATACATCGACGGAATCTGCTTGAGCGCCTCGATGGTGCTGCTGTCCAGGTGCTCGTCGGTGTCGAACATGGTGTAGGCGTTCTCGCCAGCGGACTCGTTGGTCATACGCTGCACGTTGGCGTTGTCCTTGGCGAGAATGGCCGTGATCTGGCCGATCATGTTGGGCACGTTGGCGTGCAGGCAGGCGATGCGGCTTGCGGCGCGCGCCTTGCCCATGCTGCAGGCGGGGTAGTTGACGCTATGCGCGATGTTGCCGTTCTCCAGGTAATCCTTGAGCTCGCTGATGGCCATATCGGCGCAGTTGGCCTCGGCCTCGCCAGTGCCGGCGCCCGAGTGCGTGGTGATAAACGTGTTGGGCATCTTGACGGTCTTGGGCGTGGCAAAGTCGCAGCTAAACCAGCTCAGCTTGCCCTTGCGCAGGGCAGCGTCGACGGCGTCCTCGTCAATGATGGTTTCGCGTGCGTAGTTGATGAGCACGGCGTCGGGTGCCAGCAGGTTAATCTGCTCGGTGCTGATCATGCCGATGGTGTCGGCCTTGCTGGGCACGTGCACGGTGAGGTAGTCGCAGCCGCGGCAGAGATCTTCGAGCGTGCCCACGCGCTGCACCTCGCGGCTCAGCACCCACGCGTGCTCGACGGAAATGAACGGGTCGTAGCCGTAAACGTCCATGCCCAGGTCGACGCAGGCGTTGGCGACCTTGGAACCTACGTTGCCCAGACCGATGACGCCGATGCGCTTGCCCTTGAGCTCGCGGCCCACAAAGGCCTTCTTGGCCTTCTCGGCATCGACCTGAATCTCGGGGTCGTCGGCGTTGTCGCGCACCCAGTTCATCGATTGCACCACGCCGCGGCTCGAGAGCACCAGCATGCCTAGGACGAGTTCCTTAACGGCGTTGCTGTTGGCGCCGGGGGAGTTAAAGACGACGACGCCCTTCTTGGCGTACTCCTCGACGGGGATGTTGTTGACGCCGGCGCCACAGCGGGCGATAGCGCGGATGCCCTCGGGCAGCTCGTAGCCGTGCAGGTCGGTCGAGCGCATCAGGATGGCGTCGGCCTCTTCGGCGGTGCTCACAAATTCGTACCCCTCGCCAAACTCGACTTTGCCGTCCTTGGTGATGTCGTCGATGGTCTTAATCTTACGCATGGAAAAACTCCTTAGCAGGTTTGGTTTAAACAGGTGGTTTGAAGTGGCTGGTCGGCCCGCGCGTTGCGGGCTAGTTAGATCGCGGGCTCAAACTACGCTGCGCTTCGAAGTCCTTCATGTACGAGGCCAGTGCCTGCACGTCTTCCATGGTTACGGCGTTGTAGACGCTGGCGCGCATGCCGCCCACCAGGCGATGGCCCTTGACGTTTTGAATCTGATGCTCGGCCGCGCCTGCGACAAAGGCGGCGTCGAGGTCGGCATCGCCGGTGCGGAAGGTGACGTTGGCGATGGAGCGGCTGTCCTCCTGCGTGGTGCCGTGGAACAGCTCGCTGTTCTCGAGCAGGTTGTAGAGCAGGTTGGCCTTGGCCCAGTTGCGCTCGGCCATGGCGGCAAGTCCGCCGGTCTCCTCGACCCACCGGAACACCTTGCCGCACACGTAGATGCCAAAGGTGTTGGGCGTGTTGAGCATGGAGCCCTTGGCGGCCTGGGTCTTAAGGTCCATGTACTGCGGCGTCTGCGCAAAGGCGGGGCCGTCGGCGATGAGGTCGTCGCGCACGATAACCACGGTCACGCCCGCGGCGCCGGCGTTTTTCTGCGCGCCGGCGTAGATGAGCCCGTAGCGCTCAACATCGAGCGGCTGCGACAGAAAGCAGCTCGAGACATCTGCGACCAGCGGTACGTCGCCGCAAGCGGGCAGCTCGTGGTACATGGTGCCAAAGATGGTGTTGTTCTGGCAGATGTAGACGTAGTCGAGCCCGTCGCCTGCGGCCTCGGTGGCAATGCGCGCGTTGATGTCGGCCATGTCGGGGATGCGGTCGAAGTTGGTGTCCTCGGAGCTCGCGAGCAGCACGGCCTCACCGTACTTGGCGGCCTCCTTGTATGCCTTGTTGGCAAAGTTGCCGGTCACGATGTAGCCGGCGCGGCCGCGGCACATGAGGTTCATGGGGATGCCCGCAAACTGCAGCGTGGCGCCGCCCTGCAAAAACAGGACGCGGTAGTTGTCGGGGATGCTCAGCAGGCGACGCAGGGTTGTCTCGGCGTCGTCGATGATCTGCTGGTACATGCTAGATCGATGGCTCATCTCGAGCACGGACATGCCGCAACCGCGGTAGTCCATCATCTCGTCGGCGATCTCGGCAAGCACGCTTGTAGGCAGCGCGGCCGGGCCAGCTGAGAAGTTGTGCACACGTGCCATCTTCTAGTCTCCCTCGTAGTCGTTTGGACGTTCGGGATACTTTAGCACAGTGGAGCGCCAGGCGCGACCGCATCACGGTAAAACTCGAGTGCGCCGCTATGATTTACAGGATGGTTACATGGGGGAGGGGTGCTTTACTCCTCAGGCAAATCCAAATCAGCGAGCGAAGGCATGAGGTTCTCTAGGCGCTCGATCTCTTCGTCGCAAATTGGCTACCTCCTGGTCACTACGACGCCAGTGTGGCGATGACGGCTTCGTCGCCGGCGTATATTAGGGTGTTGCCATCGGGGATGATCGTTTGGCCGTCGCGCTTGAGCATCACCACAATAAACGGATGCTTGCCTTGCGGCACATCGCGCAGACGCTGGCCGGCCAGGCGACCGTGGGGAGTCACGGTGACCTCGCGCAGCGTAACCTCGGCACGTTCTTCAAACGTCGGCGCTGCCATGACCAGAAGGTCGCCTTCCTCAATTACAGTATCGCCGTTGGGCAGCACCGGGTGCGCGCCATCGCGCAGCACCAGGACCACGAGCATGTCTGTGGCGCTGCCAATGTCGGCGAGCGAGCGACCGGCAAACGGATGTCCAGCGCCTACCTTGAGCTTGACGAACGACATGCCGTCCTCGTCGCGGTAGTCGTTAAAAGTGCGGCGCACATCGCCTTCCGCATCGATCATATCGAGCTTCTTGGCCACCGCCGGCAGCAGCGAGCCCTGCACCACAATGCTCGACACGGCAATCACAAACACCAGGTCAAACAGGTCGTGACCGCCGGGAACACCGGCTACCACGGCAAAGAGGCTAAACACGACCGAAGCGGCGCCGCGCAAACCCGCCCAGCTTACGAGCGCGATCTGGCGAGGGTTCGTCCTAAACGGCGCCAGCAGCATGCCTACGGCGATGGGGCGGCTCACAAAGAGCATAAATGCCATGAGTGCCAGGCCCGGTAGCAGCATTTGCGGCAGGCGTGCGGGTGTGACGAGCAGGCCCAGCAAAAAGAAGATGGCCATCTCGGCCATCTCGGTGAGAGTGTCAAAGAAGTGCGCCATCTCGACCTTGCCGGTGATGTCACTGGCACCCAGCACAATGCCGGCCAGGTATACAGCCAAAAAGCCGTTGCCGCCCAGATAGCTTGGTAGCGCGTATGCGACGATCGCCACGGCGAACAAAAAGATGGTCTGCGCGCCCTCGGCCGTTGCGTGCGCGCGTTCAATCAGGCGGCCCGCCGCCCAGCCGATGGCAAGGCCCAGGCCCGCGCCCAGGATAATCTGCTTGGCCAGCAGTGCGGGAATGTTGATGTCGCCGCCGGCCGCGAGTGTGGCGAGCACGGCGGTGAGCATGTAGGCGACGGGGTCGTTGGAGCCCGATTCGACCTCGAGCAGCGAGTCGGTGCCGCCCCTCAGTGAAAGGCCTGTCTCTTATACACATATGACGCTGCCGACGAATAGCCT
>CABSMS010000041.1 GCA_902478885.1 uncultured Collinsella sp. | reverse complement strand
GCATAGGCGGCCAAAACCACGAGTGCGCCTATAAGTGCGCGAACGAGGTAATTGGTGATAAAGCGACCGTACAGGCTCTTGACGGTTCGAACCGACCACGCAAAGAGGCGTGCCGTCAGACCGAAGATAATGGCGCTGATAACAACGATGACGACCGTTTTGGGCGTCATGGCGGGAACGCTGGCGATGACATTCGCTTCGTACTCGGTACCCAGGGCGAGTGATGTAAAGTAGCCGGTAAACGAGGCGACCAGGCAGTAGATGCCCGCGGTGTAGTCGATCTTGCCGATAAAGCACATCTCCATGCCAAAGAAAGCTCCGGCAAGGGGCGAGCCAAATACGGCGCCAAAGGCCGACGAGATGCCGGCGAGCATGAGGTCGTGGTGGTCATGCTTTTTGAGGTGGGCGAGGCTCGAGATGTTGCTGGCGATGGTGCCGCCGATCTGCACCGCAGCCCCCTCGCGACCGGCCGATCCGCCCGTTAGGTGCGTGAGCGTGGAGCAGACGAAGGTGAGGACGGCCATGCGCATATGGATGAGGCGGGTGCCCAGAGCGGAGTCGATGACCAGGTTGTTACCGCGTTTGGCGGCAAGACCGTGGTTTTTGTACACCCATGCGGTGGCAACGCCCACAACGGGAAGAAGCGTGTAAATCCACGCATGGTGCTCGCGATAGTCGGTCGCGATATTCAACGAGGCCAAAAACGCCCAGGCGGCAACGCCCATGGCGAGCGAGACAATGATGACGAGTGCGAGCAACTTGGCGCTCGCGAGTAGGTTGCGGGCGTTGCGGCGCGTGTCGGCAGCCAAGAGGTGCTCGGAGCGGGTGAGCTGATGCCTGCCTGCCGTGATGACGTCGTTCAGGGAGAAAAAACCGCCTTCGTCGAGCGGCTGGGAATGATCCTGCGCTTCGTTTGCGCTTTCGGGTTTGTCGTTATGAGTCATACGTTCCTCTTTTAGGTTGCAACGCAAGCATTATAAAACGCGGTAAACGCGACGAGCCGATGGGTTGGTTTCCATTCTGTTTCGCGGCCTGCAACCGACAGGTGTATTTGCGGATATAGGCCGAGTCGCGGTCGTGCGTCGGGGGATTATACTGAGACAAGCATAAAGAATCGGCGCCCGTGTTGTGCGCCGTGGCATTAAGAGGTGCATATGGCAGAGAAACTCATTCCGCTGGAGGACGCACAGTCGATTATCCTGTCGCATGTTGCTCCGACCGATCTCGTCGAGATTCCCGTGTGGCAGGCCACCGGTCTTCCCTTGGCCGAGGACGCGGTGGCCGACATCGACATCTCGCCGTTTGCCAACAGTGCTATGGACGGATATGCCGTGCGCTCGGCGGACTTGGCGCAGGCGTCTGGCGAGGCGCCGGTGACGCTCGACGTTATCGGACACGAGGCTGCGGGACATGTGTTTGAGGGCGTAATCGGCGCGGGCGAGACGGTCCGCATCATGACGGGCGCGCCGGTACCCGAAGGTGCCGATGCCGTGGTGAAATACGAGATCGTCGATGTGCTCGACGGTGACGGCAACGGGGGCTCGCGTGTGAGGTTCTCGGCGCCGGCCAAGGTGGGGGAGAACGTTCGCTCTGCCGCCGAGGAGGCCCATGCCGGCGACGTCGTGATGCGCGCCGGTGAGGTAGTGGCTCCGGCCGGCGCCGGCCTGCTGGCAAGCGCCGGTTACGCGAGCGCGAAGGTCCATGCCGCTCCGCGCGTGGGCATTATCTCGCTGGGCACGGAGCTGGTCGCGCCGGGTGAGCTGCCGGCGCGCGGGCAGATTCGCGATTCCAACTCCTCGGCGTTAATGGCCGAGGCACTCGATGCCGGCGCCGACCCGGTGTTCTTTGGCATTGCGCCCGATGATGAGCAGGCGATTGCCGAGCTGGTTCATCGTGCCGTGCAGGAGTGCGACTTTGTCATTACGAGCGGCGGCGCCTCTTCGGGCGATTACGACTATGTGACGGCGCTGGTCAGGCGCGAGGGCGAGGTGCTGTTCGATCGCATCTCGATGCGTCCGGGCAAAGCCATCACGTTTGGTCTGCTTGGGGACAAGCCATATTTGGGGCTTTCGGGCAATCCCGCGGCGGCGTATGTGGGCTTCGAGATGCTCGCCCGCCCGGCGATTCGCAAGATGCGCGGCTTTTCCGAGGGCGTGCGTCCCGTGCAGCAGGCGACGCTCACACACGGCGTGAAGAAGCGCCAGGACCGACGCTTCTTCGATCGCGCCACGGTTTTGCGCGACCCCGAGACCGGTGAATTGTTGGTGACCGAGGCCAAGACGCAGAACTCGGCGCTGCTTGGAACTATGCAGCGTGCGAACTGCCTGTTGCGTATTGACGAAGGACCGTGCGAGCTCAAGGTGGGAGATGCCGTGGACGTTGTGCGCGTCGACCTGCCCGAGGGAACGGTGCTATAGGAGGAACGCTATGGAGTTGAAGATATCGATCGTGACGTGCTCGGATACGCGCGACTTTGCCCAGGACGAGGCGGGCGCTGCCCTCGAGGAGCTCATCGTGGCGCAGGGCTGGACGGTCGCCTCGCATGTGGTCGTGCGCGACGACGCCAGCGAGATCGGTGACGCCATTGTGGAAGCCGCCGATGAGTGCCACGCCAATGTCGTGCTCACCTGCGGCGGCACGGGGCTTTCGATGCGCGATGTGACGCCCGAGGCGACGCGTGCCGTCTGCGACCGCGATGTGCCGGGTATTGCCGAGGCGATTCGCGCGTACTCGATGACCAAGACGCGCCGCGCCATGCTCTCGCGCGCTATTTGCATGCAACGAGGTCATACACTTGTCGTAAACTTTCCCGGTTCTACAAAGGCCGCCCGCGAAAGCTGGGAGGCCATAGCGGACCAGCTGGAGCATGCGGCTCAGATGACAGCGGGCGGCGGACATACCAACTAAGCGGTTTACCTGCGGCGGGGCGACCTGAACGGCTGCTCCGCTTTTGTTTTCCACCGAAGCGACGCCGAGGTGTACGGCAACTCGAAACTATATTCTCTGACGAGAATAATTTCTCACTATCATTATTCGCGCGAAAGTATAATCTAAAAACAGAATAAAGCCTGCGGCGGGGTGCCCGGGCGTAGCGTTCGAAAGGGTTGAATATGTTTGATATGGTTTCTCGCCGCGGATTCGTCTCGCTTTCTGCTGTCACCGCTGCCGGCCTTGGTCTTGCCGGCTGCTCGAGCAACAAGACGTCCGAGCCGGCCGGATCTGATGCCGGTTCTGCTAAGGCATCTTCCAAGAAGGCTGTCGAGCTGCAGGTCTTTGCCGCCAACTCGCTCGAGAAGGCTTTGCCCGAGGTTCAGGAGCTTTATACCGACCAGACCGGCACCACCTTTGCCGATACGCAGTTTAAAGCCTCCGGCGACCTCGTTGAGCAGATGCGTGCCGGCGCCACGGTCGACGTGCTCATCACTGCTTCCAAGGGCACCATGGATGACGCTGAGACCGCTGAGCTCATCGATACCGATACCCGCGAGGATATGTTCGTCAACGACCTCGTGATCATTCGCGCCGAGGACTCCGACACCAAGGTCGAGGCCATCGCCGACGTCGCGAACCTGGACGGCAAGATCGCCATTGGCGACGCCAAGACCGTCCCCGCCGGCAAGTACGCCAACCAGGCGCTGGCTTCCGTGGGCCTCTACACCGGCACCGAGGGTGATGACGGCGAGTACGCGCCTGAGATTGCCGACAAGGTGGCCCTGGCCGACAAGGTCGGCACCGCTGCCGCCTACGTTTCTACGGGCGACTGCGTGGCTGGTTTTGTCTACAGCTCCGATATCTTTCGCTACGACGGCATCGAGGAGGCCTTCGTGTGCCCCGAGGATTCGCACAAGCCCATCGTGTATCCCGGTGCTGTCGCCGATAGCTCTGAGCATGCCGACGAGGCCAAGGCGTTCATCGACTTTTGCCTGACCAACAAGAAAGCCCAGAAGATTTGGGCCAAGTACGGCTTTGAGCTTTCCGAGTAGTACGGCTTGGCGCGATAATTCCATCGTTTTGTGTTTCACTCCGTCCTTGTATTCGCTTGGAGCTTTTCGTGCTTAATAGATTCCGCATGCTTGTCGCCTGTGCTTTGACCTTCGCGCTTTGCTGGGTGCCGGGATTTGCGTTTGCTGGGGACACTGAGGACGGGGCCCAGGTTGCTGCGACCGCTCATGGGCTTTCCTATGGGATCGAGGGTTTTGAGCGGTTGGCCAAGGGGACCGCCCGTACCATGGAGGGCCAGCCTGAGGGCTACCGGTTTCCCGTTGACGAGGACGTGGACCTTGTAGTGGCGCCTGCTGCCGATCGCGTTGTGGTGTGGATATCGCCCAAGGCGGTCGAGAAGTATGGATTGGATCCGCAGGACAACGAGTGCGTATCGGGTCTCAAGGCCCTCGTCTGTAAGCTCGACAGCGCAAACTGCATGGGGGGTGCGCAGTTAGGGGACGTGGATCTTCCTTGGTATGTCACGGCGGAAACAACGTTTGATGCCGGTGGGTATACCTATAGCTTTGACGAGCGCGGTGCGGATGGGGACCGCTATGTGGTGATTGCATCAGCCTCGGGTGATGCCAAGGGCGGCGCGCGTTGGCTTGATAGCGCTCAAATGGTAGAAGCATCGTCTGTCGTGTTGCGGAATGAGCAGGGGCCCTTGACCTCACTGGCCTCCTTTTTAGGCGACATCGACTATCGACCGTTTTGGGTGTCCGTAAAAACGAGCGGCCTTGCCCTGTTGATCTCCTTTGCGCTGGGCCTGTTCGCCGCGTGGAAGACTATGGGTACCTCGAGTCGCATCAAGGGTCTACTCGACTCGGTCTTTACCATCCCCATGGTGTTGCCGCCCACGGTCTGCGGCTTTCTGCTCCTCATGCTGTTTGGCCGCTCGACCGGGGTGGGCCAGTGGCTCATCGCGCACGGCGTCTCGATCGTCTTTACCTGGCCCGCGGCGGTCATTTCGGCCGTCGCGGTGTCGTTTCCCCTGGTCTACCGTACGGCGCTCGGAGCCTTCGAGAGCCTCGACACGCAGATGCTCGATGCGGCGCGCACGCTGGGCTGGTCCGAGCGTCGCATCTTCACCAAGCTTATGATGCCGCTCGGCTGGCCCTCCATCGCCGCCGGCACGGTGCTCGCCTTCGCGCGTGCCATGGGCGAGTTTGGCTGCACCCTGTTCTTTGCGGGCAACTACGCCGGCATTACGCAGACCATCCCCATCGCCATCTACTTTGAGTGGATGGGCGGCAACACCTCGGTGGCCCTCTTTTGGGTCGCCGTCGTGATCGTGTTCAGTTTCCTAGTCATCCTGTTCATCAACATGTACACCGCTCATTCGCAAAAGTACCGCGAACGGGGTCTTTCCCGTGCGGAGCGTAAGCAGGCCAAAGATCTCACCGGACAGGGCGATTCGCTCGACCCGGCGGGCGGCGATGCCTTGCGTATCGATCGCGAGGCGCTGGCCGAGCTCATGCGCGATGATGCGGCACCGCAGGGAGGTCGATAGGTCATGTCACTCGTTTTGGATATCAAAAAGCACTATCCCGGGTTTATGCTCGACATGCAGCTTGAGGCCGGCGAGGAGCGTGTGGCGCTGCTCGGTGCCTCAGGTTGCGGCAAGAGCTGCACGCTGCGCTGCATTGCCGGTGTGGAGACACCCGACGAGGGCAAGATCGTCGTCAACGGCGTGACCTTTTTTGACTCGGAGGCGGGCATCAACCTGTCGCCCCAGGAGCGAAAATGCGCCCTGTTGTTCCAAAACTATCAGCTGTTCCCCAACATGACGGTGGCCGATAACGTATGCGCCGGTGTAAAGGGCGCGGGCGACGCCGCCGCGCGCAAAAAGCTCGCCGAGCGCTATCTGGGTATTTTCGGTCTGGCCGACTTTGCCGACCGCTATCCCGCGCGACTATCGGGCGGTCAGCAGCAACGTGTGGCGCTTGCGCGCATGGTGGCGGCGCATCCGGGCATTTTTATGTTCGACGAGCCCATGAGCGCGCTCGATGCGTACCTCAAAAGCGCCCTTGAGCAGAACATACTCGACCTGTTCGACGTTTGTAACCGTACCGTGCTCTACGTGAGCCACGACATCGATGAAGCGTGCCGCTTGTGCCAACGCATCTGTGTGATGCACGACGGGCATGTTGAGGAGATCGGCTCCATCGAGGACGTGGTTCGCCGTCCGCAGACGTTGGCGGCGCTGCGCCTGACGGGCTGCAAGAACACAAGCCGGGCGCGCAAGATCGGCGACGAAGAAGTTGAGGCCCTCGACTGGGGCATGACCTTTAACGTGGGTCGCGAGGTTCCCGATAATGTGGCGTACCTGGGAATTCGCGCAAGCTACTTCCATGTTGACAATCGCGCGGAGCGGGGTCGCAACAGCTACGATTTGCACGTGGCCCGAGTGAGCGATTCGCGCTTTGAGCGCTTGGTGCTATTGGACGTGCCGCGTGCCGATGCGCCCACGCGTCTGCAGTGGAAGGTCAATAAAGTGGGCATGCCTGTCGACGAGCTGCCGCAAACAGGTGAGACGCTGCGCATGCATTTTGATGCCAGCAGGATCCATTTGGTTTGTCGATAGCGCCGGGTAATGCCGTCGGGGGATTATAAGCCTCGACGGCTTTCTCTTGCCTCTCGCCGAATGAGGGATGACAAACTCTTACCAATAAAGATAATTATTTATTAAACGACGGAACACGACGCTGTCGTACGAATGTCAACGGTGTTCGCATGGTCGATGACCGTTGATATAGTTGACCTTAACTTGTAAAGGAGGGTGCGCACATGCCGCAGACGACATACATTCGCCGCGTTGCCGCGCGTGCCCTATATATGGCTCGGAGTCGCATATGAGCAGGTATGTTCACGGCTCCGGGAGAGACGACGAACAACTAAATAATCGACCGCAAAGCAGGTTCCCTAAAATTCCGGGTTTGAGCACGGCCGGGCAATCGCCGTCCGTCGTGCATCGATAACGCTGTTATTCGTTTTTGGTTCGAGAGGGGAACCGTCATGGCTGAAGAATTTGATTTCCATCCGATGTGGGAGAGCCTCGGCATGAATCTTGCCGACCACGACATGCTGCTGGGCGCCGTGGGCCAGATGTACGGCGATATGTTCCTGACGCAGAACAATCGCCCCAAGTCCACGTCCTACCTGGACTTTGTGGCCACCAACATCCATAGCGGCCGCATTAAGGAGATGCTCGACAAGAAGGAGGCCGGCGAGGCCACCAAGATCGTTGGTTCGTTCTGCGTGTACGTGCCCGAGGAGATCGTGCTTGCCTGCGATGGCATTCCTGTAGGCCTGTGCTCTGGCGCCGATTGGGCAACGGACAAGGTCGAGGAGCATCTGCCGCGTAACACCTGTCCGCTTATCAAGAGCTTTGCCGGCTTTAAGCTGGGCGAGGTTTGCCCCTACATCGAGTCGAGTGACTTGGTAGTCGGCGAGAACACCTGTGACGGCAAGAAGAAGGCCTACGAGTTCTTTGCCACGCAAAAGAACATGTACGTCATGGATATCCCCAACGTGCACGACGATTCGACGCTCGTGACCTGGAAGGCCGAGGTCAAGAAGCTCGCCGCCAAGATCGAGGAAGAGTGCGGCGTCTCGATTACGCCTGAGCGTCTGAAGGCCGCCATCCACGCCGTCAATGAGAAGCGTCGCGCCCTGCAGCGTCTCGCTGCCACGCGCGCTGCCGACCCGGCGCCTATCAGCGGTCTCGATAGCCTGCTGACCGTACAGGCAGCCTTTATGGACGACACGCCGCGTCTGACCGGCGCCATCAACGATATGGCTGCCGAGTGCGAGGAGCGCGTCGCCAACGGCGAGGGCGTGGCGCCCAAGGGGACCAAGCGCATCCTGTACACCGGTACGCCCATGGCCGTGCCCAACTGGAAGCTGTTCAACCTCATCGAGAAGGCCGGCGGCGTTGTGGTGGGAGAGGAGTCCTGCACGGGTTCGCGCTACTACAAGGACCTAGTCGACGAGTCCGGTGAGACGGTCGACGAGATGCTCGATGCCATCGCCGAGCGCTACTTTAAGATCAACTGCGCCGTCTTTACGCCCAACGACCAGCGTATGAAGGACATTGTCCAGATGGCCAAGGACCTGCATGCCGACGGTATCGTCGACGTGGCCCTGCAGTTCTGCACGCTCTACGAGATGGAGTCGTTTGCCGTGGAGAAGGCCGCCGAGGAGGCCGGTATTCCGTTCATGCACATCACGACCGACTACGCCGGCGAGGACGCAGGCCAGCTGCAGACGCGCATTGAGGCGTTCTTAGAAACCATTTAGGGGTATCCGTCCCGGCGGCTTCCCCAGGCACCCGATCTTGCCGTTCAACAAAGTACGCGGCGCTTCTCTTTCACGGCAACCTCGGGCACCTGGGAAAGCCGTTTCCTTGGTTGGTTAAAAGGTTTGTTAAGGAGTTATATGTCGGAATATATTGAGCAGCCGTTGCCGTCCACGTTTGAGGAGTTCAACGAGCAGCGCAAGGCGGCGTTTATTCGCGTTAAGGATTATAAGCAGGCGGGTAATCGCCTGGTCGGCTTTTTGTGCAGCTATACGCCGCTCGAGATTATCGATGCCGCGGGGGCTGCGAGCGTGGCGCTGTGCGGTACGTCCGATGAGGTGATTCCCGAGGCCGAGAAGGTGCTGCCGGCAAATCTGTGTCCGCTCATCAAGTCGACGTACGGTTTTGCCTACTCGCAAAAGTGCCCGTTTACGTACTTTAGCGACATGATTATCGGCGAGACCACCTGCGACGGCAAAAAGAAGATGTACGAACTGCTCAACGAGCTCAAGCGTACGCACATCCTGCATCTTCCGCAGGGTCGCGATCGCGCCTACGAGCGTGAAGGCTGGTACGAGGAGTGCCGCCTGCTCAAGGAGGAGCTCGAGGGCTTCTACGGCATCACGATTACCGACGATGACCTGCGCGCTGCTGTCCGTCGTCGCAATCGCCTGCGTGCCGCCCAGCTCGAGATGTTCGCCCTGCAGGCCAACCAGCCGGCTGCCATGAGCGGCGTCGACCTGATGAGCACCATGTTTGCCGGCACGTTCAGCTTTGATATCGAGGCCTATACGCAGCAGCTGGAGCAAAAGGTTGCCAAGCTGCGCGAGGCCTACGACGCGGGCGAGCGCCCGGTCGCGGCGGATGCAAAGCGCATTCTGATCACCGGTTGCCCAGTGGGCGGCGTAATCAACAAGATCGGTCGCACCATTGAGTCCAACGGCGGCGTGGTCGTGTGCATGGACGACTGCTCGGGCGAGCGCACGGCGGCCATGATGATCGATCCGGAGGCTCCCGACATCCTGCGCGCCATCGCCGACCGCTACCTGGACATCAACTGCTCGGTCATGACGCCCAACGACGGTCGTATGGAAAACACGCTGGCTATGTGCGAGAAGTATCATGTCGATGGCGTGGTAGAGAGCGTGCTGCAGGCCTGCCACACCTTCAACGTTGAGAGCGCGCGCATGCAGGAGGCCGTCGAGGGTGCGGGTATTCCGTATATGAAGATCGAGACCGACTACAGCAACGGCGACATGGGCCAGATCGAGACCCGCATCGCCGCCTTCATCGAAACCCTGTAGGTGACGGTATGTGACAAAGGGACTGTCCCTTTGTCACATGTGAGGGAGGATGCCAAGGCGCCTGAACGCGCCGCTACCTTTGATGTTTAGATTGGGAGAGAGCCATGATAGGGATCGGGATCGATATCGGGTCTACGGCGGCTAAGGCTGCTGTGGTCGACGGGGAGGGTTCGGTGTCGTGGACGTGCGTGCAGCCAACCGGGTTCTCCTCGGTCGATGCTGCCGAGCGGCTGCGCGAGGCACTGGCAGCAGCCGGCTATGACGTGACGGGCGACGATGTTCGCGTGATCGCGACTGGCTACGGCCGTGTCGCCGTGCCCTATGCGCACAAGGTCGTGACCGAGATTACCTGCCACGGCACCGGTGCCGTGCGCCTGTTTGGCGACCACGGCACCGTGATCGACGTGGGCGGTCAGGACACCAAGGTCATTCAGCTTAATAGTGGCCGCGTGGCCAAGTTTGCCATGAACGACAAGTGCGCCGCCGGCACGGGACGCTTTTTGGAGATCATGGCCGACCGCCTAGGCATTTCCCAGCAGCAGATGGCCGACCTGGCGCGTTCCGGTGAGCCCACCAAGATCAGCAGCATGTGCATGGTGTTTGCCGAAAGCGAGGTTATCAGCTTGATCGGTCGCGGTGAGCCGCGCGAGAACATTGCGCGTGGCGTGATCGACAGCGTGGTCTCGCGCGTGGCGACCATGGCCGGGCAGGCGGCAGGCGCCCCGTACTACCTGACGGGAGGCCTGTGCGAGAACGCCTTCGTGGTGGAGCGGTTGGGCGAGCTACTGGGGTCGCCGGTGACCACCTCGCCCCAAGCCCGTTATGCCGGTGCCATCGGTGCGGCCATTCGCGCGCAGGCGCTCGCTTAAGGGGCTGGGTCCATGCGCATCCTCAACATCTCGGCCCAAAAACCCGATAGCACGGGAAGCGGCACGTATCTCGCTGCACTGGTGGCCTCACAAATTGCCGCGGGCCACGAGGCGGCGGTGCTGTGCGGTGCTGCGCCCGGGGACACGCAAGGGGAGCTCGATTCCGCCGCGCGTGTGTTTGCGGTGCCGTTCGAGACGTCCGAGCTGCCGTTTTGCATTTGCGGCATGTCGGACGTGATGCCGTATCCTTCGACACGCTATTGCGACTTGACGCCCACGATGGCCGCGTCCTTTGAGCGCGCCTTTGGTGCGGCGATCGACCAGGCCATCGCCGTCTTTAAGCCTGATGCGATAATCTGCCATCACCTGTATCTGCTGTGTGCCTTGGTGCGGGAGCGCGTGCGGGGCATTCCCGTGTGCGGCGTGTGCCATTCGACCGATATTCGGCAGATGTTGACCCATGGACTCGCCCATGAGCGCATCGTCGCGGCGGTCCGCTGCCTCGATGCCGTCTTTTCGCTTCATGCCGAGCAGGCCGACATGATCAGGCGTGTTTATGGCGTTGATCCGTTGCGTGTTCATGTGATTGGAACAGGCTATGACCATCGGGTGTTTTGCCGCGATGGACAGATGGCAAAGGTTCCCGGGTCGCTCGTCTTTGTGGGCAAGGTGTGCGTTAAGAAGGGCGTCGAATCGCTGGTACACGCGATGGGGCGCTTTGGCGAGGACTCCGATGCGGCGCGTGGGGTACGCCCGAGTCGGCTTGTACTGGTGGGAGGCCATGGCGATGCGGATGAGTATGAGCGCATCGCTCGGGCTTCCGGAGATTCCCCCGTGCCAGTGAAGTTTGCTGGCCGTCTGAGTCGCGACGAGCTGGTGCGCGCCTATCGCGAGGCCGAGGTGTTTGTGCTGCCGTCCTTTTACGAGGGGCTGCCGCTGGTGCCGATCGAGGCGATGGCCTGCGGATGCAAAGTCGTCATGACCGATCTGCCCGGCGTGCGTCCATGGCTCGAGACCGCCTTGCCAGGCGCGCCCGTAACGTGGGTAACGCCGCCGCGCATGACGGATGTCGATACACCCGATGCGCGCGATTGTCAGCGGTTTGAGCATGCACTGGCAGACGCCGTGGCCCAGTCGCTCGCGGAACCCATTTCGACCTTTGACCCATCTGCGGTTTCGTGGGATGCCTGCTGGGCGCGTATACTGGAGCAGTTGGCAACCTTGAAAGGAGGTATCGATGGATAAGGATCAGATTAGGCTCACGTCCATGACGGCCGCGAGCGGTTGAGCCGCTAAGTTGGCTCCTGGAGCCCTCGCCCAGGTCCTGGGCGACTTGCCTAATGTGCATAACGACAACTTGCTCGTGGGGTTTGATACCTCCGACGATGCGAGCGTCTTTCGCGTTGGCGATAACTTGGGTCTCGTGCAGTCCATCGACTTCTTCCCGCCGATGGTCGACGACCCGTTTCTATTTGGCCAGATTGCCGCGGCCAACTCGCTGTCGGACATCTACGCCATGGGCGGGCGACCGAGCCATGCCATGAACCTGCTGTGCATTCCCAGTTGCCTGGGAGTTGAGGTTGCCGGCGAAATTCTGGCGGGCGGCGCCGACAAGTGCGTCGAGGCCGGCTGCTCCATCGCGGGCGGCCACACCATCAACGACGACGAGCCCAAGTATGGCCTGTCCGTGAGCGGGTTTGTCGCGCTTGACCGTATGCTCGCCAACAGCGGCGCGCGTGTGGGCGATGTTCTGCTGCTGACCAAGGCGATCGGCTCGGGCATCATCACCACGGCCATTAAGGGCGAGCTCATCGAGCAGGACGAGGCCGCAGCCATGTTTGAATCGATGCGCGCCCTCAACGAGGCGCCGATTCGTCTGGCCGAGGGACTTGAGCTTCACGGATGCACCGACATTACGGGCTTTGGTCTGATCGGACACGCGTGCGAGATGGCCGAGGGCTCGGGCGTGCAAGTTGAGCTTGCGTCGGGATCGGTGCCGCTCTTTGATCAGGTGCTCGACATGGCGCGTCTTGGCATTATCCCCGCGGGCTCCTACCGCAACCAGGACTTCTTTGGCCCGCGTGTGGCTGCCGACGAGGATCTGGAGCCGGGCATGCTGGATGCGCTGTACGATCCGCAGACCTCAGGTGGCCTGCTTATCGCGGCGCATGCTGCCGATGTGGATGAGCTTGCGCGTCGTTTACATGCCGAAGGACGTATCGCCGTCGTCGTCGGTCGCGTGTGCGAGCCGGTTCCGGGCGGTCCTGCTGTCCACGTTGTCCGTTAACGACACGTTTATTGAACTATGCACTGTGCTAAAACGATTAATTCGAAAGGAAAAACTATGTCTACCAAAATTGAAGTCAATGCCATGGGTGATGCCTGCCCGCTGCCCGTCGTCAAGACGCTCAAGGCCCTGAAGCAGCTCGATGGCGAGGGCGCCGTCGTGACCTCGGTCGATAACGAGACCGCTGTCAAGAACATCTCCAAGATGGCGCAGGAGAAGGGCTGCACGGCCTTGGTCGAGAAGGTTTCTGACGCCGAGTGGCATGTGACCGTGGCGACCTCTGGCGCCGTTGCCGTGGCCGATCCCGAGCAGGATGGCGCTGCCTTCTGTGATGCCAGCGCCGGCAAGGGCAAGCTCGTCATTTCCGTCTACACCGACTGCATGGGCCGTGGCGACGACGAGCTGGGCCACAAGCTCATGAAGGCCTTCATCTTTGCCGTGACGCAGCAGGAGGAGCTGCCCGCGACCATGTTGTTCTACAACGGCGGCGCCAAGCTCACCGTCGAGGGCTCGCCGGTGCTCGATGACCTGAAGGGCCTGGCAGAGCAGGGCGTCGAGATCCTTACCTGCGGCACCTGTCTCGATCACTATGGCATTAAAGACCAGCTTGCCGTGGGCGAGGTCACCAACATGTACGTGATCGTGGAGAAGATGGAGCAGGCCGTGCGCGTCGTGCGCCCGTAGCGTATTGGTTGGAGTTGCCATGAGGGAGAAGCGCCCGGCGCTTGTCATCACGTTTCCCACCACGGCGGCCGCCATGGGCTGCGAGTCCCTGTGCATCGAGCGTGGCCTTCCCGGGCGAACGATTCCCGTGCCCGGGGAGGTCGCTGCCGGCTGCGGTCTGGCGTGGAAGGCGCTGCCTTCGGATGAGGACCTGCTGCGCGGCGAGCTTGCCGCGGCGGGCGTCCCCATCGAGGGCTTTACCGTGATCGATATGTGGGAGGTCGTGCGATGATCTACCTGGATAACGCGGCGACGACCATGCACAAGCCGCAGACGGTCATCGATGCCGTGACGCAGGCGATGTGTTCGCTCGGCAATGCCGGGCGCGGTGCCACGTCTGGTGCCCTCGATGCCGCTCGTACGATTCACGCTTGCCGTGCCAAGCTTGCGCGCCTTTTGGGTTGCCCGAGGGCGGACCATGTGTGCTTTACGCCCAACTCTACGGCGGCGCTCAACACCGCCATCAACGGGGTGGTGCGCCCCGGCGACCGCGTGGTCACGACGGTGCTCGAGCACAACTCGGTGCTACGTCCGCTCAACCGCCTGGCGGCCGAGCAGGGTGTGACGGTTGAGCATGCGGGCTGCGACGCGAACGGCGCGCTCGACTACGACGAGCTCGAGCGGCTGGTTACGCCCGGTACGCGTGCCGTGGTGGTGACGCACGCCTCCAATGTGACCGGCAACGCGGTCGACATTGCGCGCGTGGCTGCCATCGCGCATGCGGCCGGCGCGCTGATGATCGTCGATGCTTCGCAGTCTGCCGGCGCGATGTATGTCGATATGCAGGCTATGGGCCTCGACGTTGTGTGCTTTACCGGCCACAAGGGGCTCATGGGACCCCAAGGCACCGGCGGCATGGCCGTAGCGGAAGGCATTGACGTGGCTCCGTGGGCCATGGGCGGCACGGGCGTGCACAGCTTCGATGCGCTGCAGCCGCTTGAGTGGCCCACGCGCCTTGAGGCGGGCACGCTTAACGGCCATGGCATCGCGGGTCTTTCCGCTGGTCTCGACTTTATCGAGGCTCAGGGTGGGGTCGAGGCGATTGCTGCCCACGAGCGTGCGCTTGCTGATCGCTTCCTTGCCGGTGTGCGCAAGATTCCGGGGATTAAGCTCTACGGTGCCTTTGACCAGCCGACGCGTTCTGCGATTGTGTCGCTCAACGTAGCCGATATCGATTCGGCCGAGATTTCGGACGCGCTCATGCAAGGGTGGGGGATTGCGACGCGCCCCGGTGTCCATTGTGCTCCGCTCATGCACCGCGCGCTCGGGACCGAACGCCAGGGTGTCGTTCGCTTCTCGTTTGGGTATTTCAACACGACCGAAGAAGTCGACACCGCGATCGACGCTTTGCGCGATTTAGCCTGCTAAAGCTGCTAGAGCGTATATACTTGCGGGACGGGTGTTTTTGCCCGTCCCATTTTTTGTTTCAACCCGAAAGGTGGACCCATGGCTTCATCCGCCCCGCGCGGTCTGCGCTCCGACCATGTCGTCACCGTTGGCATCGCCCTGTTCTCGATGCTCTTTGGCGCCGGCAACCTCATTATTCCGCCACTGCTGGCACTTCAGGCCGGCACAGCCACGCCGCTTGCCATGATCGGCTTTTTGATTGCTGCTATCGGTCTGCCTGTTATGGGCTTTATCGCCGTCGCGCTCGCCGGAACGGCGCGCGAGCTTGCCGGCCGCGTGCACCCCAAGTTTGGCGAGTTCTTTGTCGCGGCAGTGTATCTGGCCATCGGCCCGTGCCTTGCCATTCCGCGCACGAGCTCCACGGCCTTCGAAATGCTGGTGCCGCTGCTGCCCGAGGGCGTTTCGCTCGGCGCAGCACGTCTGGTGTTTGCCATCGGGTTCTTCGTCGTCGCGTTTGTGCTCACGCTGCGCCCAGGTGTCATCACGCGCGTGCTCGGCCGCATTACGGGCCCCGCGCTCATCGCGCTCATCGTGCTGGTCGTGGGTGCTGCCGTGATCTCGCCGCTGGGACCGGCTGCCACGCCGCAGGCCCCCTACAATGCCGGTGCCGCCGTGCAGGGCTTCTTGACCGGCTACCAGACCATGGACCTGCTTGCGTCGCTCGCCTTTGGCATCATCATCGCCGAGACCATCCATGAGCTGGGCGTTACCGACGACAAGCGCGTCGCTTTTGAGATATCGCGTTCCGGTGTGATCGCCGGCGTGCTCATGGCCATCATCTACTGCGGCTTGGGCCTTGCCGGCATGCAGCTCGGCACCGTGATGCCCGATGCCACCAACGGCGCCGCAATCCTTGCCCGCTCGGCCTCCATGCACTTTGGTCTGGCCGGCACGGTCGTGGTCTTCGCTATCTTCTTCCTCGCCTGCATGAACGTGTGTATCGGCCTTATCAGCTGCTGCTCGCGCTACTTCTGCGAGACGTATGTGGTCGAAGGGGGAGCGGATGTTTCCGAGGAGGCCATGCGCCGCCCCTTTGCGATTCTCGCCTTTGTGTTCGCGGCGTTTTCGTGCGTGCTCTCCAACGTGGGCCTCGACGTGATTCTTATGTTCTCGGTGCCTATGCTCAACGCCTTGTATCCCGTTGCCATCGTACTGGTACTGATGGGCCTGGTGCACGGCTTTTGCGACGCTCATCCGCAGGTGTGGGTGTGGGTCGGCGGCGTGGTTGCTGTGCAGAGTGTGATCACCTCGGTCCGCGATGCGTTCTTTGCGGGTGCGTGGCTGCCGTTCGATGTGCTGCCGCTTGCGGACATTGGAGCCGCGTGGGCGCCGGTTGCCGTGGTTGCCTTTGTGATCGGTCTGCTCCATAGTCGTTTTGTCGCACATTCGAGGAGCTAAGGCATCAATGCTTGCACAGGCGGGGAGTCTCCCCTATAATTTCCTTCGCTTTGGGACACGCAAGGTTTAGACCTTAGCTGCTCAACACCTTCGGGACGTGGCGCAGTTTGGTAGCGCGCCTGCTTTGGGAGCAGGATGTCGCAGGTTCAAATCCTGTCGTCCCGACCATATCTTGCGGGCGTAGTTCAATGGTAGAACCCCAGCCTTCCAAGCTGATGACGCGGGTTCGATTCCCGTCGCCCGCTCCATAGGATAGTTTTAACGGCTTTGGCTCCATTTGGTGCCAGAGCCGTTTTCATTTACATGCCGGGGACCCCACATCCCCTCCTAAGTTGCGGTGAAATACGGACTGTTTTTCGGCTTTTATGGCCCATGTAGTCCGTATTTCACCGCAACTATTTGTAAGGTTGGATTTTGATGCCGTTGGGAGGGTCGTAGCGACCGTCTACCGAGAGTGGAAATATTTTTTGAAGCTCTGACCTGCGGCGTCAAGCTTTTGGTCAGCTTTTGGCAAGGCCTGCGGACGGAAGCATGCGATAGCGTAATGGTATTCTCTCCGCCATGATGGTTATGGGGTTGGCCATGTTCGATAAAGGCAAACATTTTCCGCAGTCATATGCAAGAATGCTATTCTCGGCCGTTGGAATTCATCAAGATGGACAGCTGCTTATAACAATTGATCCTTGGGATGAACGCCGTGCGCGTGAGCTTATGCAGGAAGAGCTCATGCTTCGTCTTTACAACCACGTGTATGCGGATCCGGTCTATTGGAATAATCTTGGGGTTGAAGATCGCATCTTTCAGCTGGCATCCGCTATTGCGGTCGTTGAACCGAATGCTGTGTTTTGCGGATCGACAGCAGCGCTGCTCTACGGCATCGGCTCGGCGTATACGCTTCTGGATAAAGTGCAAGTACTGCTGCCACGGTCTACAAGGCGTGATACGTATGAGTTCGTTGAATACAAGCGCTGGCGGGCGGGCGAAGTGTGGCGGCTAGGTCTGTTTACACTGACGGATCCGTGTCGAACGGTTGTTGATATCGCTCGAACGAGCGCCTTTCGCTATGCGCTGGGCTATGTCGATGGCTTGGCCCGTGAGTACGATGTCGAACGCGAAGAGCTGCGAGCGTATGCGCAGGCAAATTGCCGAGGACTGCATGGCATCGCGCGTGCATTTGACGTTTTTGAGTATATGGATGGCAGGTCAGACAATGGCGGCGAGTCCGAGGCGAGAGCAGCGATGATTCTCGCTGGAGTTGCCGCGCCTGAGCTTCAAGTTGAGATAACGCGACCGGGAAACGCTGGCTATTATCTAGCAGATTATGGCTGGCAGATGCCAGGCGGCTCATGGACGCTGGCAGAGCTGCATGGGCTAGGTAAGTTTGAAGACGAAGCTCAAAATGATCCAGAGCGAGCGGCGTCAAAAACCTATCGAGCGGCCCTCATGCGTGACGCGAACCTTCGCGCCATGGGCCACAACGTCATTCATTTCAAACTATCGGACACCTACGACGTGGAATCGTTCGGTGCCATGATGCGCGGTTACGGCATTCCGACAACAAAACCCTACGCCGACTCCCGATAGCGAAATTGTTCGCAGCCAACCTTCAATAAGTTGCGGTGAAATATGGACTGTTGAGGCCTTTAAAGGCATAAATCAGTCCGTATTTCACCGCAACTTAGGAGGGGATGGGGTTAACTGCGGGGGCGGTGGCGGAGCTTGTC
>CABSMS010000040.1 GCA_902478885.1 uncultured Collinsella sp. | reverse complement strand
GATGTCCGGCTCGAAGCTCGGGACCCCCAAGAGCCAGGACGGGTGGGTCGACGGGGTGCGCTGCATTCTCGCGGCGCGCTCCGGGGCGGTGAAGGCGCGGACCTCGGCGATCAACACCGCGAGGTCGCTGCTCACCACCGCCCCGGAGGGGCTCAGGTCGAGGTTCCGCGGGATGGCGGGGCCGAGGCTGATGGAGGAGCTCCCCTCCGTGCGCGCCGAGGGCGCGCTGGGCGCCGCGCTCGGCGCGCTGGCGGACCTGTGGGCGGCGGCGCGCGACGCGGCGCTCGACATGGAGCGCGCGATCGAGGCGTCCCTGGAGGAGAACTGCCCCGCGCTGCTGGCGATGTACGGGTGCGGGCCCGTGAGCGCGGCCAAGCTCGCGGTCGCGGCCGGGGACAACCCGGGCAGGCTGCGCTCCGAGGCGTCGTTCGCGGCGATATGCGGGGCCTGCCCCATCCCCGCCTCGAGCGGCAAGACCGTGAGGCACAGGCTCAACAGGGGCGGCGACCGGCAGGCGAACAGCGCGCTGCACGAGATCGCGAGGCAGAGGGTCATGCGCGACCCCGAGACCGCCGAGTACGCCGAGAGGGCCAGGGGGCGGGGAAAGAGCGACAGGGAGGTCATGAGGTGCCTCAAGCGCTACGTGGCCAGGGAGGCGTACCGGGCGCTGATGCGCCCGCACGAGGTCAGGAGGCCCGAGGACGCCTCGGGGCTCGTGGCGGCCAGGCGCACGGCGAGGGTCAGCCAGGTGAGGGCGGCGTCCATACTGGGCACCAGCGAGAAGTACATCTCGATGCTGGAGAGGGGCCAAAGGGAGCTCAAGCCCATAAGGAGGGCCTACGAGGCATGGGTCGAGGCCGGACTTCCGCTCGATTGGGACAGGCAGGCCTTCGAGGCCGAGCGCAAAATGGATTCTAAAAAACACCTTGCCAAATAGGAGCGTCAGGACGCAAAGAGGCTCGCCGCACGAAGTGCGCAGCGAGCCTCTTTGCATGTCCGAGGACACCAATTTAATTTAGCGTGGTTCCCTAAAGGACGACAACGCAGGAGACCCGGCAAGGCCGGGAGCACTTTGTCTCGCAAACATTCCGCAGCCGCGAAGCGGCGAGGACGTTTGAGAGGCAAAGTGCGTAGGCCTTACCGGATCTCCGGTGGGAGTTGAGTCCCTTTAGAACTTGTCGTGGAAGGTACGCGAAATGACCTCGTCCTGCTGCTCCTTGGTGAGCGTGTGGAAGTTCACGGCGTAGCCGGAAACGCGGATGGTCAGCTGCGGATACTTCTCGGGGTGAGCCTGAGCGTCGAGCAGCGTCTCACGGTTGAAGACGTTGATGTTCAGGTGGTGGCCACCCTTCTCGGCGTAAGCGTCGAGCATGTGGACCAGGTTATCGGCCTGGGTCTCGGAAACTTCAGAAACCTTCATAATGTGTCTCCTTCGATTAATAGGCGCCGGCCGAGACCGGCGCGCTAATCAGTAATCGTTATTGTTAGTATAGCACTAACAATAGTTACTCGCCCAGCTGATCAAGGTCGATATCGCCAAAGAACACCTGGTCTTCCTTGCCGAGCGCACTCGGGATGATGGAGAAGGTGTTGGAGATGCCGTCCTGAGCATCGCGGAACGGGAGTTTGGAAACCGAAGACAGCGAAGCGATGGCGCCATGGCTATCGCGCTTGTGCATGGGGTTAGCACCCGGGGCGAACGGCTGGCCAGCCTTGCGGCCGTCGGGCGTGGAGCCGGTCTTCTTACCGTACACGACGTTGGAGGTAATGGTCAGAACCGAGGTCGTGGGCACGGAGTTGCGGTAGGTGTCGTTCATGCGGATGTACTCCATGAACTGGTGCACAACGTCGTGAGCGATCTGGTCGACGCGGTCGTCGTCGTTACCGTACTTGGGGAACTCACCCTCGGTCTCGAAGTCGACGATGATGCCGTTCTCATCACGGACGGGGTGGACCTTGGCGTACTTGATGGCGGACAGGGAGTCAGCCACGACGGAAAGGCCAGCGATGCCCGTAGCGAACCAGCGGTGCACGTGCTTGTCGTGCAGAGCCATCTGGATGCGCTCGTAGCAATACTTGTCGTGCATGTAGTGAATGATGTTCAGCGAGTTGACGTACACGCCAGCGAGCCACTTCATCATGTCGTTGTACTTGGCCACAACGTCGTCGTAATCGAGCGTATCGCCCTCGACGGCGCGGTACTTGGGGCCGACCTGCTTCTTGGAGACCTCGTCGACGCCGCCGTTGAGTGCGTACAGCAGGCACTTGGCCAGGTTGGCACGGGCGCCGAAGAACTGCATCTCCTTGCCGATGCGCATGGAGGACACACAGCAGGCGATGCCGTAGTCGTCGCCGTGGTAAACGCGCATGAGGTCGTCGTTCTCGTACTGGATCGAGGAGCTGGCGACAGAAGTCTTGGCGCAGAACTTCTTGAAGTTCTCGGGCAGACGGGTCGACCACAGAATGGTCATGTTGGGCTCGGGGCTGGTGCCCATGTTCTCGAGCGTGTGCAGGTAGCGATAGCTCATCTTGGTAACAAGCGTACGGCCGTCAACACCCATGCCGCCGATGGACTCGGTGACCCACTGCGGATCGCCGGTAAACAGGGCCTGGTACTCGGGGGTACGGGCAAACTTGACCATACGGAGCTTCATGATGAAGTGATCCACGAACTCCTGGATCTGCTCCTCGGTGAAGGTACCGTTGGCAAGGTCGCGCTCAGCGTAGATGTCAATGAACGTAGAGGTACGGCCGATGGACATAGCAGCGCCGTTCTGCTCCTTGACGGCAGCGAGGTAGGCGAAGTACATCCACTGGATGGCCTCCTGCGTGTTGGTAGCAGGATTGGAAATATCGAAACCATAGGTCTCGGCCATCATCTTGAGCTCGCCGAGGGCGCGGATCTGCTCCTGCAGCTCCTCACGATCGCGGATGTTGTCGGCGGTCATGACCGTCGGGGTGGAAGCCTTCTGGGCCTCCTTGTCCTTGATCAGGTAGTCGACGCCGTACAGGGCAACACGACGGTAGTCGCCGATGATGCGGCCGCGGCCATAGCCATCGGGCAGACCGGTGATGATGTGAGCCGAGCGGCAAGCACGCATCTCGGGGGTGTAGACATCGAAGACGCCGGCGTTGTGGGTCTTGCGCTCGAAGGTGTAGCGCTCGACAACGTTCTCGTCGACCTTGTAGCCGTGCTGGCTGGCAGCCTGGCAAGCGATGCGGATGCCGCCGTTGACGTGCAGCGCGCGCTTGAGCGGCTTGTCGGTCTGGAGGCCAACGATGGTCTCCTTCTCGCGATGGGCGTTATCGATGTAGCCAGCGGGGTGGCTCACGATACCCGTGACGGTCTTGGTGTCCATATCGAGGACACCGCCCTGCTCGCGCTCCTTGAGCAGCAGGTCGAGAACCTCGCCCCACAGCTCCTTGGTACGCTCGGTCGGACCGGCGAGGAACGACTCGTCGCCCTCGTAGGGGGTGTAGTTCTTCTGGATGAAGTCTCGGACGTCAACCTCTCCCGTCCAGATGCCTTCCTTGAAGCCTTCCCATGCCTCCTGCATTGTGTAACCACGCTCCTAGTTACGTGTAATGCGGCGCTCTCTCACACCGCTGCTTATTGAATTCTTGAATTTTCGGCTTGCACTACCGGCTTCTTCCGTTCTTCACCACACGTTGGTGCAGGGAAAAACGTTTGTCCACCTTGGAACTGCAACCCAAACCCAAGATTTCACCCGTTTGAGAAGGATAACATAGCCACCCCCTTCATCAGGGCTGTTATATGTTTCTTTTTTTATACCATTAGGGCGTTTTTAACAAATCCGCAGGAAATGCGATCGCGAACAACTACCGTTCACCGATTTGTTTGGTATTTTTCCTTGCCTTTGTACGACGTTCACTCTAGCTGTTATGCCAGCTTTAGCAGGGTAAAGTGCCCCAGAGACCCCACAGAAACTGCAGGGCGGCCACGGGATTCCCCCCCCCATGGCCGCCCTGTGGCGTGGCGAGTTATTTAACTTTGATTGCCGCTTGGCATTAGGCGGCTGCGGAGGCCTTGTCGGTCGTTGCTTTGCTATCGCCGTGGCCCTGGCCCTCAAAATGCTTGTGGCACCAGCTGGTGACCAGCGGGGTCATAATAGCCGTCACGATTGCGCAGGCAGCAACCTGTGCCGTAGCCGTCGCGAGCACGGCGCCACCGTACATGGCCTCGTTGACGCTTGCCATGGCAGCAGGCGTGGCCACATTGGCTCCAGCGCAGCTCGAAATGGCCGCACCTGCGACACCCGTGCCGCCCGTGAGCTTATCGACCGCGATGACGGGAATTGCAAAGATCACCGAGCAGATCACGCCGAGCAGAATACCGGGAAGACCGCCATTAATGAGCTGGCCAAAGGTCATGGTCGAGCCCATGGCAAAGAAGACGAGCACGATGATGGCGGAAAGTGCAGGAGCCATCATCTTTTTAAAGCTGGGGAAGAGGTTGCCCAGAATAATGCCGACGACGATCGGCAGGATAGCGCCCACGAGCGACCAGCCGATCGGAGCCTGACCGGCGGCACCGAGCACAATCATCGTGACCGGAGGACCGACAACCAGCGTGGTGATGGCGACGGCGCCACGCTCGGCCTCGTTGCCCATGGTGCCCATCAGTCCAGCGTACATAGCGTTGTTGGCGCCGGTGCAAGCCGCCAGCATCACCATGGCCGAGATACCAAACAGGTTGTCGTTGAATACATACAGGATGAGCAGCGACACGGCAACGACCACGATTTGCTTGACGGCAATGATGATGGCACCGCGAGCAGCGGCGGCAGGAGCGCTCTTAAACGAAATCGTCGTGCCGACAATCAGCAAAAAGGCGCCCACAAGCGGGCCGGCGCCCTGCTGGGTCATGCCAAGCGTAAAGCTGCCGAGCGTCTTGAACAGGTCGGGGAATAGCGTGTTGAGCAGGCAGCCCAACAAAAGCGGCACCAAAATATTGGCACCCGGGATGGAGGACATCTTAAAGAACGGCTCCTTTGCCGCCGGCGCCTCCACCGCAGTCGATTCACTCATATATATCTCCTTTGGATGCATGCGAATCGTAGCCGCACGCGCCTATGTCAGAAAGAAGGCGACGGTCCCGAGTCGCAGGAGCCGTCGCCGAATAATCGTCGCGGGGTATTACCCGTCCAGGACGATGCCGCCGTCGCAGTCACCAATCTCGCCGTTCACGAAGCTGGCGAGGTCGGAAGCGAAGAACAGCACCATCTGCGCAGGCTCGCTGGCCTGGGCGGCGCGGCCCAGAGGAATACCGTTGATGATGCGCTGAGAGTTCTCGTCAGAGAGAATCGAGGTCATATCGGTCAACGTGAGCGACGGGCACACGGCGTTGCAGCGGACGCCAAACTTGCCGCCTTCCTTGGCGACTGCCTTTGTAAGGCCGTTGACACCGGCCTTGGAGCTGGCGTAGGCAGCGGTGCCGAGCAGGCCGCCACCGATCTTGCCCGCGACGGAACTCACGTTGACGATAGTGCCGGCATGGGCTGCCTTAAAGTGCGGGTACACGGCGTTCATCATAGTGAAGGTACCGTTGAGGTTGATATCGATGGTGCGGCGCCACTCGGTGTCATCGATCTCGTCGAACTTCTTAGTGCTGATGACGCCAGCGCAGTTGATCAGGATGTTGGTTTGCGGCAGATCGGTGAAAATCTGCTCGACGGTCTCGCGCGCCTTGGGCGCATCGGCGACATCGAGCTGATAGAACTTGTTGCCCTCGCCAAGCTCGGCCACTGCGGCCTCGCCCTTAGCAGCGTTCCTTGCGATGAGCGCGACGTGTCCGCCGCCCGCAACGATACCCTTGGCAATCTCGAGGCCAATGCCCTGAGTGCCACCGGTAACGATCGCGGTCTTGCCCGTGAAGTCAAATGCCATGACTCCATCCCCCTTTATGTAAGGTGTCTCCTTGCGGGAAGTTGGAGCATCGCACGTGGCGATAAATGAGTCCCAGTCGTCATGGTGGTGACAACCCCTCGCCTAACCGCGTGCATGATAGTTCTTTGAACCGCTTCAGCAATTAAATGTTTTTAAGTCTTTATACGCTCTTTATATTGCCTAGCAACCAGGTATTTTTTTGGGACATGCCCAGAGATCTACCCCTAACTTTGCTGATACCGACGGTGTACGGAGGTCGCCTAAAGATTGTTTTCTAGGCATGACCCAAAAATCTACCGTATAGGGTGCGCGTGCAAGGGTATCATCTTTCACCGGAAATAGTTTCTAGTGTTAGGGGTTTTCGGTGGAAGATACCGATTTCCATGAGCTTGGGCGTCAGCTCTTAACTGAGTTTGGCAGCATGCATCAGCGAATTTCGCGCTTTGCGGACAAAGCTCTCGGCGGCGAGATGGCCGTCATGCGCGCCCTCATGCGCGCCGGCGGCTCACTCACACCGAGCGAACTCGCCGATCGTGCCTGGGTTTCGAGCGCCCGTATCGCCAATATCCTGCGCGCCCTCGAGGCCAAGGGTTGGGTCGAGCGCGAGCACTCAAAGACCGACCGTCGTCGCGTACACGTCACGGTGACCGACAAGGGATTCCAGGTCATCGAAATCAAACGTCGGGAATTCGAGAACCGCACTGCGGCTTTCCTCGAGCAGCTCGGCGAAACAGATACCCAAGAGATGGTGCGCCTTCTAAGACGTGCCAACGAAATTATCGACCGCAACCAAGAAAGGAGAGATGCCGAGTGAGGATTCTCAAGCTCTTTAAAAAGCATATCCTGGCACTGTTCGCAGCTATCGTACTTATCGTAATCAGCTGCAACGCCGATCTTGCACTGCCTACCTATATGAGCGACATCGTCGACGTGGGCGTGCAGCAAGGCGGCATTGCCTCGCCCGTGCCCGACACCATTCGCGCCGAATCGCTCGACGACCTCGAACTCTTCATGAGTTCCAAGGACGCCAAGGCTGTGGAGGCCGTGTTTAGCAAGGCAGACAATGACGGCATTCGAACGTACAAAGGCCCCGAGGAAGAGCGTGCCGATGGAGGCAAGATTGCCGACATCATGAGCCTGCCCGAGACTGTCGTCCTTTCGCTCAACCAGGGCATTGACGCCAACTCCATGGGCGACATGATGGGCTCGTCCAGCGAGAAAGACAACAACGCTGCCCAGGCCATGCCCACCCCCGAGCAAATGGCAGCGATGACGCCCGGGCAGCTCGCCGATATGCAGCAAAAAGCCGCAGCGGCGCAGAACATGCAAAAGCAGATTGACGCCGACGGCGGCAAGATTACCATGAAGAGCCTGCGTCTAGGCGTTGAAGGCGGTCTGATCGACCAGAGCAAGCTCATCGAGGGCGCCAACCAGATGGCGGACAAAATGGGCTCCATGTCGGGCTCCATTGTCACTCAGCGCGCCGTGAGCTATGTACAGGACGAGTACAAGGCACAGGGCATCGACCCAGCCGACGTGCAGAACGCCTACCTGGGCCGCATGGCGACCACGATGTTTGGGCTGTGCCTGGTGTCGCTCGTCGCCACCATCCTGACCGGTGCCGTGGCATCGCGCACCGCCTGCTCCATCGCCCGCGACCTGCGCCGCGAGACCTTCAACAAGGTTATGCACTTCTCGCCGGCCGAGGTGGGCAAGTTTAGCCAGGCCTCGCTGATCACCCGCTGCACCAACGACATTCAGCAGATCCAGATGGCCGCAACCCTGTTTATCCGCATGTGCCTGATGGCCCCCGTCATGGGCATCGTCGCCGTCATGCGCGTCCTGGCCAACCACACCGGCCTGGAGTGGACCATCGCTGTGGCCATCATCGCGGTCTCGGCCGTTGTCGGCGTGCTCATGGGTCTCACCATGCCCAAGTTCAAAAAGATGCAGAGCTTTGTTGACCGCGTGAACCTTACCGCCCGCGAGCTGCTCGACGGCCTTATGCCCATCCGCTCGTTCAACCGCGAGGAGCATGAGCTCGAGCGTTTTGACAAGGCGTCGCTCGACCTGATGACCACGCAGCTCTACACCAACCGCGCCATGAGCTTTATGATGCCGCTCATGATGCTCGTCATGAACTGCATCACCGTGCTTATCGTCTGGTTTGGCGCGCAGGGCGTCTCGGACGGCGTGATGCAGGTCGGCAACATGATGGCGTTTATCTCCTACACCATGCAGATCGTCATGGCGTTTATGATCCTCACCATGGTTTCGGTTATCCTGCCCCGTGCCGAGGTCGCAGCCGAGCGCGTGGAAGAGGTCATCACCTGCCCCACGAGCATCAACGACCCCGTCTCGCCCAAACTGCCCGCGGCCAGCGCGCCGCGCGGCGAGCTCACCTTCCGTGACGTGAGCTTCCAGTATCCCGATGCCCGCGCCGATGTCATTAGCGGCGTGAACTTCACCACGCATGCCGGTCAGATGCTCGGCATCATTGGCTCCACGGGCTCGGGCAAGTCCACGCTCGTACAGCTGATTCCACGCTTGTACGACGTCACGGGCGGCAGCATTTCGCTCGACGGCATCGACGTGCGCGACATGACCCTTTCCGAGCTACGCCGCCGCATTGGCTATATCCCGCAGCAGGGACGCCTGTTCTCGGGCACTGTCGAGAGCAACCTCAAGTTTGCCGGCGACATGGTAAGCGACGATGACATGCACCAGGCCGCGCGCATCGCACAGGCCGAGGACTTTATCGCCGAGCGCGAGGGCGGTTACGACTCCCCCATCAGCCAGGGTGGCTCCAATGTTTCGGGCGGTCAGCGCCAGCGTCTGGCCATCGCCCGCGCGTTGGCCAAAAAGCCCGAGGTCGTGGTGTTCGATGACTCGTTTAGTGCCCTCGACTACAAGACCGACGCGCGCCTACGCGAGGAGCTGGCCAAAAACGTTACCGACGCCGCGCTCGTGGTCGTGGCCCAGCGCATCGCGACCATCATGCACGCCGACCAGATCATCGTGCTCGACGACGGCCACGTAGTGGGCACCGGCACGCACGAGGAGCTGCTGCGCAGCTGCCCGGCGTACCTGGAGATCGCACAGTCGCAGCTTTCCGCCGAGGAGCTGGGGCTTACCCAAGAAGAAATTGCAGCCGTCATGGAAGGAGGCGAGCGCTAATGGCCGACGAGACCAAGACTCAGATTCCCAAGCCCACCCGCCAGCGCGGTCCCATGGGCCGCATGGGCGGCATGCGTCGCGGCGAAAAGGCCAAGGACTTTAAGGGCACCATGAGGCAGCTGCTCGGC
Organism: uncultured Collinsella sp.; assembly: GCA_902478885.1. Lineage (GTDB taxonomy): Bacteria > Actinomycetota > Coriobacteriia > Coriobacteriales > Coriobacteriaceae > Collinsella. Next base: position 8,890 of record CABSMS010000040.1, on the reverse strand, counting down.
TATATCGGCCAGCACAAGATTGCCGTGTTTGCCGCCGTCGCCTTTGCCGTGTGCTCGGTCATCTTTAACATTGTGGGACCCAAGGTGCTCGGCCAGGTTACGACCAAGCTGTTCGAAGGCCTGGTCGCCAAGGTCAACGGCACCGGCGACGTTGACTTTGACTGGATCGCCAAGACGCTCGGCTTTTTGCTCTGCCTGTATCTGGCGAGCTCTGTCTGCAGCCTGGTCCAGGGCTGGCTCATGACCGGCGTCACGCAAAAGATCTGCTACCGCATGCGCAAGGAAATCGCCGCCAAGATTGCCGTCGTGCCGATGAGTTACTTCAACGGCCACAGCAAGGGAGACGTACTCAGCCGCATCACCAACGACGTCGATACGCTGGGTCAGTCGCTCAACCAGAGCGTGACGCAGCTCATCACGTCGGTGACGCAGATTATCGGCGTGCTCGTCATGATGCTTTCGATCAGCCTGCCGCTTACCGGCGTCACCGTGCTCACGCTGCCGGCCGCCGCGATTATCTTGACCGTAATGATTCACTTCTCGCAGCCGTACTTCCGCGAGCAACAGCAGGTTCTGGGCGCCGTCAACGGCATTATCGAGGAGGACTTTGCCGGCCAGAACGTCATTCAGGTGTTCGACCGCGCCGAGGCCTCAATCGAGGAGTTCGACCGTCAAAACGACCGCCTCTTTATTAGTGGCTGGCGCTCGCAGTTCCTGTCGGGCCTGATGATGCCGCTTATGAGCTTGGTGGGTAACATGGGTTACGTGGGCGTCGTCGTGGTGGGTGCGCAGCTCGCGCTGACCGGCAATGCCACGCCCGGCGACATCCAGAGCTTTATCCAGTACGTGCGCAACTTTACGCAGCCGGTGCAGCAGCTGGGCAACGTGAGCAACACGATGCAGTCGATGGCCGCCGCCACCGAGCGCGTGTTTGAGTTCCTGGCCGCGCCCGAGGAGGAGCAGAAGGCCGACGCGCAGATTCCCGAGAAGCGCCCCGGCCACGTGGAGTTCGACCATGTCAAGTTTGGCTACACGCCCGACAAGACCATCATCCGCGACTTTAGCTGCGAGGCGCAGCCCGGCCAGACCATCGCCATCGTCGGCCCCACCGGCGCCGGCAAGACCACGCTCATTAAGCTGCTGCAGCGCTTTTACGACGTGGACGGCGGCTCGCTGCGTGTCGAGGGCGTCGACGTGCGCGACTGGGACCGCGCGGCACTGCGCGGCGAGTTTGCCATGGTGCTGCAGGACACCTGGCTGTTTAACGGTACCATCCGCGAGAACATCCGTTACGGACGCCCCGATGCGAGCGATGCCGAGGTCGAAGCCGCTGCACGTGCCGCACGCTGCGACCACTTTATCCATACGCTCGCCGGCGGCTACGACTTTATGATTAACGAAGAGGGCACTAACCTGTCGCAGGGTCAGCGCCAGCTCGTGACCATCGCCCGTGCCATTTTGGCCGACCGCCCGGCGCTGATTCTGGACGAGGCGACCTCCAACGTCGATACCCGCACCGAGGAGCTTATTCAGCGTGCCATGGATGCACTGATGCAGGGCCGTACCAGCTTTGTCATCGCGCACCGCCTGTCCACGATCCGCAACGCCGACGTGATCTTGGTGATTCGCGACGGCGACATCGTCGAAAAGGGCACGCACGACGAGCTGCTCGCCCAGGGCGGCTTCTACGCCGACCTGTACAACTCGCAGTTCGACGAGGCGGCGTAAAAACCGGCGGCAAACAACCGCAATGCCAAGAAAACGGGGGCGCAGGACAACCTGCGCCCCCGTTTTTTCGTCCACGGCACTCGAATTAGCTCTCTTGGGGCCCGATTGACAGCCCCTTCCGGACCCTGTGGCCAAAAAAGGTCAAATATGAGTACTGTTACATTTTTAGTAGCAGCCAAAACCGCCTCAAATGACCTCTTTGCGGCTTCTGTACGCCTTCAAATTAATCAAAACGCCTGTTAGCATGCTTCTGTGTGCCAACGTTAATGAACATATTTGCTGTTGTGCCTATTATCTTGTAAGCTCGATATGAGACTACGCCAGCAACAGTACTCATATTTGGCATTTTTTGGCCACTGGGTACTCCCCGGGGAATCGGCGGCAGGCTTAGGGTCCCTCACGGCGTCATCCCATCCTGGTGAGCGCCAACGTTTACCCAGATAAAACCTGCCAAAATAAACCTGTCTCTTTTTGGTAGGTTTCGGGGTAACAAGGGCTTGCACTTTAGCGTGCGACAGCGGATAATGCCGAGCATTCGACAATACGCTTATTGCTCTTTCTATAGATTGAGGAGACCCCTATGGCCATGGAATTCAAACGCAGGCTGCCGATCCCCATGGAGATCCGCGAGGAAATGCCGCTTTCTGCCGAGCTTACCGCCAAAAAGCAGGCATTTGACGCCGAGGTCGCCAAAGTCTTTACCGGCGAGGACGCACGCAAGGTGCTTATCATCGGCCCGTGCTCTGCCGACCGCGAGGATTCGGTGCTTGAGTACATGAACCGACTGGCCAAGACCGCCGAGGAGGTCAAGGACAAGCTCATCATCATTCCGCGCGTCTACACCAATAAGCCGCGCACCAAGGGCACCGGCTACAAGGGTCTGCTGCACAACCCCAACCCCGAGGCTCCCGACGATCTGCTCGAGGGCGTCAAGGCCATCCGCCATATGCACCTGCGCGTTATTGAGGAAACGGGCTTCTTCACCGCCGACGAGATGCTCTATCCGTCCAACTACCAATACCTCGTTGACCTGCTGAGCTATGTTGCCGTGGGCGCACGCTCGGTCGAAAACCAGGAGCATCGCCTGGTGTCGAGCGGCATTTCGGTACCCGTTGGCATGAAGAATCCCACTGCCGGCTCTACCACCGTTATGCTCAACTCCATTTACGCCGCGCAGGCGCACCAGAGCTTCATCTTCCGCAACTGGGAGGTCGAGTGTGACGGCAACCCGCTCGCACACGCCGTTATGCGTGGCTACATCGGTCTCGATGGGCGCACCTACCCCAACTACCACTACGAACACCTGGAGCGCCTGGCCGAGCGCTATACCGAGCATGCCGGCTACGCCAATCCGGCAGCGATCATCGACTGCAACCATGACAACTCGGGCAAGCGTCCGCTGGAGCAGTATCGCATTTGCAAGGAAGTGCTCGACAGCTGCCGCCGCAACGAGTCCATCTCCAAGCTGGTCAAGGGCTTTATGATCGAGTCCTACCTGGAGGACGGCAACCAGCCGGTCGACGGCGGTGTCTTTGGCAAGTCGATCACCGACCCGTGCCTGGGCTGGGAAAAGACCGACTACCTCATCCACGAGATCGCGGAACGTATTTAGTTACGCGGTTTTACCAAACCGCGTAACTGCTCGACGCTGCAAACCCGCCAGAACGGCAATCTGCCTTTCAGCTTCGACGGCATGACCAAAAGGTCAATGCCGCCTCGCTTCAAGGCACCTTGCTCGCTCTGGCGGGTTTTCGCTGACGTTTTTCGACCTGCATCGTTGCCAGGGTTGGCACCAATGACTAATGCGGTAACAAACTACGTCGGTCCGATTGATCGGCTGGGTTTCTGAGGTGCCCCAGGTCGCCGCGAAAGAGGAGCGAAGCGTACTTTGGTACGCGAGCGACGGTTTGAGCGGCGAGATGGGGTGCCTCGGAAAGCCAGACGATTAAGCGGACGGTTCCTGCTGCGTAATGCAGTGGATATTTCCGCCACCGAAGACGACCTGCTCGGACTGAACGCCGACGCACTTGTAGGCGCCCTCGCCCCAGACCTCGTCGTAGATCTTCTGGAGCGTGTCAACGGCAAGCTGATCGTTCTCGTCGCCGTACTGCGGGACGATAACGCCGTGGTTGGTGACCAGGTAGTTCATGTAGGAGGCGATCAGCGGCTCGTCGGCAACGCGCGGCTCGGCGTTCTCGTCGGCGTCGATGGTGTCGCAGGAAGCCTGGTCCATGAACAGCGGGTTCACAGGCATGCAGAGCTTGTAGACCTTCATCTTGCGGCCCTTGGCGTCAACGGCGTTGGAAAGGGTCTCGTAGACAGCATGGCATTGCTCGTAGAACGGATACTCGGGATCGTCGGTCCAGATGCAGGCCATGACGCCCGGAGCGATGAACGTAGCGACATCATCGATGTGGCCGTTGGTCTCCTCGGGGTCGATGCCCTCCTTAACCCAGATGACCTTCTCGACACCCAGGTAATCCTTGAGGTGCTCGTCCATATAGGCGCGAAGTTCCTCACTCCAGGGCTCAAACTTCCTCTTGAACTTGGGCCAGATGGACTCGGGATCCTCTTCCTCCTCCAGAACCGCAGAGCAGGTGCGGCCCGGGGAAAGCAGGCACTGGTCGGTCACGACCACGGTGCCTTCGCCGTCGACGGTGATGGAACCGCCCTCGAGGATCATGTCATCGGGACGATAGCGACGGCAGCCGGAAAGCTCAGCCATCTTAAGGGCAATCTGCTCGTCCTTGTCCCACGGGAAATAGAGGCCGTCGACGAGGCCGCCGTAGGCGTTGAAGTGCCAGTGGTTGGCGCGCTTATCGCCCTTGCCATTGATGACAAAAGTGGCAGCGGTGTCGCGGAACCAAGCGTCGTCGGTGGTCATCTCGATAACGGTGACGTTCTCGTCTTCCTCAAAGGCGGCCTTGCAGTTGGCGTAGTCGGCCTGGTTGGCGCACATGGTGACCGGGGTGAACTCGGCGATGGCGCGAGCGATGGCGGCATACTGCTTCTGAGCCGGCTTGGCACCATGGGCCCAGGTATCGGTGCGATGGGGCCAGCCCATCCACACGCGATCCTGTGGGGCGAACTCAGCGGGCATAAAAAAGCCATCGGCCTTAGGGGTGGACTCGGACTCGGTGATCGTACGCATAAGATTTCCTCCAAATCGAACGATCGCTTGCTGCGGGCGGGTTACCCTCAGCCTAAAACCAAGAGATGGTAGGCGCCCGTTCCCCGGCAAAGGTCGGGGCGCCTGGCACCGGTTTTCACGGATGTCGTACCGGCAAACGACGACGTAACCCGGTGCGCGGAGACAAAACGCACGAAGGATACGGAAGAGAGATTGGGGCGGGCGGTGGTTACCGGAGCAATAGCTCACACCCACCTCAGAGAAAGGTTAGCAAACCTGTTGCTTGGGCACGCCTCCGAAGAGGCTAGAGCGTCCCGAGTCGGGAGCGACAAGCCCGACGAAGCGTACGTTGGTACGCGAGGAAGGTTGGAGCCCCGAATCCGGGTGCTCTAGTCCTCCTCGGACTCCTCAGCGAGGCGCTGAGCAGCCAGCTCGGGAGTGAGACCCTTGTACTCGGTCTCGCGGCCCTTAGCACTGACGACGCGGACAACCTCGCCAATAAGCAAGAGCACGATGAAGATGACGATCATCGGGACCTTATCGCCAATCTCATCGACAGAGAACGGAATCAGCGTTGCAACGATAGCCAGAATCAGCTCGATGCAGGGAATAGCCAGCATGACCTTCATCATGGCGCCCTTAAACGGGAACGTAAAGATACGCTCACGGTTGGGGTCGTTCTTACGAAGGTTGAGGAATGCCGGGAACATCGGGATGTAGGTCAGCAGCAGGAAGACAACGGAGGTACCGAAGAGCATCCAGAAGACACCGTTGGAGATGGCGTCGATGGGAACCAGCTGCAGGCACAGCACCAGGGAGGCAACGATGGCGTTGACCAGGTTGGCGCCGTTGGGCATGTCGTCATCCGAGATCATCGAGGCGAAGACCTTGGGCATGTTGCCATGCTCGGCAGCATAGCGAGCAACGGAGTTGACGCCGAAGGACCAGGCAGCCATGTTGGCGAACAGCGTGATCAGGAAGGCGATGCAGATGACCTTAAAGATCATGGAATCGCCCACAATAGTCTGGACAGCGTAAATCATGCCGTAGTCGGGATCGATGGAATCGGCCGACACAGCAGCGCCGATGCCAAAGCCAGCGAACAGATAGATCACGGCGATGGACAGGCCGCCGACGATGATAGCCTTGGGGATATCGCGAGCGGGATCGGCCATATCGTCGGTCATGGTGCAGATGACCTCGAAGCCCATGAAGTTAAAGATGATGATCGACAGGTAGCCAAGCGCGTTGGTGTTGGTGAGCTCGGGCAAGAAGGTGGCAGCGGACATATCGTTCGCAAAACCGTTCTCCATGGCGTACCAGATGCCCAAAGCGCCGACGATAACGGCAACGGCAACCTTGATGATGGCGCCGCCGTTCAGGACCCACTCGGAGTCGGCAGCCTTGGAGCGACCCATAAGATAGACGATCCACACAAAGGCAAGGTCGATACCAATCTTGGCAATCAGATTGAACTCGACGCCAAAGACCATACCCAAGATGTCCGGGAACATGGTGGCCAGCGAGGCAATCCACAGCGGGTAGTTAACCCAGTAGTAGTACGAAATGCGGGCACCCCACTTGTCGCCCAGACCATCGCGTACCCAGTCGTAAATGCCACCCTCGCCGTCATAGGTAGTGCCGAGCTCGGCAACGACCATGCCATAAGGGAGCAGGAAGGTCAGAATCAGGAAGATCCACCAGAAGAACTGCTGGTTGCCAATGGCAGCAGCAGGTGCGGCGGCCTCGCAAACGAAGACGACGCAGATGATGGTCGAGATGACCGTCAAGAAGGAAAGCTTTTTCTTTCCGTCGCTCATGATGAGCTCCTTCGCTCAGTCTTGGACAAATCGAGGTCCTTAAGATATTAAGGCAATTGCCGGGCCTCGGTGAGCGGGCGACAGGAGACGAGCATCCGCCGCCCGCAAGCGTGCTTCTACGATGAAGTTACGCGGTTTTACCAAACCGCGTAACGGCTCGACGCTGCAAACGCCCCTAAGCGGCAATCTGACGTTCAATCGTCGGTCGCGTACCAAAAGTACGCTTCCCTCCTCTTTCACGTCACCTTGCTCGCTTAGGGGCGTTTTCGATGACTTATACTCAACCTACGATAATTCCGAGCTGAACGAGTTACTCGCTGTAACGGGTGGCTATGGCAGCTTGCACCATGCCGGCGCTCATGAGGTAGGTCACCAAGAAGTAGCCACCGTATGCTGCCAGGAAGATTGCACAGGTGAGGCCCACGGTGCCGCCGATGCTCATGTTGCCGAACGTGCTCACCAGCTCGATGATCACCTTGAGCGCCACAAAGGAGTGAGCCAGCCCCACTGCCAGCGGGAACAGGAAGAATACCGCTTGCTGCGCCATCACCGAATGGCGGATCTGGCGGTCGTCACAGCCAATCTGTGCCAGCACACGATAGCTGCGGCTGCCGTCGGCCACATTGGAGAGCTGCTGGATCGACAGTATCGCCGCGCACGCAACGACCAGTACAAAGCCAATGTAGATGGCCAAATAGCTAATCATGCCGTTCATCTGCGCCGCCTGCGTGTACATCTCGGAGCGTGTGATGAAGGTTCCCCACGACCCCGGCTCCTTGCCGTCAACGAGCAGATTGTCGAGCACAGTGTATTTAATACTCTCGTCTGCCTCGGTCGTATCCATCCCCTGTTTGTAGTTAACGAGCAGGCTACTGGAATACGGCTGCAGATTAAGTTGGGACAACAGCTCGTCGGCAACGACGACGGTACCCTGATTACTGCCCATCGCCGAGTTGGCGATGGCCGCCGCATCTTCGTCCGACTTATCGGTTGCGGGCTTGAGCGTATGCCCGCCCAAGGTAAGGGCATGGCCGCCAGCCATATACTTGGTGTACAGGTCGACCAGCTCGCCGCCCATATCACACGTGAGCAGATACTGGTCGTGACCGATGTGCATCGGCTCCTCGCCCATCATCTGACGCAGTTTGTTGTACTGGCTCGCCGGCGTCACAAACAGACCCATCGTATCGGCATTGCTACCCCCGAACGCCTTGGGAAGCTTTTCGCCCATGGCCTTGCACATTTCACTTGGAGTCACCGAAGGATCCGAACCGCCAAGCGGGTAACTCAGATACGAATCGATCTGCACATGCTCACCGGCAACATCGGCGATATTGACCTTCTTGCCGGTCTCGTCGTTGTTGTCCGCCGACTTGCCCTTACGATCGCCGTGCCATGGATTGCCGTGCCATGCGGAGTACAAATCGACCGTACTATCGGCCAGCACCATGCGATCGGCTTCAGACGGATTGATGTACTCTTTGTAGTAGTCGAGCGTATCGGGCGTGTAATAGACATACGTCTGTGACACGTCAACAGGGTTATAGCGCTCCAGGTTTTCGTTCATCACATTGGCAATCGACATACCGCACGTCACCGAGGTGATGGCCAAAAACAGGAGCATCGCGATGACGCCCATCGAAAAGCACACCGTGTTGACCTTGGCCGCAAGCTGGCGCACGGTAAACATGTTGAGGCCGCGCCAATACACGCCGCGCAGGCTCTGCAGCAGCTTGATGAGCATGCCCGAGAGTCCCCAGAACAGGGCAAAGGTGCCCACGGTAACCATAGCGGTCGTAATGCCAAACTGGTTCATGGCCTCTTGCAGCTTGCTGTCCGTCGCGGTTAGCGGGAACCCATCACGTAGCAGACGGTAATAGGCCACGCCCACAAGCACCACGCCCACGGCAAAGATGGCAATCGCAATCCAGGGGTTGCGCGTCTTGATGCTCTCGTTGCGACGCTCGGCACCCATAAGCTCGATGAGTTTGGTACGACGCACGGCGCGAAGGTTCAGCAGTAGCGTGAGCACAAACATTACGAGCGTGCAGGCAAGAGTCAGATTGAACGCATGCACCGAGAAAAAGAAGTGGAAATTGGCAATCTGTGTCTTAAAAAGCGAGGCCGTAAAGAACGTCATGAGCTGGGAGAGTCCCACACCCAGCACCTGTCTCTTATACACATCTCCGAGCCCACGAGACTAGCGCTCATC
>CABSMS010000039.1 GCA_902478885.1 uncultured Collinsella sp. | reverse complement strand
CTTTTGTCATCGCAACCGTGCGAAAACCAAGCCCGCTATCGGTCAGATCTACAGCAACGGTTTCCCCTTCCAACGTATTGGCAATGTAGCCAGACGCCTTTTCCGTTCCGCCGGTCGGGCTAAACACGATATCGAATACCTTCATCGGATAATCCTCCCCTTTACGAACAAACGCCCGAAACGTCCGCATGCCAAAACAGGTTACAACTTTTAAGATGCCCCGCGCGAAACGCTTGCTCGGTTGCAAGTTCAAAGCAGGTCCGAGCGACATAAAAAGAAGGGGCCTCGCACAGGCGAGACCCCTTCGCACGCAAAATCAAACGTGTCTGTTACACATAGAACAGGATGTCGTCGTAGGTCGGGACCGGCCAGTAGTCGGCAGCCACGATCTCCTCCATGGCATCCACGGCGGCACGCAACGCATCCATAGCGGGAACGACCTCGTGCGCATACACGTTGGCCTGCTCCTGACCATCGAGGGCTTCGGCCTTCTGATGCACGGCGTCGAGCGCCTTGATGGAGTCGTTGATGGCGGTGATACCGTTGCAGAGCTTGTTGAGCGTGTTCTGCTCGCACTGCATGGCGGCCTCGGCACCGGCGGCACGAATAGTCTCAAGACCCTTAGCGACCTTGGTGGCATAGGCGGTAATGACCGGGCGATAGGTACGACGCGCCTCGCGAACCATCGTGGTAGCCTCGATGTTCATGAGCTTGTTGTACTTCTCGAGCTTGCAGTCGTAGCGGCACTGGGCCTCGGCCTTGGTCAGGACACCCGTCTCCTCAAAGAGCGCAATGGCCTTATCGGAAACAAAGGCGGGCAGGGCGTCGGCCGTGGTCTTGTTGTTGGCAAGACCACGCTTCTCGGCCTCAACGGGCCACTCGTCGGAGTAGCCATCGCCGGAGAAGAGGATGCGCTGGTGGTCGGTCAGCACCTTCTTGCAGTACTCGAGCGCGGCGTCCTGGAACTCATCCTCGGGCGTACCCTCAAGCGCGTCGGCGAAGGACTTGAGTGACTTGGCCACGGCGGCATCGAGCACCAGGTTGGAGTCGGAGACGTTCTGCTCGGAGCCGCAGGCACGGAACTCGAACTTGTTGCCGGTGAAGGCAAACGGGGAGGTGCGGTTGCGGTCGGTGTTGTCCTGCATCAGCTTGGGCAGGGTATCGGCGCCCAGGTCGAGTACGCCGCGCGTGGCATGGACGGAAGCCTTGCCATCGATGATCTTCTCGACGACCTCGGTAAGCTGGTCGCCCAGGAAGATGGACATAATCGCCGGAGGAGCCTCGTTGGCGCCCAGACGATGGTCGTTGCCGGCCGAGGCAACGGAGGCACGCAGGAGCTCCTGATAGTTATCGACGGCCTCGATCACCGCGGTGAGGAAGACGATGAACTGCAGGTTGTCGAGCGGGGTGTCGCCCGGATCGAGCAGATTCTCGGACTCGGTGCCAAGCGACCAGTTGTTGTGCTTGCCCGAACCGTTAATGCCCTCAAAGGGCTTCTCGTGCAGCAGGCAGACCAAGTCGTGGCGGGAGGCGATGAGCTTCATCTTCTCCATCATGACCAGATTCTGGTCGATGGCCTCGTTGACCTCGCCATAGACCGGTGCGAGCTCATGCTGGCAGGGAGCGACCTCGTTGTGCTTGGTCTTGGCGGGAATGCCAAGCGCCCACAGTTCATCGTCCAGGTCCTTCATATAGGCCGAGACGGTGGGGCGGATAGCGCCAAAGTAGTGCTCCTCGAGCTCCTGGCCCTTGCAGGGAGCAGCACCAAAGAGGGTGCGGCCGGTGATGACCAGGTCCTTGCGCTTGCGGTAGGCGTCCTTCTTGATCAGGAAGTACTCCTGCTCGTCGCCCACGGAAGGAACGACCTTCTTGGGGGTCTTGCCAAACAGTGCCAAAACGCGCTTGGACTCACGCGAGAGCGCGGTCATGGAGCGCAGCAGCGGGGTCTTCTTGTCCAGGGCCTCGCCCGTGTAGGAGCAGAAAGCCGTGGGGATGCATAGGACATCGTCCTTGATAAAGGCGGGGCTGGTGGGATCCCAAGCGGTGTAGCCACGGGCCTCGAAGGTGGCACGCAGGCCGCCGTTGGGGAAGCTGGAGGCGTCCGGCTCGCCCTGGATGAGGTTCTTGCCCGTAAACTTGGTAATGGCGGTGCCGTCGTGGTTGGGCTCCAGGAAGCTGTCGTGCTTCTCGGAAGTAATGCCCGAAAGCGGCTGGAACCAGTGCGCGTAGTGCGTCGCGCCCTTGGAGATGGCCCAGACCTTCATGGCATGGGCAACGGCGTTGGCCACATCCAGGTCGAGCGGCTCACCGCCCTCGAGGGTTGCAGCAAGGCGCTTCCAAATGTCCTTGGGGAGGTAGTCCTTCATGACTTCCTCAGAGAACACCATGGTCCCGAAGCGGTCAGTAAGTTCGGCCATACGGAACTCCCTTCGTATCGGCACCGCGTGAGAAGCGGTGTTGATTACTAACGAACGAGTCATAGCTTAGACTCGCCGTGTTTCCGCGACATTACCGTTATGTTGCTGTCGCGAAACCAATCAATGAGGTTACCCTATCGAGGCGACGTTGCCACCCTCAACAGCCAATCAACTGCATAAATTGCAGACCTCTCCCCATGGTTTAAGGGTAGTCAATTTGGGACGGGGCTTTATTAACTGGTATTTCGCATCAGATACCATTCAATATAGCCCCATCCTACATTGACCGCCCTGTTATAGGAAATGTCGATAGCGAAGCATTTTCGATTAGTATCCCCAAATAGCGAGTGAAACTCCATCGTGGCACAGCGGTGCTGTAGAATCCTTACAACACATCACACTATTACGTATCTAGAGGAGCACGATATGCGCGTCGACGAGGTTTTTAAGCAGGCAGCATCCCAGGGCACCGCACCCGTTTCGTTTGAGATGTTCCCGCCCAAGGGCGAGCTTACCCTCGACACGGCTCGCGAGGTGGCAGGCAATCTGTGCAAGCTTTCGCCGAGCTTTGTCTCGGTCACCTGCTCGGCCGGCGGCTCGGGCAACGGTGCCACCACCGCCCCCATCGCGCATATGATTACGAGCGAATTCGATACGCCCTCGGTGGCGCACCTCACCTGCGTGGGCCGCACCCACGCCGATATCGCCGCCAAGATCGACGAGTATCGCACCGCCGGCGTTGAAAACATCCTGGCCCTGCGCGGTGATCTTCCCGCTGGCGCGACCGAGGACGACAAGCCCGCCTCGGACTACGCCTACGCCCGCGACCTCATCCCCGAGCTCGTCGACGCCGGCTTTTGCGTGGGCGCCGCAGCCTACCCCGAGGGCCACATTGCCTGTGAGGATCTCAACGCCTCGGTCGAATACCTCAAGCAAAAACAGGACGCCGGCGCGAGCTTCTTTGTGACGCAGCTCTTTTTTGACAACGAGTGCTTCTACCGTTTTCGCGAGCTTGCCGACAAGGCCGGTATCACCGTGCCCATTACCGCGGGCATCATGCCGTTTATGGGCAAGTCGCAGATTAGCCGCATGGTCTTTATGTGCGGTGCGTCGCTGCCCTCCCCCGTCATCAAGATTCTCGCCAAATACGAGAACGACCCCGAGAGTCTGCAGGCAGCCGGTGTAGATTATGCCGCCCGTCAGCTTTGCGACCTCAAAGAGCACGGTGCCGACGGTCTGCACCTGTACACTATGAACCGTCCTGCAATCGCCGCGACCATTATGGAGCGCCTGGGGTAATGGAAAAACCGCACGTCGATACAACCGTTGTTGAAGTGCCGGCCGACCTTGCGTCGCCGGCGCTTTATCGTATCGACGCTGCTCACCACCCTCGTGTCGACCGTGCCGAGATGCTGCGGTATCTGGGCTACGGCGGTCAGCAGATTGAGCCCGAGCTGTCGCAGCGTATTGAGCTTGTCATTGAGCGTCTGGAGCTGGATATTGAACCCCGTGGCGTGCGCCGCGTATTTGCCGTCGATGCCACGGGAGTCGATGAACAGGGCGATCCTTGCATTCGCTTGGTCGGCACCAACGTTGAGCTGCGCGGTCGCGATATCTATCGCCACCTCAAAGACGCCCGCTTTGCCGCACTCATGGCATGCACCCTCGGCATGGACGCCGAGCGTCGTCTGCGCACCACGGGAGCCCAGCAGCCCCTGGAGGGAGCCGTGCTCGACGCCGCGTGCTCTGCCTATGTAGAAGCCGCCGTTGAGCAGATGGACCAGCAGGCCAAGGCTGCGGCCGCCGCACACGGGCTCGCCGGCAACTGGCGCTTTAGCCCCGGCTACGGCGACTGCCCGCTCTCGGCCCAGCGCTCGATCGTCGATGCGCTCAACGCCACGCGCCTCATCGGCCTTACCGTCACGCCCACCTGCCTGCTCATGCCCACCAAGAGCGTGACCGCAGTGATTGGCCTGTTCGACGGCGAGGTCCACGACGCCCAGAGCCGCCCCACCTGCAATATCTGCCGCATGCGCGAGCACTGCCGCTTCCGCGCCGCCCACACCACCTGCTATTCCAGCCACTAGGAGCCCCCGATGTTCACCCCGCTTATTACTCATAATTCGGATGGTGCCGCGCTGGCGGCGCCCGTCAATGCCGCACGCTGCAACGGCGCTGTGTACAAGCCACGCACGATCGACGACCTGCGCATTAAGGACGATCGCCTGCGCGCCGCCATCGAAGGCACGGGGCACCTGCTGTTCGACGGCGGCATGGGCACCATGCTGCAGGCGGCCGGCATGAAGGCTGGCGCCCTGCCCGAGCTGCTCAACTTTGAGGAGTCCCAGGTCATTACCGATATTCAGCGTCAGTACGTCGAGGCCGGCTGCGACGTAATCACCGCCAACACCTTTGGCGCCAACGCCCACAAGCTCGACGGTGCCGCCACCGTGGCAGACGTCTTTGCCGCCGCTGTCGCCTGCGCCCGCGAGGCCGGCGCCCACTACGTCGCCGGTGACATCGGCCCCATCGGCGCGCTGCTTCGTCCCTTAGGCACCCTCAGCTTTGACGAGGCCTATGACCTCTTTGCCGAGGAAGTGCGTGCCGGCGTCGACGCGGGCGTGGACCTCTTTATCATCGAGACCATGACCGACCTTGCCGAGATCAAGGCCGCTGTCCTCGCCTGCCGCGAGAACTCCGACCTGCCCGTCTTTGCCACCATGACCTTTGAGGAAGACGGTCGCACGTTCCTGGGCACGAGTCCCGAGGTGGCCGCCATCACGCTCGACGCTATCGGCGCCGACGTTTTGGGCATCAACTGCAGCCAGGGACCGGCCGAGCTCCGAGGGCTCGCCGCACGCATGCTCACCGTTACCGACAAGCCCATTATGGTGCAGGCCAACGCGGGACTCCCCCACGTGGACGACGACGGTAACACCGTCTTTGACATCCAGACCCCCGAATACGCCAAGGCCGTTGCCGGCATGATCGCCGACGGCGTGAGCGTCGTGGGCGGTTGCTGCGGAACCACGCCGGCGCACATGGCCGCCTTGCGCACGCTTATCGACAACCACACGCCCAGCCCGCGCCACCGCAAGCCCAGCATGTCGGTCACGAGCGCCCAGACGGTCGTGGACCTTCCCTGTGACGGCCACAAGATTGCCGTCATCGGCGAGCGCATCAATCCCACCGGCAAAAAGCGCCTGCAGCAGGCCCTGCGCGACGGCGACCTGGACTACGTCGTGAGCCAGGGCATCAGCCAGCAGGAACAGGGCGCCGACATCCTGGACGTCAACGTGGGCCTGCCCGAGATCGACGAGGTCAAGATCATCCAACAGGCGACCGAGCAGCTCCAGGGCTCCACGCTGTTGCCGCTGCAGATCGACTCCACCGACCCCGCCGCCGTCGAGGCCGCCGTACGTCGCTACGCCGGCAAGCCCATCATCAACTCGGTCAATGGCAAACAGCAGATCATGGATGAGATCTTTCCGCTGGTCGCCCACTACGGCACCAACGTCGTCGGCCTCACGCTCGACGAAGGCGGCATTCCCGATACCGCCGAGGCTCGCTTCGCCATCGCCGAGCGCATCGTGGCCGAGGCTGCCCGCTACGGTATTGGCCCGGACCGCATCCTCATCGACTGTCTGGTCATGACCGCCTCGACCAATCAACGCCAGGCCGAACAGATCCTGCGCGCCATGTCCCTGTGCAAGGAGCGCCTGGGCGTCAAATGCGCACTCGGCGTGTCGAACATCAGCTTTGGCCTGCCTGCCCGCCCGCTGCTGGGCTCGGTCTTTTTGGCCGCCGCCTTTGGTGCAGGTCTGGACGCCCCCATCATGAACCCGGGTTCCAAGCGCTTTATGGATACCGTCTACAGCTATCGCGTCTTGAGCGTTGAGGACGAGGGCTCGACCGGATACATCGAGCGCTACGCCGGCTGGACCGATCCGTACAAGATCGCCGCTAACCCGGCGGCGGCCCAGGCGGTATCGACCGACGCCGCGCCCGCTGCTGGCACCGCCGGCACCGACGGAAACGACGACCCGATCCGTCGCATGGTCGTCTCGGGCCGCAAAGGCGAGATCGCGGCCGAGACCGAGCGTCTGCTGGCAGATCACGACGCCATGGACCTCATCAACAATCACTTTATCCCCGCCCTCGACGAGGTTGGCGTCCTCTTTGACCAGGGCAAGTTCTTCTTGCCGCAGCTCATGGCCTCGGCCGAGGCCGCACGCGTGGGCTTTGACACCATCAAGCGCCTGATGCCCGCCGGCGAGATTGCCGACAAGGGCAAGATCTGCGTGGCCACCGTCAAGGGCGACATCCACGACATCGGTAAGAACATCGTCAAGATGCTGCTCGACAACTACGGCTACACCGTCTTTGACCTAGGCCGCGACGTCGACCCACAAGAGGTACTCAAGACCGTACAGGAGCGTGACATCAAGCTCGTCGGTCTCTCGGCGCTTATGACTACCACGGTCGTCGCCATGGAGGAGACCATCAAGCTGCTTCATGCCGAGGTGCCAGGCGTCAAGATCATCGTAGGCGGCGCCGTACTCACCCCCGAATACGCCAAGCAGATCGGCGCGGACTACTACGCCAAGGATGCCGCCGAGAGCGCGCGCATCGCCGAAGAGGTCTTTGGGCAGTAACACAACGGAAACAACCCCGCACCAAAACGTGCCGCACGCGCCACGAGACGTGTGCGGCACGTTAGAATAGATAAGGCTATGCTCGTTTTGGCAGATAGGAGTGCAAGGATGGCGATCACGCCCGCAGAAATCGCGGAAACCCGCGGCATGGTTGAGGAGCAGAACCTCGACATCAGGACCATCACCATGGGTGTTTCGCTCATGGGTTGCGGCGACGAGAGCCTCGACCGCATGTGCACGAAGATCTACGACCACGTGACGCACACGGCTGAGCACTTGGTCGAGACCGCCGAGAACCTCGAGCGCGAGTACGGTATCCCCATCGTCAACAAGCGCGTTTCCGTCACCCCGGTGGCGCAGATCGCCGCATGCTGCAAGGATGAGGACCTCACCCCCATCGCGCATGCCCTCGACCGCGCGGCCGAGACGCTCGGCATCGATTACCTGGGCGGCTTCTCCGCGCTCGTTCAGAAGGGCATCGGCGACGCCGACCGCCGCGTCATCCAGTCCATCCCCCAGGCGCTCGCTACCACCAGCCGCGTCTGCTCCAGCGTCAACGTCGCCAGCCTGCGTGCCGGCATCAACATGGACGCCGTGCTCATGGCCGCCCAGACCATCATCGATGCCGCCAAGCTTACGGCAGATGAGGATTCCGTTGGCGCCTCCAAGTTTGTCTGCTTTGCCAACATGGTCGAGGACTCCCCGTTTATGGCGGGCGCCGTCCACGGCGGTGGCGAGGCCGACGCCGTCATCAACGTTGGCGTCTCGGGCCCCGGCGTTATGGCGGCAGCCCTGGAGAAGCTGCCCGACTCCGCCTCGATGATGGAAGTCGCCGAGAAGATTAAGCAGACCGCCTTTAAGATCACCCGTGCCGGCGAGCTCATGAGCCGCGAGGCCGCCCATCGACTGGGTGTCGAGAAGGGCATCGTCGACCTGTCGCTGGCGCCTACGCCCGCCATTGGCGACTCCGTTGCTCGCATCCTCGAGATTATCGGCGTGGGCACCTGCGGTGGCCCGGGCACGACCTGCGCGCTCGCCATGCTCAACGACGCCGTCAAGAAGGGCGGCGTCATGGCCAGTTCCAGCGTCGGTGGCCTCTCGGGCGCCTTTATCCCCGTGTCCGAAGACGCCGGCATGATCGCCGCCGTCGAGGCCGGCGCGCTTTCGCTCGAGAAGCTCGAGGCCATGACCTGCGTGTGCTCCGTCGGCCTGGACATGATCGCCATCCCCGGCGACACCCCGGTCGAGACCATCGCCGGCATCATCGCCGACGAGATGGCCATCGGCGTCATCAACAACAAGACCACGGCCGTCCGCGTGATTCCCGCCATTGGCAAGGGCGTGGGCGACTGCGTCGAGTACGGCGGCCTGTTCGGCCGTGCGCCCATCATGCCGGTGAACCCCAACGCCGGCACCGTGCTTGCCCACCGCGGTGGACGCTTCCCGGCGCCGCTGAACTCGCTGAAGAACTAGCTGAGGGGTTCGGGCGAGGAGCCCCGGGGAGGGCAAATATATAAGGTCGCCTGCTCGGACAGTCCTGACTCGCACGGAGAGCACATTAAGTGCTCTCCGGCTCGTGCGGAACTCGCGATCGACCTTATATATTTGCCCTCCCCGGGGCTCCCGCACAACGGGACCTCAGTTGAGTTCTATCCCGTATGGCAGTCGCTTCGCTCCTGCCCGCCTTGGTTGTGAGGGCGGTTTGGCGTTGGATCGGTTCTTTCTGATATATGCTGGTTGCGGCTCTTCTTTTGGGAGGAGTCGCTTTTTTGTTGCTAGGAGGTTGGCCCGTGGCTGATGATTTGATTCGTTCTGAGCTACTTTCTGCGGATTGGAATGGCGAATGGATGCGCTTGCAAGCTGCTCGGCGGCGGGCTGATGATTCTTTTGAGTGGGATAAGCGGGCTCGACATTTTCGGCCGCTTGAAACTGCTCCGTATGCCCGGGATTTTATAAAGCTGTTGGCGTTAAAGCCTGGTGAATCCGTGCTGGATATGGGGTGTGGGGCTGGGTCGATTGCTATTCCGCTTGCGCAAGACGGGCATCCCGTGATTGCCGCTGATTTTTCCCCTGCCATGTTGGGCACGCTTGATGCCGGCATTGAGTACTATGAGCTCGAGGATCGCATTACGCCGCTTGAGCTTGCTTGGGATGATGATTGGGATTTGGTTGGGCCGGTCGCGAAAACGGTGGATGTTGCCTTTGCCAGTCGGTCGGTTACGACGACCAATCTAAAAGGTGCGCTTGCCAAGCTTGACCGTACGGCTCGTCGGCGTTGTGCTGTCACGATGGTCGCCAACTCCAGCCCGCGCTATGATCTGCACTTGATGAACGCTATCGGCGCCTCCGTTACCTGCAGCAATGGCTTTGTGTATGCCTTTAACATTCTCATTCAGATGGGTGCCCTGCCGCAGGTTACGTACTTTGAATCACCTCGTCGCGATACCTTCGATAGCCTCGAGGCAGGCGTGACGGACTTCTCCCGTATGCTCGAACACGGCAACGAGGATAAAATCGACTGCCTGCGCGACTACATCGCTCAACACATGATTGAGAATCCCCATGCCGGCGAGCCGGGCTCCAAGGGCGTGCCGCAGGGGCGCTACATGCTCGACCACGTCCGCAAGGTTCGTTGGGCGTTTATTGCATGGAAGCCGGTCTCTGCACCCAGCTCATAGCCTATTCGCAGCCCGCACCGCCCACTCACTCGGCATCCGCATTCTTTTTGAACTGGGCAAACGCGCTCCACACTGCGCCGTTCCTGCGCTATCGTGGGACAGCTCACGTAGATTAAGGCCCCGTCGCGGGGCGCCCCATACATAGAAAGCGAGAACCCATGGCACTGACAGGAGCCCAGGTCAAGCAGCTTCGCAGCATGGCCCATCACCTCAACCCCGCCATCATCATCGGCAAGTCCGACGTCAACGAGGGCACCGTCGAGCAGACGGTCGCCTACCTGGAGAAGCACGAGCTCGTTAAGTGCTCCGTGCTCGATGGCTCTAGTCTTTCCGCCCGCGAGGCCGCCGAAGAGCTCGCCGAGCGTTGCCACGCCGAGGTCGTCCAGGTCATCGGCCGCAAGTTCTCGCTGTATCGCGAGTCCTCGCGCAAGGACATCGAGAAGATCAAGCTCGTCTAAGAGCCAATGATCCGGCGAGCCAACACATAGCAAGCTTACGGGTGCCCAAGTACTTCGGGCGCCCGTTTTTTATCGCTCGACAAGCACGCGATTGAGCCGTCCCTCCACCAAGCGCTCGTATAGACGCCGCGTCTCGGGCTCGGGCACGCCATTGACCTGCTCCCTCAGATGGTGCATATGCCCGCTGTACAGCTCGACGATATCGCGCCGCCGCCCCGCCGCACTGTAGACGCGCATGGCGCAGCGCACCATATCCTCGCGCGCCGTTTCCTGCCGAAGCCCCGACTCCGCCAGCCAAATCGCCGACTGCAGATCGTTTTCTTCTAGAGCGGCATTTGCTCCCTTAATCATGCAATCGATGTACTTTGACTGCATAATGCGTCGCATACGCAAAAAGTAGGTGGGATTACAGCCATTGGGAACATACAGCGGTCCGGCATAAAGCTGCTCAATCTTAAGGCACAGCTCAACTAAATGGGGCCCGCGTGCACCCGTGCGATTTCCCAAAACCTCGCGACTTATCTGGTCAAACAGCCGTACATCGGTCTTGACGTAGTCGCCGTTGAGTCCGATGCATTCATTTTGGATGAGCACACACGACTTGCCATCCGGCGTCGGTCCCAAAGCCGACCGCAAGCGCGATATCGTCGAGTACAGGTTATTGCGGGCGCTATTGAACTCGGCATGGGGCCACAGCTCCATGGCCAGCGTCTCGCGATCGACGAGCGCATCCATGCCCAACGCAAGCCGCTCGGCAAGTGTCGCCGCCTTCTTGCGGCGCCACATTTTGTCCGTGATGGGAAACCCGTCGCGCTCGGCGCGAAACGCACCAAACATGCGAATCTCAATATGGTCGATGGTATCAACGGCTTCAACCTCGCCGGCCTGAAATAAGCGCTCACCCTCCCCTTCCAGATCATCGCGCAGCGAATACCGCGATAGCTCGCGCACGGGAAGCTTCTTGCGAATCCTGGTCGCTGGCTCGCCCAGACAATGCATGGCAAGGCGCGCAAAGAGCCGATACGACGGTTCCAGAATCCCCGCGCGATTCATGGACATCCAGGCCGCAAGGTCGCTGTCTCGGCCCGCACAGGCCAAATGCAGCGCCACCATCCAGGCTTCTGCGCCACCAACCTGCGTCTGGCTTATATCGAGTAGCTCCGCTTCCTCGCGCACCGAAACCATCGAGGTGTTACGCAGATATGCCGCGCGCTCCAGCAGCAATGCGTTATCGCGCATGTACGCAATCGACTCCTCGGCAAGTTTGAGCACTTGGACCGCACGGAACTTTGCATTAACCGGCCGTCCCTCTGCCAGCGACTGCCAACCTTCTAGCAACAGGCCAAACAGCTGAATCTGGTTGTCGCGCATGCGCACGGCAAAACGATCGAGCTCGTTGAACGCCGCGTCGTCGGTTACCGGCAAGCCGGAAAGGAGCCGCCGTGCCGCCAACACCATACGCACCCAGATAGCCATCGCCTTAAGCCCACGTACGTCGAGCGCCTCCCGCACCACCGTCATCTCGTCGTCGCGCGCGTCGGTTCCCGCAAACGACCCGTCAAAGAGCTCCACCAGCATGCTATCGGCCCGTATAACAATCCCCGCGATGTCGAGCTCGCAGTCGTAGGCCTTGCTCGTTTTGAGCTGTTGTAGAACACCGCCGTCATTTCCCCGCTCGGTCAGGCAGCGCTTGACCTCGATATGCGCAGACAACATATCGAGTGCGGTATGGGATGTCTCGATTTCTGGCACGGCCAGGTTCGTAGGAAGCCCAAGCCCGTTGTCCCCATAGCAAACAGCCGTCAGTGTCTGGGCCACACTCCATGAAACAGGGTCTATTTCGCAGGCCGCCCGTTCGCTCCCGCGCTCGATGACCGATGCCATATAGCGAGCAAGCTTTGTATTGGACACGCTGACCGCTGCCAGATATACGCCAAGCGCCTCGGCGGGCGTTGGCTCTGGAGCCGGATCGTCGGCATCGATCGTGCCCAGCGCTGCTCGGCAGATATCGGCCCCGTGCCCCGTCAGAGCAAGATCGACCCCATACTGCCCAGCAAGTTCAAGGACCGCTCTACGGTCCAAAAAGGCGTCCGCCAGGCCCATCGCCGCATCGCATCGGCCCGCCTTAAGCAAAATCCGGGCCGCCCTCGGAACAAGTTCGGGGCGAACCTCGGCCACCAACTTACGCAAACGCAAGCGTCCGTTATCCTCCGTGCCCAGACACGTAAAACTCCGCTCGGCGGGATCCAAGCCAAAGATCGGGTAGTCGCGTACAAAGTAGGACTGGTCGACCATCGACAGCCTCACCCCGCAAGCCTCGAGTTCTGAGATATTGCCCTCGCCCATCAAAACCATGAGGCATGCCACGCAAAACAGCGCATTATTGTCGAGCGAAGCCAGATCGACAAGTGCCGCGCCATATACGTTGACAATCTCGTTTTCGAGCAGACCGGCTACGTCGCCTTGGCCATACAGACCCGTCTGCAATGCCGAAACGAGCTCGGGCACGCCCTGCGTGAGCTGATAAAAGTCGAGCGATGTGCTGATCGAAAACGCCGATGCCCACGCCGAATACTCATAGGCATGCACCTTGAGCATCTGCGCATTGATCTTAACCGAATCGCCCAGCCCATGAATCAGCTGACGATTTGAAGGATGGCAGGAGATAAAGACCCCTATCCCCATAGCGCGCAGGCCGCGAATCCTGTCGATGAGGTCTTCGGTATCGTGCTGATCGAGGTTTGGCACATTATCAATCGCGATAAGGGAGTGCGGTTTGTCTTTGAGTTCTTCGGTAACCACCTCGAGCTGCATAAACACCTCGCGCCCAATGGCGCGATCGGCCTCGATAATCCGCACGGGGCCTCGCGTCGGGTCGCATTTAACCTCATGGGTGTACTGCAGCAGCACCGAGGTCTTCCCAAACCCGTCGGGCGCATAAAGAACCACGATGCCGGCCTTTCGGCCCTTGGCGATAAGCTCGTTCATCAAGCGTTCGCGTCGCACCATATAGCCTCCGCCCAGCGGCATCAGCTCGAGGTCGTCCATACCGCTCAAATCGTTTACCATGCCCGCTCCTCAACTCGACCGTATGGACACTGTAGCCGCAAGACCATACAAGCCGCGCTATGAATAGAGCGACCTTGTGTTTTAGGTTGTCTTTTGGTACGCAAGCGGCAAGTTTTTGTACAGCGAGGGCCGATTGTTATTAATCCCCCGACTAATCGGTCTTTAAGCAGGTAAATGAGCTTGTCAGCTTGTCCCATCTAAGCGGCAGTGTAACGCAGATGAACAAGGTTCAGCCATGTCATTCAACTCGCCTAGCACCCGCTACCGTCTACGACCTTCTAGTGGCATTTTTGCATAGAATCTGGTATGGAATGAATCAAGCTGTTGGACATCCGGCATTCGTCAAGCTTGCGGCAAGTTTTTGGTCAAATGGGCGGAAAGGGATAGCAAAAAGGCCCCCGCAAAGCGGAGGCCTCAGGCAAGGCTATGTCGAGCTGCAGGATTCGCGCTACTCGCAGAGCGAAAGGGCGGCCTCGTCGGCAACGACAACGCAGTTGGTGTGCAGCTGCAGGATCGAAGCCGGGCACTCGGGCGTAACCGGACCATAGCACATGTCATGCACGGCCTGAGCCTTGGCCTCGCCATTGGCGACAACCAGGATCATGCGGGCATACATGATGGTCTGAGTGCCCATGGTGTAGGCCTGACGGGGAACATCATCGATGCTGTCGAACAGGCGGCTGTTGGCCTGAATGGTGCTCTCGGTGAGGTCGACGCAGTGCGTGCCCTTGGAGAAGTGGTCATCGGGCTCGTTGAAGCCGATGTGGCCGTTGTTGCCAATGCCGAGCAGCTGCAGATCCGGGTAACCGGCCTCGGCGACGATCTTGTCGTACTCAGAGCAGGCAGCGGCAGCGTCGGGGTTGGAACCGTCGGGCACATGCGTGTTGTTCAGGTCGATGTTGATGTGATCGAAGAAGTTCTCACGCATGAAGTAGTGATAGCTCTGGGGATCGTCGTGCGAAAGGCCGCGATACTCGTCCAGGTTGTAGGTGCTGACCTCGGCAAAGTCGACGTCGCCCTTCTCGTACCAAGCAGCGAGCTGCTTGTAGGCACCGATCGGAGTGGAGCCGGTGGCAAGGCCCAGTACACAGTCGGGCTTGAGGATAACCTGGGCCGAGATGATATTGGCGGCCTTGCGGCTCATATCCTCGTAGTCTTTAGCTTTAATGATCTTCATTACGCGTCCTTTCTCGTACAAGAGAGGCAAGGCTCCCTTACAAGCACTTGCCCGCGGCCCGCGTCGGCCGCAACCAACGTGTGCGGCCACCAGGGCGAGGTCGCGTAATGTATGTGTCTCGTGTCTAACCGCGTCGAGGCCCCTGCCCGTCCACGGTGACCCAAAGCTGTTTAGCCTCGGACGTTTCCCATCTTGCCACGGAGGGCGTCCTCTTTCAAGGGCGCCCTCCGTAAACGTGTTTGAATTGTAGGCTAATGGCCACGTGCACTTGCTAGCGCTCGCGAGCAACGATGAGTTGGTCCATCTCTTCGACATGCACGCCAACGGAGCCCTTGATGCTCGAGAACTCAACGGAGTTGCACACCAAGATGGGAACCGTCACATCGTAGCCCTCGGCAGCAATTGCCTCGCGATCGAACTCAATGAGTACATCGCCCTTATGGACGATGTCACCCACTTGCGCATGCACGGTAAAGTGCTTGCCCTCGAGCTGAACAGTGTCCAAACCAACGTGGATGAGCACGTCCAAGCCATCGACCGTGTTAAGCGCTACGGCGTGTCCCGTGGGAAAAATAGCCTCGACCTTGGCATCAGCCGGTGCAATCACACGCGTTCCGGTGGGCTGAATCGCCACGCCCTGGCCCAAAAGGCCGGTGGCAAACGTCTGGTCGTTTACCTCGGAGAGCGGAATGACGTCGCCCGAGATGGGAGCATCCAGCGTAAGGACTCGACCACGCATACCAAAAGACCTTAGGACTTTAGTGAACATGCTCCCCCTCGGACATACCAATCAATCAAAATAACCTTAACAGTTTACCACTTGGCAACGGTTTTTGACCATTAGGGAAGTTCGCGCTTGACAACCTCGACGATGTCGTCAACAACGCGCTGGGTCAGCTCGTGCGTCTCGGCCTCGGCCATCACGCGGACCAGCGGCTCGGTACCGCTCGGGCGCACCAGAATGCGGCCGCGGCCGTCAAGCTCCTTCTCGGCAGCAGCGACGGCATCCCAGATGGGCTGGCAATCGTCCAGACCGGCCTTGTTGTCGGAATGCACGTTGACGAGTACCTGCGGGTACTTCTTCATGATGCCGGCAAGATCGGTGAGGGTACGACCGGTGCGCTTGAGCACGGCCAGCAGCTGCAGAGCCGTCACCAGGCCGTCACCGGTGGTGTTGTGCTCCAGGAAGATGATGTGGCCGGACTGTTCGCCGCCGATGACGGCGCCGTCCGCGAGCATGCGCTCCAGAACGTAGCGGTCACCCACGGCGGTCTGAACCATCTCGAAGCCCTGCTCCTTCATAGCGATGGAGAAGCCCAGGTTGCACATGACGGTCGAGACGATTTCGGAGTTGGCGAGCTTGCCGCGAGCGGCGAGGTCAGAACCGCAGATAGCCAGGATGTAGTCACCGTCGATCTCATTGCCCTCGCTGTCCACGAACAGCACACGGTCGGCGTCGCCGTCGTGGGCCAGACCGATGTCAGCATGGGTGCGCAGCACGAGCTCGCGCAGGGGCTCGAGGTGCGTAGAGCCGCACTCAACGTTAATGTCGGTGCCGCAGTAATCGGTGTTGATGGCATGGACCGTGGCACCCAGGCGCTGCAGCGCGGTGGGCGTAGTCTGGCAAGAAGCACCGTGGCCGCAGTCGACGGCAACGACCAGGCCGTCGAGCCTCAGGCCATCAAGCGTATCGATGGCGTGGTCAACGTATGCCTTGCGGGCGTCCTTCATCTTGATGATGTGGCCCACGCCGGCGCCGGTCGGCAGCGTATCGGCAGCCATGGCCTCCTCGGACATAACCCAGGCGCTGATCTCTTCCTCGACCGCGTCGGGAAGCTTCATGCCCTTGCGGCTAAAGAACTTGATGCCGTTGAACTCCGGCGGATTGTGCGAAGCGGAGATGACGATGCCGCCATCGAGCTCGTTCTGAACAGTGAGCAGCGCCACGGCGGGCGTGGGGATAACGCCGCAGCAATGCGGGCGGCCGCCCTCGGCCATAATGCCGGCGGTCAGAGCACTCTCGAGCATGGTGCCCGAAAGGCGCGTGTCACGGCCGATGCAGATGTCCGGACCAAGAAACTTGGTCGCCGCGCGGCCCAGACGAAACGCGAGGTCGCACGAAAGATCGGCGTTGGCGACGCCACGGACGCCGTCGGTACCGAAGATGTTCTGGGGCATAGGATCGCTCCTTCCCTAGCAGGCGATATGCAACCGCCCACCCTAGTCGAAAAAGAAAAGCGGGACCCGCCGAGGAATCGGCAGGCCCCGCTTGTACATTGTATCTCGAAAGGAGATAAAACCTTAGCGCTTGGAGAACTGGGGAGCGCGGCGGGCCTTCTTGAGGCCGTACTTCTTGCGCTCGACCACGCGAGCATCGCGCGTAAGGAAACCGGCCTTCTTGAGGTCAGCACGGTAGTCGCCAGCGTTCAGAAGAGCGCGAGCGATGCCCAGGCGCAGAGCGCCGGACTGACCGGAGATGCCGCCGCCATCGCACAGAGCGATAACGTCGAACTGACCGGCGGTGTCGGTCACCTTGAAGGGAGCAAGGGCGTTCTCAACGAGCTGATGACGGCCGAAATACTGCTCGGCGTCACGCTTGTTGATGGTCACCTTGCCGGTGCCGGGGACGAGACGGACGCGGGCGACGGCGTTCTTACGACGGCCGGTACCCTGGTAGACAACGGTGTTCTCAGCCATCTTTAAGCCTCCAGCTCAATCTTCGTGGGGTTCTGGGCAGCATGCGGATGCTCGGCACCAGCGTAGACCTTAAGCTTGGTCATCTGGGCACGGCCGAGGGTGGTCTTGGGCAGCATGCCGCGAACGGCGCGCTCGATGACCTTCTCCGGGTGCTTCTCCATAGCCTGGCGGAAGCTCTCAGCCTTGAGGCCGCCGTTGTAGCCGCTGTGGCGATAATAGGTCTTCGTGTCGGCCTTGTTACCGGTAAGCTGGACCTTATCGGCGTTGATGACGACAACGAAGTCGCCGCAGTCGCTGTTGGGCGTGAACTGGGGCTTGTTCTTACCGCGCAGGATCATTGCGATCTGGGTGGCAAGACGGCCCAGGACAGCACCATCGGCGTCGACGAGAACCCAGTTGCGCTGGACCTCGCCCTGCTTGGCGTAGTGAGTCGATTTCGAAATCACTTAGACTCCTCCATGTACAGTACGTGTTGTTACAGAGATTCACGGGGCTCTGCAAGTAACCCGTCCATATTACCCCGCTCGCCGTACGAGTCAACAGGTATTTTGGCTCCGACCAGAGTTTCTGCACATGTCATCCACGAGCCGTGATTTTCCAGCTCTTTAGCTGTTGTCATTTTTTGAGGGTTCGCCGTCGCTAGCGCTCAACGAACTCTTGGATTTCCGCGAGCAGGCGCTTTGCCTCCTGACGGCCCTGGATATACAGGTCCAGAAGATTTGCCGGATCGTGCTCAACATGGCCGACCTCGACCGGCTTTTGCGGAGCGACGACCAACGCACGGCCCTCGCGCTCATACTTCCACAGGTGCATGCGCTGAATGTTGTAACGGTCGTGGCGCGTCTCGATAGCCTCGAGCAGATAGGGGTAGTCGGCATAGCGGGCACGCGCGGCCGGCAAAAACTCGTAGGGCTTTTTCTCATACGAACGGTCCTGCGTGACGATGACGACCGCACGGTCAAAGCCCGCCTCCTCGAGCACATGCTCGATGGGGACCGAATCGGCCACGCCGCCGTCGACGTATTTGTGCCCGTCAATCTCGACCGGCGGCGTCACCAGCGGCAGCGACGTCGAGGCGCGCACGGCATCGAGGTCAAGTACGGCGCTTTTGACCGGCAGGTAGGCAGCGGTTCCAAACAGCATGTCCGTCGCGACGGCGTACATCTCGATGGGGCTCGCG
>CABSMS010000038.1 GCA_902478885.1 uncultured Collinsella sp. | reverse complement strand
GTCAGATGTGTATAAGAGACAGGGGCCGACCCAATCGGGCAGCGGCTCAGCGCGGTCGAGCGGACCGAACCCCACGGCACGCGGAAAGTGATGTGCATACGTGCCCCCGCCGATAGCAAACGGCACCGCGGGCCGGCCCGCGAACTCCTCGTAGGCACGACGGAGCGCCATGACCTCGGACGATTGGGGGTCCATGGTGAACGGCTCCCGCACATGGGTGATGCGCGCCTCGCAGCCGCACTCGCGCGCAACGTCCTCGATGCGACGGCCCACCTGCCCGACATCGGCCGCACCCGGAAGGCGCGCATCGAGCGTGAGCACAAAGCTCCCCGCCTGGGTACGTATAGTTCCGCCGATACACGTGAGGCCGCCGAACAGCTCGTCTGCGACATCGATTCCCAAGCCGGAGCCGTCCCATACACCAAGGGCCCGCTTGCAAAAGCCGAGGAACTCGCGCTCGGCCGCGCTGCAGACACCGCATGCGGCCAGATAGGCCGCCAACACGCCGATGGCGTTCACCGTACCCGCCGGTTCGGCGGCATGCCCGGCGACGCCGTGGGCCACAATGCGGGCAGTGCCGTCGCCGGCGGGCTCCACATCGATCCCCTCGGCGCGGGGTAACCCATCCACGCAGGCGTCCATGCACACGAGCGCTTCGGCACGCGCGGGCACCGCGTTTCTCGCCACGCCGCCCGTAAGCTCGATGATCGCCCCGGCGCTGTCGACCGCGCGAGAGACCTCGGCGTTGACGCAGCCCTTCTCCCCGCAGCAGACGGCAAACTCGGCATCGGGTGTGAACAAAAATGCCGGCGGTTCGTGATCCGTTAGGTAGCGACGCACGTCCATCATGCCCGCCTCCTCCGAGGCGCCCAAGATGCAGCGGAGCGTCCGCTGCGGCTTCCAGCCGTTGCGCACGCGGCGCGCCAAAAAACCAGCAGCATAGATCGAGGCCAGCGCCGCGCCCTTGTCATCGAGCACGCCGCGGCCCATAAGCACGCCCTCGCGACGCGTTAAAGCATAGGGTTCGACCGTCCAGCCCTCACCCGCTGGAACCACGTCCACATGGGCAATCGTTGCCACCTGTTCGGGCGTCTCACCGGCAAGCTCGCCATACGCGACGTACCCGTCGCAGTCAACGATCGAAAGCCCCTGGCGGCGCGCCACATCCATCGCAACGCAAAGCGCCCGATGACATTCCAGACCCCACGGGGCGCCCGCCACGGCGCGCGACTCGTCGACCACGCTCGGCACGACCACGAGCGCCTCAAGATCATCAAGAAAGCTCGGCCAGACCTTGTCCACATAGGCGCGAATCTCGGCAGCCGGCGTCAGCTCGGTCCCCGTTGTCGATCCAGCAGTGCCCGCCACGCCACATGCGGCCGCAAACGCCCCGCGCGCCTCCATCGCCTCATCACCCATCGCTCTTCTCCTCGACATAGCCAAAGTCGCGCCCTAAGAACGCGACGGTCTCCTCATAGGTGCGCGGCAGGCGCACGTGGGCGCGCTCGGCATCGTGCAGCACGGAGAACAGATAGTTGAACATGCTGCTCTTGTCGGCCAGACGCTGACTCGCAAGCGTCACCACCACCAGGTCGATCCGCTCGTCGCCGTCGCACAGGGGCGCGTCGGGCATGATGGCGAGCAGACGAAACGTCGAGGCCGCGACCGGCGTGATGGTATGCAGGAACGCGACATGTCCCAGCTGCAGACGGTCGCCCTGACGCTCGCGATCCATGATGAGGGCCGCCTCATCTGCCGAGATCGCATGCGCTGCCACCAGCCCGCCGAGGGCGCGCGACAGCTCATCGAGGTAGTCGCCGGCCCCAACATGCAGCTCAAGATAGCTCGCGCGCGGCAGCAGGCTCGCGATATCGCGCTCGTAGAGCACACGCAGCGCCATCTGGCGGATGCGGTCGACCTCGTAGGCCGAGAGCACGCCCGAAAACGAGAGGTCCCATTCACGTGCGGCCTTAAAGTTTCGCACTGCCGCGGCGTCGCCCACCACCAGGTCGAACGACCCATCTTTGAGCGCGCGCCGGGCGAGCGGCTCGCTGTCCACGAGCTCGACCTCAACGCCGTCGGTGCCGCGCTCGATCAGGGATTTGTTGATAGTCGCCACGGAGGGTCGCCCGCAAACCAAAAGCAGACTCACGGGGCTGCGCGTGAAGTGCTCCAGCGAGGCCAGCACGTAGAGCGAGAGGAAGTCGGGCTCTACAAACAGGCGCTCGTCGAACGCGCGCAGGCACTCGGAGAGGTCGGCGCCGAAATCGAACTCGAACGGATGCTCCATACGGATCCCGCGCATCTGCTTTTGGATCTCCACCGACATGAGCGTGGGAAAGAGAGCGCAGCGCAGTACATGGTCGAAGATAAGACTACCGAGGTCCTCGCGCGTCGACTTGATGCCGTGCGAGGCGAGCACCTCGCCGATGCGCGCCAGGATGGCCGCACGGCACGTGACCAGGCGGTAGAACAGGTCCTTCTTGCGCTGCTGGAACTCGGTGACGGCACGCGCGCCGGCATCTGCCCCACCCGGGGCATCGGGCACGAGCCACGCGCTGCACCAGACGGCAGCAAGCGCCTGCATCCTCAGCTGGCGCTGTGACAGATACGGCTCCATGAGTAGGCGATATTCCTCGCCCCGCTCGCCGATCAGGCGCATCAGGGTGTCCCAGCCGCACGAGCGCTCGAGCTCGGCGGCAATACCAGTATTGTCGATGGCGAGCGCCGCCAAGAGATCCGCCGGCCCCATGCCGCTAAAGTCTGCATCGATCCCGTAGCCCACACGTGCCTCGAGCGCAACGACTCCGCGCAGCCGAACGTTGATCTCATCCATCGCTGCACGCACGGAGCGGACCGAGAGATAAGTCTCCCCCGAAACCTGCACCGTCGAGATCCCCGGCCGGGAGAGCACGCACATGAGGACACGCGCCTCATCGGTGAGGTCCTGCGACAGGACGGAGGCGATTGCGTCCTCGGACGTGACCACCAGATGGTAGTTGGGATCGCTCGAGATGGTGCCGGCACCCACGGACTCGAGCCACGCGCTCACGCTCACCACTTCGCGCACCACGGTACGGCGGGAGACGCCGAGTGCCTCGGCGAGCTCGGCGCCGGAGCGTGGACCGTCGTCGAGCGCCCGCAGGAGCTGTCTCTGTCTCTTGCTGATCATGCCGCTACGAGCGGATGCCGGCGAGCATCCGCTCCATCCCCCTTTCGACCTTCGAGTGCGAACAGGCGAGATTCATGCGCAGGTACCCAGCACCGCCGTACGTCTCGCCCGACATGATGCCCACATGGCCCACCTCAACGAGCCGGCGCTGGAGCTCGGCCGCATCCAACCCCAGGTCCGAGACATCCATCCAGGCAAGATAGGTCCCCTGCGGCACCGCAAAGCGGATCTCGGGCAGATTGGCGGCAAGGAAATCCTTGAGCGCCTGCATGTTGCCGCGAATATAGGCCACAAGCTCGTCCACATACTCGGAGCACGAGCGATACGCCGCCATCTGGGCAGTCATCCCCAAGATACTCACGCTCGACAGGGCGTTTTTTTGCTTGAGCTCAAACAGGAAGCGTTCGCGCAGGTCATCGTCGGGGATGAGCGCATAGGACCCGATGAGCCCGGGCGTGTTGAACGTCTTGGAGGCCGAACACAGCAGCGCCACGCCCTCGCGCGTGATGTTCGTCACGGGTGTGTAGGGAGTTTCGCCCAGAATCATATCGCGATGGATGTCATCCGAAATGAGAAAGACCCCGTTGGCATGGCAGAGCTCCACAATACGAGCAAGCTCGCCTGCCGTGAAGACCTTGCCTGTGGGGTTATGCGGGTTGGTGAGCAGCATAACCTTTGCCTCGGGGCGGGCAAGCGCCACCTCAAGGGCATCCCAATCGAGACCGTAGCCGTCCATGGCGCTCGCCTGAGCAACGGCCACAAGCTCGCGCCCGTTGCCCTCAATCAGGCCGTAGAAGGCGTCGTACATGGGGGTGAGCGTCACCACGGCGTCATTCGGCTCGCTCACCAGACGAATGACCGTCGCGGCCGAGAAGATAACGCTCGGGCTGTACACGACCCAGTCCATGTCCACGTGGGACGCCCCGTCCCTGGCAAACCAGCCGGCAACACTACCCTTGTAGTCACTATGGTTCCAGCGGGTATAGCCAAAGATGGGGTGTTCCATGCGGGCGCGGAGGGCATCCATGACCTCGTCGGGCACGGCGAAGTCGGTGTCCGAGATGGAAAAGGGAAGCACGTCTGCGCTGCCAAACCGGTCGGCCGCATAGTCCCATTGGGTGCTGTAGGTACCCATTCTGTCGATGACGCGATCGAAGTCGTAACGCATTTCCCCATTCCTTTCATTGAAACCTGCGGAGCCGCCGAACAGACCGACGACCCCGCAGGACTAATTATTCTATCGAGACTTAGGCGTTCTGAGCCTCGCGCTTCTTCATCCAAGCGGACTTGAAGACGATGATGAGGGCGATGTTCAGGACCAGACCCACAGCGACGGCGATGTAGTAGCTGGTCGCCGGGTAGATGAGGCCCAGGAATGGATCGAAGATGCCGATGCCCGGAGCGATGCGCTGGACGCCAAGGGCCATGGAGATGGCACCGGCGACGCCGCCGGCGATGACGTTCGCGGAGATCATAGGCAGGGGTGCGGCCAGGGCATAGGGGATAGCCGGCTCGGTGGCGACGGTTGCGCCGACAATGAGCGCAGGGATTGCGGAGTCGCGCTCGGCCTGCGTGAAGAGCTTCGGACGGATCCAGGTAGCGATGGCAGCGGCCATCGGCGGAAGGATCGTCACGACGCCTACGATGCCGTACCAGTCGTACACGCCGGAGCCCAGCAAGGAGAAGGAGAAGAACCAAGCGGCCTTGTTGACCGGGCCGCCCATGTCGAAGGCGAGCATGGCGCCTACCAGGAAGGCGGCGACGAGCTTCATCGAGCTCGGGATAGAGCTCAACAGGCCGACGAAGGCGTTCATAAGCCAGGACATGGCCGGGCCGATGATATAGTACGTGCCCAGGCCAAAGATAAAGAGCGTCACGACCGGGATGATCAGGAAGCCGAGCAGGGACTGGAAGTTCTTGCCCAGGTTGATCTTTTTCATCGCCTTGACGAAATAGCCGATTGCAAGGCCGATCACGCAGGCGCCCAAGAAGCCTGCGCCGACCTCGGTGCCGAGCAAGTCGGTGCTGTTGGCGAGGTAGCTGCAGATGAAGGCGGGCATGATAGCGGGCTTATCGCCGATGGCGTTGGCGATGAAGGCGCCCATCATCGGGATCATGAACGTGAAGCCCAGGCCGCCGATGGTATTGAGCACCCAAGCGAACGAAGCCATCTGGCCGTCGCCAGGGGCTACATTGGGCGCGCCGAACTGGGCCATAATGGAACCGATGGCCATGAGTACGCCGCCGCCGATGACAAATGGCAGGGCCGCGGAGACGCCGGCCATGAGGTAGCTCATGATGCCGGTGGTGACGCTTTCCTGCTTGGCGCCGAGCTTGACCGCGGAAGCCTGGAAGACCTTGGCTTCACTCTCAAGGTTGCCCATAAGGCTGTCGATGCGCTTGAGGGCCTCGGAAACGGGCACTTCAACGACCTTCTTGCCGTCGAAGCGAACACGATCGTCATCGTTCATGCCGCGACCGAGCGCGAGGACGACGTAGTCGGCCTCCTTGATCTGCTCGGGCGTAAGCTTGTTCTCGACGCCGCTGGCACCCTGGGTCTCGACGTGAACCTCATAACCCAGCTCGATGCCCTTCGTCTTGATCGCCTCGGCCACCATGTAGGTGTGTGCAATGCCGGCCGGGCAGTTGGTGACGGCCACGATTGACTTTGCCATATGCTTCTCCCCTCTTTCCTTTCACACGGGGTTGAACATTACCTGCTATCCGACGACGCCCTGGATGAGGGCGCACACGTCTTCGATGGAGTCGCCCTTGAGATGGTCGACGAAATCCTTGTGCACGAGGCGACGCGCCAGTTTGGCGAGCAGCTGCAGATGGGTG
This sequence comes from uncultured Collinsella sp., assembly GCA_902478885.1. Lineage (GTDB taxonomy): Bacteria > Actinomycetota > Coriobacteriia > Coriobacteriales > Coriobacteriaceae > Collinsella. The sequence goes on along the minus strand of CABSMS010000038.1, from coordinate 12,389 downwards.
TCGCTGCCACTCTCGGGGACAAGGATGTTGATGACCGTGTCGACGGGAGCGTCGTCGAGCGCGTGCCACTCGACGGGCGCGGTCAGGCGCGCGAAGAGAATGGCGGGGGTACTGACGTTGGCGCTCTTGGTATGCGGGACAGCCACGCCGTTGCCAAAGCCCGTAGAAGCCTCGGCCTCGCGCTCATGAAGATCAGAGACGATAGCGGACGCATCGGCGGCGACGCCCAGTTCCACGGCCTTCGCGGCGAGGGCCTCGAAGACGGCGTTCTGGTCGGCGGCGTCGACGGCATCGAGCGTGTGTGTCGAATCGAACAGTGCCATGTCTGCCTCCTCTCGTTTGTTGTCGTTTCTCTACGCCTTTTAGTTTAGGAGGTATGGGCAAACCGCTTAACGGGCGCTTTGTCACCCGCGGTGTGCACGTCCGGGCCCCTCATACGCCCGAGAGTCACCCGCGTGCCCCGATTGCATCGCTTTTGTCACCGGGGAGGTGGGCAGGCTCCGAGCGCCCGGCTCGCATCGCGCGCCGAATGATACAGCGTTAAACAAACGGCTCGTCGCAGAAGAAAAGCCCGCTCCGGAACCTTGTCCGGAGCGGGCCACAACCGCCCCCAACCCAAATTGGGGTTATGTCGCGCGACGTTACACGCGGACTTGCTACCTTCCCGCGTTGTACAGCTCCACGAGCTTGGCCTGAACGTCATAGGGAACCTGCTCGTAGCCGGCGGGCTTCATGGTAAAGTCACCCGTGCCGCGCGTGATAGAGCGCAGGCGCGTCGAGTAATCCGTCAGCTCAGCCAGCGGGGCTTGAGCGATGACCACGGTGTCGCCGCGCTCATCGGTCTCCATGCCTGTCACGCGACCGCGCGAGGCCGAGATGTCGCCCATCACGGCGCCGGCGTAGCTCTCGGGGATAGTCACCGTGATTTCCTCGATGGGCTCCAGCACCACCGGGTCGGCATCGGCGCATGCCTTGCGCAGGCCGATGCGAGCCGCCGCGCGGAACGCCATCTCGTTGGAGTCGACGCTGTGATACGAGCCGTCGTACACAGCCACGCGAATGCCCGTAAGCGGGTAGCCGGCAATAATACCGTCCTTCATAGTCTCCTGAACGCCCTTGTCCACGGCGGGGATGAGCGAGCGCGGGATGCGGCCACCCACGACCTCGTCCACAAACTCATAGCCGTCGCTCGTGCCGTCGGGCCCAATGAGCGGCTCCACGCGCAGCCAGCAGTCGCCGTACTGACCGGCACCACCGGTCTGCTTCTTGTGGCGACCCTGGGCGCTCGCCGTGCGGCGGATGGTCTCGCGATACGGAATGCGGATCGGCACGCTCTTGGCGGCGACCTTGGTGCGGTCCTCCAAACGGTTGAGCAGCACCGAAACCTGCGCCTCGCCCACGGCGGAGATGATAGTCTGGCCCGTCTCCTCGTCGCGGTCGATGCTCATGGTCGGATCGGCCTTGCATGCCTTCTCGATAAACGTGTAGAGCTTCTCTTCGTCGCCGCGATTCTCGGCCTCAATGGCGATGCGGTACTGCGAGTTGGGGAACTTAAACGCCGCAGCCTCTACCTTACCGGTAATCGAGAGCGTATCGCCCGTCTCGGCCGCCAGCTTGGGTGCCACGATAATGTCGCCGGCATAGGCATGACCGACCTCGGTCATGTCGCGGCCGCACATCACATACAGGTGAGCCAGACGGTCGCCCTTGCGGGTACGCGCGTTGATCAGCTCAAGACCCGGCTCAAGCGTACCCGTCAGCACCTTGATAAAGCTGATGCGACCCTGCTGCGGATCGGCCAGGGTCTTAAACACAAACGCCACCGGACGGTCATCGTCGCTCGAAATCTTGAGCGAATCACCGTCGATAAGCGGCATCTCGCCGTAGTCCGTCGGCGCCGGGAAGTACGTCGCGATGTCGTCCATCAGCGAGTTGACGCCCTGCTCCTTAATGCAATCGCCCGCAAAGACCGGCACAAAGATGCGCTCGGCAATCGCCTTCGACAGCAGGCCTTCAAGCTCCTCCTGCGTCAGCGTCTCCTCGCCTTCCAGGTACTTCATCATCAGCTCATCGTCGGCCTCGGCCACCAACTCGCACAGATGGTCATGGGCCTCCTCGGCCTGGGCACGATACTCCTCGGGAATCTCCGACTCAACGGCTTCGGTGCCGTTGCAATGGCGCGCCTTCATGCGCACCAGGTCGATGATGCCGTCAAAGTCCTCGCCCTCGCCCCAGGGAAGGGTCACGGCGCCCAGGCGCGTGCCAAAGCGCTCCTGCAGCAGGTCCATCGTGGTCGCAAAGCTGGCCTCGGAGCGCGACAGGCGGTTTACGAACACCGCACGCGCCAGGCGCAGGTCCTCGGCGGCATACCAGAGCTTAACCGTCGTAGGCTGCGGGCCGGCCTCGGCGTCGACCACAAACAGAGCCGTCTCGCAGACGCTCATCGCGGCAAAGGCGTCGCCGATAAAATCGGGGTAGCACGGGGCATCGAGCACATTGATGCGCGCGCCCTTCCAGTCGATCGGTGCAATGGTCGTCGAGATGGAAAATGCACGCTTGACCTCTTCGGGGTCATAGTCGAGCGTGGGCTTGGTGCCGTCGTGGCCGCCCAGGCGGGCGGTCTTGCCAGAAAGGTGGAGCATGGCCTCGGCGAGTGAAGTCTTGCCCACCCCGCCTTGGCCTACGAGCACCACGTTCCTTACATTGCCGGTCTTGGGAGCACCCATGATGACCTCCTTGCAGGGCCGCGCGCATTGCGCGACGCCAACGGGGAGAGTTCGCGGTCGGTGCCATCCCGGGAGCAGCATGGTCGGCAGCCGAGCCGACTCACCCTCCAAATGTCCTATGCCACCACCCTACCCTCACGGGCGACCGTCCATGCACACCTTTCGGCACACGTATGAATACAGGCGGCGAGAGGAAGAGACAAGCTTGTGAGGCGATTATTGAACCCCGCCGATGCAAACAAAAAGCCGCCACAGACCGTAAGACCTGCGGCGGCTTCGCCTCAATTAATAGTTGAGCAAATACCTGAGCCTATCCCTCGATACGGCTCAAAAACTCACGCGTGCGCTGCTCGCGCGGATGGTCGATAACCTGCTCGGCCGGACCCTCCTCGACAATGCGGCCTCCGTCCATAAAGACCACGCGATCGGCAACATCGCGCGCAAACTGCATCGCGTGGGTCACGATCACCATCGTCATATTCTGCGCGGCAAGGTCTTTAATGACACGCAGCACCTCGGCCGTTAGCTCGGGATCGAGCGCCGAGGTCGGCTCGTCAAAGAACAAGATTTCCGGGTCGAGCGCCAAGGCGCGGGCGATACTCACGCGTTGTTGCTGACCGCCCGAAAGCTCACACGGAACCTTGTTCTCGTTGCCCACAAGCCCCATCTGAGCAATCAATTCATGCGCACGAGCTTCCGCCTGCTCGCGCGGGCGCTTAAGAACGCGGATCGGCGCATCGGTGATGTTTTTCATCACGGTATAGTGCGGGAACAGATTGTAGTTCTGAAACACCAGGCCAAATCGCGAGCGCGCCTGCCTGGGCACATCGCCCTTCGCATAGACCGCGCCCGAACCCGCATCCGTCGCAACGGCAAGGTCGCCAAACGAGAGCGAGCCTCCGTCGAGCGTCTCGAGCAGCGTGGCACACCGCAGCAGCGTGGACTTGCCGCCACCCGAAGGCCCGATAATCGCCACGACCTCTCCACGCTTTACCTCGAGCGAGATATCCTTGAGCACCTCATTGCCGCCAAACGCCTTACGTGCGTTTTCGATTTTCATCACTGAGTTAGTCATGATAATAGTCCAGCTTCTTTTCGGCGGCGCCCAGCAGCATCTCGACCACAAAGTTAAAGACCCAGTAGATCAACGCCGCAATCGCAAACGGCACCATGCTCACTTGCGAGGCGACCAGCGCCTTGGCCGTCGAGAACATCTCCCCCACGCCGATGGCAAACGCCAGCGACGTGTCCTTGACCAGCGTGATGATCTCGTTGCCCATCGCCGGCAGAATACGCTTGGCAACCTGCGGCATCACAATGTACAAAAACGTCTGCAGGCGCGAGTAGCCCAGCACCTCGGCGGCCTCGTATTGACCGCGCGGAATGGACTGCAGGCCCGAGCGATAGATCTCGGCAAAGTAACCGGCGTAGTTGATGATGAACGCTACGACGCACGCCGTCCACTTGGAATCGGGCGTGAGCGAAATGCCAAACACGTAGTACGGGGCAAAGTAGATGGCAAACATCTGCAGCATGAGCGGCGTACCGCGCATGACCGAGATATAGATGCGCGCAATCCAGCGAAGCGGCGCGATTTTGCTCATGCGCATAAACGCCACGGGGATTCCCAGCGGAATCGACCCCAGCAGCGTCAGCACAAACAGCTGCAAACTGACCAAGAATCCCTGGCCGAGCATCTGCATCATGACCTGAATAGACATTACTTGAGCACCCAATTATCGAAAGATAGACCATAGCTTGAATACTTGTCGCACAGGTCCTTGACCGTGCCGTCCTCATAGAGCGCCTTGAGCGACTCGGTCACGGCGGCGGCCGACTTGGTGTCGCCCTTCTTAAAGCCGACGGCGTAGTGCTCGCTGGACAGCGGCTCATCAAGCTGCGTATAGGCATCGGGCTTGGCGGCAAGCTGATACTGGGCAATCGAAAGGTCGCAAGCCACGGCATCGACCGCGCCGCTCTCGAGCTGCATAAAGGCCGTGTTGTACTCGCCGATCGTGTCGAGCGTGGCAAACGTCGCCGCCAGATCCTTCTGGTCACCCTCGAGCACATCCTGCGCAGCGGAATCGGTCTGCGTAATCACGGTCTTGCCGGCAAGATCGTCCCAGCTCTTGATGCCCGCATCCTTCTTTACCACCAGCACCTGCTCGTTGAGCATGTACGGCTCGGAGAACGTGTAGTCGTCCTCGCGACCCTCCATGGTAAAGCCGTTCCAGATGCAGTTGATGGCACCCGAGTTGAGCAGCGTATCCTTGGCATCCCAGTCGATGGCCTCGTATTTGACCTCCCAGCCCTGCTTATCGGCAACAGCCTTGGCCAGATCGAGATCAAAGCCGGTGTACTCGCCATCGTCGCCCACAAAGCCGTACGGAGGATAGGACTTATCAAAGCCCACCACGAGCTTCTTGGACTCCGCAGCGCCCTTCACGTCCTTGACTGCAGCAGAACCGGCAGCGGAACCCTTGCCGGCACCACCGCCGCAACCGACAAGACCAAGGCCAAGCACCGTGGCGAGCGAGCCGGCTAGACCAACAAACTGACGACGAGACATATCGGTGTTCATGGTATTCCCCCTTGATGGCACTTTAGTTAGATAAAGTGAGTCATGTAACGTTCAGAATCATACACTTTAGCGTGATAGAGCACAAGGCGAGTTTGCCCGCCGCGTGAGGGGTGTGGGGTTAAGTTTCCTGCTCTACAGTCCTGCTCACGACGGAGGCCACATTAAGTGGCCTCCTGTTCGTGCGGAACTCGCGATAAACTTAACCCCCACACCCCTCACGCGGTGGGCAACCGTCGTTGGGCTTATCGCTGACACGATTAAACCGCTTGCATATCGTCTGCTGGCTTGGCACGGTACAATACTTGCAGCTTTAATTCATGAATTAGTGGAGTTATTGATGGCAGAATCTCGTGCGGAGCGTAGGGCTCGTCGTGCTTTGGTGGAGGCGGTTGAGGGGTCGAAGGAGGAGAAATCTTCTACGAAATCCAAGTCTTCTAAAGCTGCAAAAAGCAAATCGGCTAAGGGCAAGGCCAAGCGTCCCGGCTCTCGTCGGAACGAGGATAAGGCATCTCAGACTCGCTCCAAGCGCTCGCATAAAGATCAGGTTTCGTCTGCGCGTAAGGCTGTGGACCCCAAGTCTCCCTGTTCGATCATGAAAGCTTGCGGTGGGTGTACGGCGCTCAATCGTCCTTATAAGAAGCAGTTGGCAGCCAAGCAGGCCGCCATGGAGGAGCTTTTTGCTACCCTTTGCGAGCGCGAGGGCATTAGCGTCGACCCCATTCGCGGTATGGGCGTCACCCTGGGCGACCCGGGCAAATATCCTGCGCCGCGCGGTTTTCGCCATAAGGCCGCCACTCCCTTTGCTCCCGGTAAGGAGGGTGCTGTCCGTTGCGGTTTCTTTGAGCGCGGCACGCACAAGATCGTTGCCGTACCCGAGTGTCCTGTCGAGGCACCGGGTGCCCGTCAGATTCTCAACGGCATCGCACGCGAAGCTGAGCGGCTGCATATTCCCGCCTTTAATGAGGACAAGCATCTTGGTTTGCTTCGCTATGCCGTCGTCCGCTGCGGTTGGCGTACCGACCAGGTCATGGTCACGCTCGTGACCGCTCAGCGCGACTTGCCGCATGCGCAGGAGTTCTTTGAGGCTGTCGCCGCGCTCAATCCGCACATCGTCACCGTCGCCCAAAACATCAACGGACGTCCCGGCAACGCCATCCTCGGCGAGGAAACCCGCATTGTATATGGCGCCGAGTGCATGCGCGACCAGCTGCTCGGCTGCGAGTTCGATATCTCCCCCACCGCGTTCTACCAGACCAACCCGCAGCAGACCGAGCTGCTCTATCAGCTCGCGATTGACGGCATGGACCTGCAGCAGGGCGACGTACTCATGGATGCCTATTGCGGTAGTGGAACTATCGGCCTGTGCGCAGCCAAAGCCGCCCAGGACAAGGGCGTCGGTATTATGCTGCTTGGCGTGGAGCGCAACCACGCCGGCATTGCCGACGCACGTCGTAATGCCGAGCTCAACGGCCTCACCCGCAGCGCTTGGTTTATAGCCGACGATGCCACCGACTACATCCTAGATGCCGCCGACAACAACGAGCGGGTCGATGTCCTTTCCATCGATCCGCCGCGCGCCGGCTCTACCCCCGAGTTCCTCGAAGCTGCCTGCGCGCTTAAGCCGCGCCGCATCACCTATATCAGCTGCAACCCCGTGACTCAAGAGCGCGACCTGCACCAGCTCCTCGACGGAGGCTATCGCCTGCTCAAGATCACGCCAGTCGACATGTTCCCTCACACCGACCACACCGAAACCGTAGCGGTCCTCGAACGCCGCTAACCAACCTCAGTAGATTTTTGGGACAAGAAAGGGGGCGACCCGTCTGGGCCGCCCCCCCTTCGCTTGGTTTATAAATTCCGCTACATCCCATTGCGCAGATCGCACACGCCGGCTGCCGCCATCTCGCGCAGCAGCGTCTCGCGATCGCGCGTCACGATCAGATCCAACGGGAAGTGAATCTCGTCGAGCATCTTGCGAGCGTAATCGAGCTTACCAATTGCCATACCAATGTGCGCATCGGTCGAGACGCCAATCCCCACGCCCAGCTCGGCGCAGCGCTCGGCGATCTTGCGGCATGCAGCCCAATGCTCAGTGTCGACACCGTGTTCAAGACTATGGTTGTTGATCTCGATAATCTTGTGCTTGGCCTTAGCCGCCAACAGCACTTCGTCGATATCGAACGGCACGCCCGAACGCCCCGTGTGACCCAGCATGAACACCTTGGGGTGCTCCAGGGCATTGATATACATCTCGGTCGTCTGGGCCAGCGTCGCGCCCTCAGCAATCTGCGGATTATGCACGCTTGCAACCAAATAATCCAAATTACGCGTAACCAAATCGAACAGCGAATGCTGACGGCTGTACGAATCGCCGGCAATATCGAGCGTGACAGGAGTGTCCTCGCCAAACAGGCTTCCGTCCAGCGAAACGATATCGGCCTCGGCACCACGCAGCACTAGCACGCCGCTCCAAATGCGCGGCCAGATATCCTGGTTGATAAAGAACTGGTAACTGCGCAGGTCATTGGGGCAAGCCGTAACCATAGAGCTCAGATGGTCGGCAGATCCGAGCACCTGCAGGCCACGCTCTGCCGCCCAGTACACATTCTCCTCAATGGTCGAATATGCATGCGCAGAGAACATCGTATGGGTATGAATGTCACAAGAAAGCAGGTAGGGCATCAGGTCTCCTTATCTGGCACGGCCGTCGCTTATATTCATTGTACGCATAGCCTTCGATAGTCGTAAAACCACTCCATCCCAAAGACACAACGTCCATGACAACGGGGTCTGGCTTAACACCAAACCCCGTTTCACGTAAAACATTGTAGGCAGAGCGCTTTACTTTTAACGATACTCGTCCGCCAACTGTTTCCAAGCGGGTAGCGAATTGATAATCGTCTCGTAACTCACGCAGTAGCCCAGGCGGAACCAGCCCGGCATACCAAAGCTGTCCGAGGGAACCGCAAGCAGCTCATACTTCTTTGCGCGCTCGCAAAACGCATTCGCATCGGGCTCCAGTGCCTTCACCCACAGGTAGAATGCACCATCCGGCTCAACATAGGTGTAGCCGTACTCCGCTAGTGCGTCGGTAAGCGCGGTGCGGTTGCGTGCATAGGCCTCGACATCGCTCGGCTCATCGATGCAATCGATGATCACGCGCTGGAAGAGTGCCGGTGCGCATACAAAACCTAGCGTACGGGCAGCACCCGCAACAGCCGGCATCAGACGGGCAGCCTGCGGATTGGTGTTGGGAACCAAGATCCACCCCACGCGCTCGCCCGGCAGCGACAGCGACTTGGAATACGAGTAGCACACGATGGTGTTCTCGTAGATCGAGGGCACCCAAGGCACCTCGGCACCGTACACAATTTCGCGGTACGGCTCATCCGAGATGAGCATAATCGGATTCTCGGGATCGCGCTGAGCGTTGGCCTCGCGCAGAACATTGGCCAGTCGCGTCAGCGTGTCGCATGTATATACGGCACCGGTCGGATTGTTGGGAGAGTCGATGATGACGGCCGCCGTCTTATCGCTGATCGCCTTGAGCACGTTGTCCACGCTCAGCTGGAACGTATCTTCATCGGCGAGCGTCTCAACACACGTGCAGCCGGCCTTCTCAATCCAAACGCGATACTCCGGAAAGTACGGGGCAATAACAATAACCTCGTCGCCCGGGTTCGTAACGGCGTTGAGCGTGCAGGTGAGCGAAGCCGCGGCACCCACCGTCATAAAGACGTCTTTGCCCTCATAGCTTGTTCCAAAGCGGCGGTTGAGCGATTCGGCGACGGCTGCTCGACATTGCGGCAGGCCCGGAGCGGGGGTGTAGCCGTGCAACTGATCACTCGGCAGCTCCAGGGCCTTCTTAATCGACTCAGCCACAGCAGCGGGCGCCGGAACGCTCGGATTGCCCAGCGAAAAATCGAATACGTTTTCCGCACCGATCTGCGCCTTGCGCTCAAGGCCATAGCTAAAAATCTCACGGATGATGGAGCTTTCCGCACCGCGAGCATACATAGTTTCGTTGATCATCTGTTCCCCTTTCGCATAGGCGCTATTGTACGCTTTAGCCGAGCAAAGTGCCGCAGCAATGTTGATTGGGGACAGACTTAAATGCGTGAAAACGCTCATTTAAGTCTGTCCCCAATCAACAGACGGCCCCATATCGCTCAAAAGAAAAAGCCTCCGCAGGTTTCCCCGCAGAGGCTTTCGCCACAAAGACTATTTGTCGGCATCGGCATCGGCATCGGCAACGGTATGGTCATCGCCAGCATCATCGGACGCGGCCTCGGCATCCTCCTGCATGGCCGCCTGCGCAAAGGCCGCGGCATCAGCCGCCAGCTCCTCCTCGCTCATACGAGGCGTGCGCTTCTTGGTCGGCAAGCCAGCCGCCTTGGCATTGCGCTCCTCCTTGGCCGCCAGGATATCGCCCTCGCGCTCAAGGTAGGCGTCCCACTCGTTATCGAGCAGGGCATTCACGGCGTCGCCTTCGACGGTCTCGCGCTCAAGCAGCACCTTCGCCATCAGATCGAGCTGATCGCGACGAGCGTCCAGGATCTCGACCGCACGACGATGGGCCTCACGCATGATGCGCTGAACTTCGATATCGATGCGGCGCGCCGTCTCCTCGGAGTAATCCTGATGATCGGCGTAATCGCGACCGAGGAACACCTGATGTTGCGCCTCGCCAAACACTTGCGTGCCCAGCTCCTCGCTCATGCCCAGGCGCGTGACCATCTCGCGCGCCATCTTGGTTGCGCGCTCCAGATCGTTGCTCGCGCCCGACGTAATGTCATCGCACATGAGCTCCTCGGCAACGCGACCGCCCAAGAACACGGCGAGCTCGTCGAGCATCTCGTTCTTGGTCTTGAGGAAGTGGTCCTCCTGCGGAAGCTGCAGCGTGTAGCCCAGAGCCTGACCGCGGCTGACGATCGAGATCTTGTGGACCGGATCGGAGTGCTCCAGGATGTGGCCCACCAGGGCGTGACCGCTCTCGTGGTAGGCAATCGTGGTGCGCTCGGCCTCGGTCATCACGCGACCCTTGCGTTGCGGTCCGGCAATCACGCGCTCCATCGACTCCTCGACCTCGTCCATCGAGATCACGGAACGATGACGGCGAGCGGCCAGCAGCGCAGACTCGTTGAGCAGGTTCGCCAAATCGGCACCAGTAAAGCCAACGGTCATCTGGGCGAGCTTCTCAAACTTAACGTCCTCGTCCATCGGCTTGTTCTCGGCATGCACGCGCAAGATCTGCTCGCGGCCCTTCACATCCGGACGGTCGACCGTAACCTGACGGTCAAAACGGCCGGGACGCAGCAATGCCGGATCCAGGATGTCAGGACGGTTGGTCGCAGCGATCAGGATGACCGACTCGCTTTCCTCAAAGCCGTCCATCTCGACCAGCAGCTGGTTGAGCGTCTGCTCGCGCTCGTCGTGACCGCCGCCCAAGCCAGCTCCGCGCTGACGTCCCACGGCATCGATCTCATCGATAAAGATGATCGACGGGGCCTGGGACTTGGCCTCCTTAAAGAGGTCACGCACACGGCTGGCGCCGACACCTACGAACATCTCGACAAAGTCGGAACCCGAGATGCTAAAGAACGGCACGCCCGCCTCGCCGGCAACTGCCTTGGCCAGCAGCGTTTTACCGGTGCCCGGAGGGCCAACCAGCAACACGCCACGCGGGATCTTGGCGCCCAGCTTGCGATAGCGATCCGGATCGCTCAAAAAGTCACGGATCTCCTCGAGCTCCTCGACTGCCTCGTCCACGCCGGCAACGTCCTCGAACTTGACCTTGGGGCGTGTGGCCTCGTTGGTCTTGGCATTGGTCTTGCCAAACTGCATGTTCCTGTTGTTGGCGCCCATCATCTGGCGCATAAAGTAGAACATGATGGCGATAAGGGCGATCGTCGGAAGCACACTCATCGCCAAGTCGCCCCAAAAATCGGGATCGTTGGTGTTGACGATGTACTTGGTATCGGGGTGCTCCGCCATGAGCTCGGCAAGCGAATCGGAGCCGACATAGGTCGAGGAGAAGCTCTTGAGCTCGCTCGTATCGCCCTTGTCCTTCTTCGTCTTCCAGTAATGACCCGTCACGCTTCCGTCTTGAACCGTATAGGTCAGATCTTCGACGCGATCCTGCTTGATGGCGCTCACCATCTCGCTCGTCGCGAGCTTAACGGTATTGCTGGAATTGGCAAAGCCGGAGCCCATGTTAAAGAAGGCGTAGCCCAGAAGCGCGCAAGCCAAAATAAAATACAGCCAGCCCGTACGCGTGGGCTTCTTGCCTCCGGGCATCCCCGGGATCTTAGGCTCCCGGGGAGTCTGGGAATTGTTGTCGTTACGGTCGTCGGGCATCTTACGAATAAACCTCCGGTTTCAAAATGCCCAGATACGGAAGGTTGCGATAGCGCTCGGCATAGTCGAGGCCGTAGCCCACCACAAAGGCATCGGGGCAATGGGTTCCAACATACTTGGGCGTGATGGCCGAGACGCGATCCTCAACGTCCTTCCACAGGAAGGCGGCGACCTCCAGAGAAGCGGGCTTGCGGCTCTCGAGGTTCTTCATCAGATACTTGAGCGTCAGGCCCGAGTCCAGAATGTCCTCGACGATCAGCACGTCGCGACCACGAATGTCGATATCCAGGTCCTTAATGATACGCACGATACCCGAGGACTTCACACCGTCGCCATAGCTCGAAACAGCCATGAAATCGATGTTGGTCGGCAGCTCGATCTTACGCATCAGGTCGCCCATAAAGACAACGGCGCCGCGCAGAACCGCGATCAGTACCAGATCCTTACCAGCGTAGTCGCGAGTGATCTCCTCGCCCAGGCGAGAAACGATACCGTCGATATCCTCCTGCGTAAACAGAACCTTCTCGATATCCGGATGTTGAGAAGCCATGACAACCCTTTCTTGTGCTTAATCGCCCACACACCGCCGTATGGACGCGAACTACACATTCTAGCAGCGCACGGGGTATATTTTCCAGCCCGCGCACCATCAGCGCGGGAATACCGTCAACCTTGATTATCAACTTCATCCGAACACCTCCCACATTCATCCGTACATGTACGGA
>CABSMS010000037.1 GCA_902478885.1 uncultured Collinsella sp. | reverse complement strand
GTATAAGAGACAGGTCTTGTCCTGATCCATGCAACGATTCCTTTCCGTCGCGCGTGAGCCTCAAGTTATCCATGCATTCTACCCGCGCAAAAGCCTATGATGGACGGAGCCCGCCGGTATCTACAAGACATGCGCGGGCCTAAGGATCAAAAAGCCCCGCCGGGCCTTGTGGGCGCGGCGGGGCAAGCAAGCAGCTATGCGCAGCGAGCTTAGAACAGGCCGGTGATGTTGCCGTCGTTGTCGACGTCGATGTTCTCGGCCGCGGGGACCTTGGGCAGGCCCGGCATGGTCAGAACGCTGCCAGTCAGTGCGACCACAAAGTGGGCACCGGCGGAAACCTTGAGCTCGCGCACGGTGATGCGGAAGCCCTCGGGAGCGCCCAGCGCCTTGGCGTTGTCGCTAAAGCTGTACTGCGTCTTGGCCACGCATACTGGCAGGTTGCCGAAGCCGTTCTCGCGCAGCTCGGCGAGCTGGCGCTTGGCAGCCGGCGTAAAGTCGACGCCGTCGGCGCGGTAGATCTTGGTGGCAACGGCCTCGAGGGCGTCGGCCACATCGGCACCGTCCTCGTAGGCAAACCTGAGCTCGCTCGGCTGCTCGATCAAGCGCATGACCTCATCGGCCAGGTCGAGCGCACCCTCGCCGCCCTTGGCCCAGACCTCGGAAAGCTTAACGTTGACACCCAGCTTCTGGCACTCGGACTCGATGAGTTCCAGCTCGGCCTCGGTATCCGTCGGGAAGCGGTTAATGGCGACCACGCAGGGCAGACCGTAGACGTTCTGGATGTTGTCGACGTGACGGAGCAGGTTGGGCATACCGGCCTTGAGTGCCTCGAGGTTCTCCTCGTTGAGGTCGGCCTTGGCAACACCGCCGTTGTACTTAAGGGCGCGAGCGGTGGCGACAATCACGACCGCGCTAGGGCGAACGCCCGTCATGCGGCACTTGATGTCGAGGAACTTCTCGGCACCCAGGTCGGCGCCGAAACCAGCCTCGGTAATGGCGACGTCGCCAAAGCGCATGGCCATGCGGGTGGCCATGATGGAGTTGCAGCCGTGGGCGATATTGGCGAAGGGACCGCCGTGGACAAACGCGGGCGTACCCTCAAGCGTCTGCACCAGATTGGGCTTGAGCGCATCCTTGAGCAGTGCGGCCATAGCTCCCTGGGCCTTAAGGTCGCGTGCACGGACGGGCTCGCCGGCATAGCTGTAGCCGACAACGATCTCGCCCAAGCGCTCCTTAAGATCGTTGATGCTCGTGGACAGACACAGGATCGCCATGACCTCGGAGGCAACGGTGATATCGAAGCCGTCCTCGCGCGGCACTCCCTGGGCCTTGCCGCCAATGCCATCGATGACATGGCGCAGCTGACGGTCGTTCATATCGACAACGCGCTTCCAGGTGATGCGCTTAACATCGATACCGAGCTGGTTGCCCTGCTGAATATGGTTGTCGAGCATGGCGGCCAGCAGGTTGTTGGCGGCACCGATAGCATGGAAGTCGCCGGTAAAGTGCAGGTTGATGTCCTCCATGGGGATGACCTGCGCCCAGCCGCCGCCGGCGGCACCGCCCTTGACGCCAAAGACGGGGCCGAGCGAAGGCTCACGCAAGGCCACGGCGCTCTTGATGCCGCGACGGCGCAGGCCGTCGGCCAGACCGATGGTCGTGGTGGTCTTGCCCTCGCCCGCAGGCGTGGGGTTGATGGCGGTCACGAGGACGAGCTTGGCCTGGTGATCAGTTGGCTCATTGAGCAGAGAGTAGTCGACCTTAGCCTTGTCGAAGCCGTACGGAATCAGGTGCTTTACGTCGACGCCGGCGTTCTTGGCAACCTCGGTAATGGGCAGCGGCGTGACGGAACGTGCGATTTCGATATCAGTGGGCATGGACGGTCCTTTCGTTACCGGATGAGAAAAAGACCAATCCAGCATAGCACGGGCGCGCAATAGTAAAGCACCCGCAACCGACAAACGGCGATATGTTTATCCAATGCTCAGCGATAGCCTACAAACCCGTCCTAAACGGCCGGCTCAATTCCTAAGTGCTCAAAGGTGCGAAGCGTTGCCTGGCGGCCCTGGGGCGTGCGAATCATCAATCCGCACTGCAGTAGATAAGGCTCGTAGACATCCTCAAGCGTACCCGGGTCCTCGCCCACCGCACTGGCAAGCGTGGTCAAGCCAACGGCACGGCCGGAGAACGTCTTGGCGAGTGTCTCCAAGATGCGGATATCCATCCAGTCCAGGCCGAGCTCGTCGATCTCGAAGAACTCAAGTGCCTGACGGCAGATATCGAGCTCGATGGGACCGTTGCCGCGCACCTGCGCATAGTCACGCACGCGTTTGAGCAGACGGTTGGCGAGGCGCGGCGTACCGCGCGAGCGCGAACCGATCTCGAGCGCGCTGGGATGGTCGATTGTCACACCCAGGATGGTCGCCGAGCGCGTCACAATCTGGGCGAGTTCCTCGACGGTGTAGTAATCCAGACGATACGAGATGCCAAAGCGGTCGCGCAGCGGACCGGTCAGCATTCCGGAGCGCGTCGTCGCCGCCACCAGCGTAAACTTGGGAATATCCAGGCGAATCGAGCGCGCCGCCGGGCCCTTGCCAATCACGATATCGAGCGCAAAGTCCTCCATCGCGGGATACAGAACTTCCTCGACCGAACGGTTCAAACGGTGAATCTCGTCGATAAACAGCACGTCACCCGGCTGCAAGTTAGTCAGGATGGCCGCCAGGTCACCGGTGCGCGCGATGGCCGGGCCGCTCGTCGTCTTGATCTGAGCGCCCAGCTCGTTGGCGATAACGGTGGCCAGCGTGGTCTTGCCCAGACCCGGAGGGCCCGAGAAGATCACGTGGTCGAGCGTCTCGCCACGGCTCTGCGCCGCCTCGATCAGCACACGAAGGCTCTGTTTGATGTGCTCCTGACCGCAGTAGTCGTCCAGGCGCTGGGGACGCAGGGTACGGTCGACATCGAGGTCCTCGGGCGTCAGCTCCGAGCCCACCATGCGCTCACCGTGCGCCATGGATGCCGCCGGCGAGCTGCCGGGCGTCGCCCACAGGTCCTGAGAGTCATCGGCTTCCCACATCACGCATCCATTCCAAGTCGCTTAAGCGCCGCGCCGAGCAGATCCTCGACACGCATATTCTGCCCATCATACCCGCTCAGGGCAACATCGGTCTCCTGCGGGCTAAAGCCCATGGAAAGGAGCGCCGCACGGGCGTCATCGATCGCCGAAGGAGCGGCGGCGGGAACCGGCATCGCAACCTGGCCGGGAATCACGTCGACCGGCACAAAGCCCTTATCCTTGGCAAAGGTGCTCTTGAGCTCCAGGATCAGACGCTGCGCGGTCTTTTTGCCCACACCGGGAACCTTGGCCATACCCTTGTCGTCCTCGGCCATCACCAGGGAATACAGCTGTCCCACGGTATAGGTGGAGAGCACGGCAAGCGCCAGGCGCGGGCCAACGCCCGACACGGACACGAGCCGATCGAACATCGTGCGCTCGTCCTTGGAGGCAAAACCAAAGAGCGTCATGGCATCCTCGCGCACCTGCATACGGGTATAGAGGCGCACCTCGCCGCCGGGTGCAGGCAGCGTGGCGGCAGTGCTGCCCGAGATGCCGAGCTCAAAGCCCACGCCCGATACATCGACAACGGCCGAGCTCATCGTGGCCTCGACAAGCGTTCCATGGAGCTGGGAGATCATCAGTATCCGGTTCCTCTCTGTTGATAGAACTCGCCACCGGTAAGCGCCCGGGTGCGGCTGAGGTTAACGTGACAGATGGCGCAGGCCAGAGCATCGGCGGCATGGTCGGGATGCGGGTCGTGATCGAGCTGCGTGAGCGTACGAACCATATACGCGACCTGCCGTTTGTCCGCGGCGCCGGTGCCCACAACGGCCTGCTTAATCTGCATAGGCGTGTACTCGCCAATCTCGAGCGCGCACTCCGAAAGCGCCACGAGCGCAGCACCGCGGGCATGCGCCGTGGGGATGGCCGAGCGGACGTTGGCGCCAAAGTAAATGCTCTCGATAGCAGCGGTATCGGGTCGATAACGCTCCACGACACCCTTGAGGTCGCGGGCGATGTGAGACAGGCGCACCGCGAGCGGACTGCCCGCGCTGGTCTCGATACAACCGTAAGCACGACAGCGAACCTCGCCGCGCCGCTCCTCGATAATCCCCCAACCCGTATGGGCCAAACCGGGGTCGATGCCCAAAATGACCAAGCCAACCTCCCCTCGCCACAAGCGCAGCACAAGGCAACGCCCCGCGCACTATTCACGAACGTCTGTTCTAGAATAGCACAACGGGGCCGAGATGCTTAGTTGAAGTATCGGGGTTGGGAGCGAATCCCATCCCCAGTTTAGTTCTGCGAGAAGAATGGGAACTGCCGGGGATCCATCGGCGGTTGCGGCATCGGCGTGCCCTGGGGCCCACCCTGCGGTCCGCCCTGGCCGCCCATCATCTTTTCGATGGCGTCCTGGACCTCGCCCTCAAACTTTTTCATGCCCTCATGCAGGCGACGCTGGCCATCCTCGGAGCGCAGCTCTTCCATCTGCTCGGGCGAAATACCCAACAGGTCACCCAGTATGCCCATCATCTCGCCACGCATGCGCTCGCTTGTATCCTCGTCGGCAAAGCGGTTCACCTCGGCGCGCGCCAGCGCATCGACCGTCATGCGTTCCTTGCCGCTCAGCCCCAGGTCGGACCATGCAAGCATGTACGGCCAGGCGCGCTCAGCAAACGAACGGGCCGAGACAATCGGCACCGTCGGCAGCATGCGGCGGGCGGCCTCGCCCTGACGCACGAGCATCAGCAGCAGCGAGCAAGCCTCGGGCTTGCCGGCGGCCATTGGGATGTCGTCGAAGGGACGGCTGCGGTCGACGTGTGACTCGAGCGTACCATCGACCTCACCCGGCTCGAGTCCACCGAGCAGCTGCGCCGCGCGATCGAGCATGTCGACCGGGCCGTCGAGCGTCGAGAGCGCCCGCGCCAGCACGCGCTCCATGCAATCTTCCACCGCGTTGAGCGTCACGAGCTCCTGCGGCACCACGGCAGACGTGCGATTGCGCACGCGCGCCACAAACTCGAGGGTCGACAGATACACATCGCCAAAGGGCGCGTAATCGCCCTGGTAGCCACTGCAAAGCGCCGGTGCTGCCAACGCGTACTCGGTCTTGGAAAGCGGACTCAGAGCCATCGCGTCCAGCTCGAGCGCCGTGTCCTCCAACATGAGGCCCAGCGCACGCGAACGCAGGCGCTCGGCATCGCCCGCCGACACATCGCGGTCGAGTACGCGCGCCGCATCCGGCGCATCGCGCTCAACCGTGCGAATGTGCAGGCGCTCGGCAATCGCGCGAACGGCGGCGCAGCGGGCGGCCTCGGCCTCTTCCTGCGCCGGCGTAAAGATGCGGTTGCGGTCCAGCACCAGGCCGATCACGTTGCGCGAGCCCAATGCATCGACAGCCAGCACCGCAAGCAAAGACGACGGCAGATCGCCCTCGAGCGCCACCACGGCGCGCGACGTACCATGGGCACGGGCGTTATCGCGCACAGCGAGCACCAGCGCCTGCCACAACCACTCCTCGGAACGAAACTCGGGCAGCTCGTGGTCCTCCAAAGCATCGAGCATTACGCCGCGCTGAATCTCCTGAACCAGCAGGCTCTCCTCAAAACACGGCGCTTGGGCCACCACGCGCCCGCAGTCGTCGAGCACAAACGAGCCGCCGGTATACACCGACTCGTCGTACGCACCGACCGGCGCCATGCAGGCAAACCACACGCTGCGCTTGGACGCGATCTTGCGGTAGGCACCGCTGCGAACGGCGGCAATGGCAGCCGTCTCGCGGTCGGTCATATCAAACGCGTTGAACTGGAAATAGGCGATGAGGTCGACGCCGGTCGGCAGCATCCCGAGCTCGCGGTCCAAGTCGAAGATCACGGCGATACGCACGCCGTCCACGTCGAAGACCGGCGGCGCCCAACGGGCATCGCCGTTCCCACCGCGCTGCAAGGCAATGCTCGAACGGGCCGGCACCACATGGCCGTCCTTGAGCATCATGTAGTCGAGCAGGGGCTGGCCCTCAAACGAAACCGCCGCGGGCACGATGCAGATCATATCGAGTTCTTGAATACGCTCGGCGACACCGGTCAGGCCTGTCAGCATGTCGTGCTCAAAGTCGGCAGTGCCCACCAGGCCGCCGGGCAGAGCACCCATAAAGAGCGGAGCCGGGACGCACAGCACGCGCGCGCCACGCTCGTGGGCCAAACGGGCTTGGTCCTCGATGCGACCGCAAATGCCCTCAATATCACCCAGGCGCATATCGATCTGTGCAAGTGCGAGCTTCATGGCTCAGCCCTTTCCGTCGTAAACCATCGTTGTCGTAGTAAAAGCGCCGGCCGCATGATGCAGTCGGCGCTCGCATGTGCATATGCTAGCTATGATACCCCGAGCGGGGGCGCGCTCCTAGAACGTCGCGGACCACAGCCCATGCAGGTTGCAATAGGCATAGACGGTACCGGTCTTGGAACCGCCGGCAAAAAACGTCGCGGGCTTCATACCGGGCTCAAGGTAATGGACCTCCAGACGGCCCTCGGCCTCAAGGGCGATCCACTCAATATAGTGCTCGGGCAGGCTGGGATGCTCGACCGAGCCCACGCGTGCGCGGATCACATGACCGTCGCGCTCGCTCTCAACGACCGGCACGTGCTTCTCGTGCGCCGCATCCTCGGTGTTCGCGGTCAGCTCCGTGCAGCCGGCAGGGGTTGCAACGTCGTTGCCAAGGGCGGCAATGAGCTTGCCGTCGGGGTCCTTAAAGAATTTCGCCATGATGTTCTCCTTTGCTGATGTGCCAATGTTCTCGATGGTTCTTATGCCCAAAGGCAGGCGAACCATCCACGGCATGGCAAATGAACACATAACGGGCGGGGACGATGGGACAGCGCGTGCTATCCGCCCTGGCGGCCCCACCCGAGCGGGTTAGCGCCCGTCGCCGCCCAGCAGCGCCAGAACATCCTCGCGGGTAAACAGCGCCGACGAGATGCCGTCGCCGCCGAGCACGCTGTTGACCAGGTCGCGCTTGGACTCCTGCATCTGTATAATGCGTTCCTCGATCGTGTCCTTGGCGATGAGCTTGTACACGGTCACGGTATGTTGCTGGCCAATGCGGTGGGCGCGGTCAGTCGCCTGGTCCTGCGCGGCCACGTTCCACCACGGGTCGTAGTGAATGACCACGTCGGCCGCCGTCAAATTAAGGCCCACGCCGCCCGCCTTGAGCGAAATCAAGAACACCGGAACCTCGCCCGCTTGGAACTGTGCGACCATCTTGGCGCGGCTCTCCTTAGACGAAGCGCCCGTGAGCTTAAGGAAAGCAATGTCCTCCTTGGACAGGCGCTTGCCGATGATATCGAGCATGCCCGTAAACTGGCTGAACAACAGGATGCGATGCCCGCCGTCGAGTGCGCCGTGCACGAGCTCCATGCACGTATCGAGCTTGGCGCTCCCCGCCTTGTAATCCTCGTAGTGTAGACGCGGGTCACAGCAGATCTGGCGCAGCTTGGTGAGCTCGGCGAGCACCTTGAGCTTGTCTTTTTTAAACTCGGATGCCTCGCGATGCTGCACCTGCTGGGCGATGCGGTCTTGGTTGGCCAGGTAGAGCTTGCGCTGCTCGCCGGTGAGCTGCGCCATGACGGTGTCCTCGATCTTTTCGGGCAGATCGGCAACCACGTCTTCCTTGACACGGCGCAGCACAAACGGCGACACGAGCGCCTGCAGGCGAGCGGCGCTATCGCCCTCGGCATGCTCGACGGGGCTCTCAAAGCGCTTAGCAAACGACTCGCGCGTCCCCAAAAGGCCCGGCATAAGAAAGTCGAAGATGCTCCAGAGCTCGGACAGGCGGTTTTCGATGGGCGTGCCCGTCAGGGCAAAGCGCACACCGGCCGGCAGGCGCTTGGCGGCACGCGCTACCTGGGTGAGCGGGTTTTTAATGTACTGGGCCTCGTCGAGCACCACACGGGCAAAGTCCTGCTCAACATACTCGTCGATATCGCGCCGCATGAGGTCATACGACGTCACGACCACGTTGTGCTCGGCCACGCCGGCGATCTGCACGCGACGCTGGGCCTTGGCGCCCACAATGGCGCACACGTCGAGCGACGGGGCAAAGCGCTCCAGCTCGGCGGTCCAGTTGTACACAAGCGACGCAGGGCACACCACAAGCGTGGGCTTAGCGTCCCCCGCCTCCACGCGCGCCAGGATATGCGCGATCATCTGCAGCGTTTTGCCCAGGCCCATATCGTCGGCCAAGATGCCGCCGAGGCCCAGGTGCTCGAGCGAGCCGAGCCACTGGCAGCCGTCGACCTGATAGCCGCGCAGTGTGGCCTTGAGCGAGACCGGCACCGTAAAGTCCATCTTACCGAGCGTATCCAGGCGCTCGACGGTGCGACGGAATGCAGCGTCGCGATCGGCTTCGAGCGCGGGCGTGCGCGCAAGCATGCTGTCGACGAACAGGGTGCTCGAGGCGGGAAGCGACACGCCGTCGAGCAGGTCGACAGCATCGACCCCCAGATCCTCGGCAAGGCCAAACGCGGCGCGCGCTCCCTCGTCCAGGCGAATGATGTCGCCCGACGTGAGACGCGCAAACGTCTGGTGACGCTTGTAGGAGTCGAGGTAGATGGCAAGGTCTGCCGCCGAAAGCCCGCTTGCGCCCAGTTCGACGTCGAGCAGGTTACTCTTGACGGTCGCACGCACCGAAAGCTTGGGCGCAGGGCGGACCGAGACCTGGCGCAGGCGGTCGCTGAGCATGACCTCGCCCAGCTCGGACAGGGCAGACAGACCCTCGGTCAGCAAGTGGAACAGGCTCTCGTCATCGCGTTCCTCAAACGCCAGGCCGCCCTCGTAAAAGTCGAAATACAGAGCCGCCGTGTCCATAACGCGAAACTCTGCCACCTCGTCGCGCGGCGGCACGCCCGGGCGCTGTTCTTCGAAGGGGCTGCCCGGAGCGCCCAGGCTAAAGAGATCTGCCGACCAGTCGCCGTAGGTAACCGTAACTTTGCAGGTCACGAGCCCATCGTCGACGCCGATCGCCATGGCAAAGCTCGGCTCGGGTGCCACGGTATCGAGCACAGCGGGCGCGGTAAGGTCGGTGTAGTCGCGCAAAATGGGCAGCGCCATACGACAGAACTCCCCCACCTGGTCAGCAGCGATATGGACCGGCGTGCGACAGGGCAGCAAGCGCGATAGGAACGGCGCCGCATGCTGGGCAAACGCTACATCGGTGCGGCGCGCACGGCGGGTGTCGACCAGATAGGCTACGTCGCCCGAAGCAAAGCAGTATGCATCGGCCGGCAGACGCAGATCGTAGCTGCCACCAGCCGCCGGCGCGATTTTGGCGGCAAGGAGCGGTGGGTGCTTAGACGGTGCCTCGTCCTCCCCTTCCGGAGGCATCTCAACCGCCACATCATAGGCGCGATGCGTCGTCGTCCCCCGCGACCAGGCGGGCTCAAAGGAGATGGACTGGCCGCGCAGCAGGTCCAGTACATATACGATGCTATGCTCGGACAGCGGCAACTGACGCTCGGCGACAAAACCGCTGCGGACAAAATCGTACGACGCCGAACGCGAGCTTGTGATGTCATCGAGATAGGCAACAGTCGTCACAACAAGGTTGAGCAGCTTTGTCGACACGTCTTCGAAGGCTTCGGGCGTATGGACAAACGTGAGCTTCTTGCCGTACGAGAAGGTACCGCCTCGGACATAGGCATCAGCCATGCCGTCGATATCCTTGACCACGTAGGACACCGAACCGCAGCGAATGCGGAACTCGAGCGCCCAGCTAAAGCGATCGGCGAACAGCGGATTGTAGTACGGCACCAACGAGGGTTCCAACGCCGCTTTGGGGGCGTCGGGGTCAACGGCACCGGCAAGCTTGCGGCGCATGCTCGCCAGCTCATCCATGCGCGCGTCCGAAAGATCGGAGAGCGCCGCCATGAGGCTGGGACTCGTGGGGACGGGCGCCGGAAAGGGAAAGTTGGGATTGACGGCTGGCGCTTTGGGCACGGTGCGCGCGGGCTGTTTCGGCTGCGCCGTAAACGTGCGAACCGGTGTGCGCAGCCCCTCAACAGACTCAATGCCGCTGGCGTCCAAGTACGCCAGCGCTGTGGCGATGGCGTGTTTGCACATGCCGGGGTAGCGATAGGCAGCGGGGCAATCGCAGTCGTAGTCGATCACCTCGTGCTCGTCCATATCGAGCGCCACGTGCGTCTTATACAGATCGCCGCGCGAGCCACGCACCGAGCCCTCAACCGTCACGTTTTTGGAGAAGCGCGAGCCGCTGTCCTCAATCGACAGCACGGCGCCGTTGAGCATGAGCGAGCGGCCCTTCATAAAGGTGCCGCTCAGCGCCGCCTCTTTCCGGAGCGCCTGCACAAACGTCCCCTGTGCCATCACTTCCTCCAATCTCGCGCGGACCAGCAAGGTCGCCCTTAGATCACCGTCACGCGGCCTTGGTTACCCACGATGGCCTTGGCCTCGGCCAGCAGCGGAATCGAGCGCGCGTTGACTTTAGCAGGTACCTCGGCACGCAACACGCGCCCGTCTACCTGCTCGATAAAGATCTCCACACGGTCGCCGCCCGGGTTGGTGGTGAGCACCGTGGCAAGGCGCGCCATGTTGCCCTGGCTAAAGCGGCTGTTGGGCACCATGACCTCAAACACCTTGGGCTTGTTGTTCTCCTCGTTGAGCTCGAGCGGCACGATCTCCTGCGCGATAATCTGGTCGCCGCGGTCCGAGCGCTCGAGCTTGCCCTTAATGCGCACAAACGCATCGGACAGCTGTGCACCGGTCTCGGGATCGACCTCGCCGTACAGGTACCCCTCGGCCTCCTTGTAGGTCTTGGGGAACACCACGACCGTGGCCTCGCCTTCCATGTCCTCGAGTTGCACGATGCCCATGGGGTCGCCGTTTTTGGTCACGCGCTTGGACACGCTCGAGACCATACCGGCCCACCACAGCGCCTTGCCCTCGGGAATCTCCTGGTTGATGGTACCGCCCGTGGGGTTTTGCACCTCGTAGCCGGTGTCGATCTGCGAGAATGAGAAGTCGCGCGCCTTGGCTAGCGCATACTCAAACGGACGCAGCGGGTGATCCGAGACATAGATGCCCAGAACCTCCTTCTCCTGGCTCAGCTTAAGGTGGCGGTCCCACTCCTGGCCGTCCGGATCGGGCACGCTCACCTCAAAGCCCGAGCCCTCAACGTCGCCGAACATATCGAAGAACGACGTCTGGCCGCTCGCGCGATCCTTTTGGCGCTTCACGGCGGCATCGATGATGTTCTCGGGGTTGTTCTTATCCACAAAGTGCATCATCTGGCGACGCGGATACCCCGTGGAGTCGAAGGCGCCTGCCTTGATGAGCGATTCGATCACGCGACGGTTGGCCTGGCTCGAGTCCACGCGCTCGACAAAGTCGTGCAGCGTCTTAAACGGGCCGCCCGCCTCGCGCTCAGCGATAATCGCCTGCGCCACGCCAGTGCCCACGCCGCGGATGCCGGCCAGACCAAAGCGCACGCCCTCCTTGGTAGCCGTGAACTCGGTACCGGACTCGTTGACATCTGGCGAAAGCACGGGGATGCCGTCGTGGCGGCACGCCGAGACGTAATGAACGATCTTGTCGGTCTTGCCCGTGTAGGACGTCAGAACGGCCGCCATGTACTCGTGCGGATAGTGCGCCTTGAGCCACGCCGTCTGCATAACCAGGATGGCGTAGCCGGCGGAGTGCGACTTGTTAAAGGCGTAAGATGCGAACTCAAGAACATCGTCCCAAATCTTCTGGGCGACCTCGCGCGTGTAGTTGTTCTTGATAGCACCGTTCATCCAGTGGTCGTAGGTGGTCTCGTCCGAGCCATCCTCCCAGTGGAGCACCGTCGACGTGAGCAGCTTGATCTTTTTCTTAGCCACGGGCTTACGGATACGCGAGTCCGATTCGCCCTTGGAGAAGCCACACATCTCGACGGAGATGAGCATAACCTGCTCCTGGTAGACCATGGTGCCGTAGGTTTCGCCCAGGATGTCGTCCAGGCGGTCGTCGTAGGAGACGGCCGGCTCCTTGCCGTTCATACGGTTGATGTAGGACGAAACCATGCCGGCGCCCAGCGGGCCCGGGCGGTACAGAGCGATCAATGCCACGACGTGCTTGTACTCGGTGGGCTTCATGTTCTTGATCGTGGCCGTCATGCCGGCGGACTCGACCTGGAAGACGCCGGCAGTGTGGCCGGAGCCCATGAGCTTAAAGATCTCGGGATCGTCAAAGGGAATCTCTTCCTCTTTGATGTCGATGCCGAAGTTCTTCTTGATGTTTGCCTTGGCCTTGGAGATAACCGTCAGCGTACGCAGGCCCAGGAAGTCCATCTTGAGCAGGCCCATGTCGGCAACGGTATGGCCCTCGTACTGGGTAATCTCGACGCCGCCCTTAGTATCGAGCTTGGTGGGCACGTGCTCGTTGACGGGGTCGCGGCAGATCAGAACGGCGCACGCGTGCACGCCCTCACCACGGGTGAGGCCCTCAATCGAGAGCGCCGTGTCGATGATGCGGCGGGCGTCGTCGTCCTTTTTATAGGCCTCGGCAAAGTCGGGGTTAAACAGATCCTCTTTGCCGGGTTGTTTTTCGAGTACCTGTTTGAGCTTGACCTTGGGGTCGCTCGAGACCATCTTGGACAGGCGCTGGCCCATGTAGACCGGGTAGTCCAGAACGCGCGCGGCATCGTTGATGGCCTGTTTGGCCTTAATGGTCGAGTAGGTGATGACGTGGGTGACCTTCTCGGGGCCGTAGAGCTGGCGAACGTGCTCCACGACCTCGAGGCGCCGCTCATCGTCGAAGTCCATATCGATATCGGGCATCTCGGTACGCTGCGGGGACAGGAACCTCTCGAACATCAGGCCGTTCTCGAGCGGGTCGAACGCGGTGATGTTCATGGCGTAGGCGACGATAGCGCCGGCGGCCGAGCCACGGCCGGGGCCGACGCCGATGCCGTTGTCCTTGGCCCATTGCACGTACTCGGCGACGATCAAGAAGTAGGCGGCAAAGCCCTTGTCGCAAATGACTTTGTATTCGTACTCAAAGCGCTCTTTGATGTTGACGCCACCGATCTCGCGCGTAGCCCAGTCGTCACCGTAATGCTGGCGCAGGCCCTTCTCGCACTCGCGGCGGAACTGGCTCTCGTGCGTCTCGCCGGGATCGAGCAACGGGAAGCGCGGCAGGATGATGGAGTCCCAGTCCAGTTCCACGTAGCACTTGTCGGCGATCTCGAGCGTGTTGTCGCAGGCCTCGGGGCAATACGGGAACATCGCCCGCATCTCCTCCTCGGTCTTCATGTAAAACTCCGAGCCGGTCATGCGCATGCGGTTGGGGTCGTCGACCTTGGCGTTCATGCCAATGCACATGATGACGTCCTGCACGGGCGCGTCCTCGCGGCGCAGGTAGTGGAAGTCGTTGGTGGCGATAACCTTGACGCCCACCTGTTTGGCGATGTCGATGAGCGTGCGGTCCATCTGCTCATCGGTCAGGCCGTTGTCGGTGGTAATGCCGTGTTCCTGGATCTCGATATAGAAGTCACCGGGATCGAAGGTATCACGGAAGGTCTCGGCCCACTTGATGGCGCCTTCCATGTCACCGCGGTCGATGTATTTGGGGATGATGCCCGCAATGCAGGCACTGGTGCAGATCATGCCCTTGGCATGGCGGCGCAGGTTGTCGAGCGTCACACGCGGCTTGTAGTAAAAGCCCTGCACGGCGGCCTCGGAGACCGTCTGCATCAGGTTGACGTAGCCCTCCTGGTCCTTGGCCAGAAGGATCATGTGGTAGAGCTCGGGCTTGTGGTCGCGGGCAAGGGTCTCGTCCGGCGTAAAGTAGACCTCGCAGCCAAAGATGGGCTTGATGACCAGGGGCGGCTTGAGCTCGTCGATGTTGCCCTTCTCGTCCCACATGGCCATGTCCTTCACATACTGGGCATGCTCGCGCGGGTTTTCCTCGGGATCGGGCTCCACCAGCTCGTCGCGGCGGTCCTTTTCCAAGAAGGCCTTATCGTGGCTCCAGGTTTTGTACTCGGGCGTGTTGTGGTTGACGGCGTCGCAGGCCAGCGCCAGGTCGGGCACGCCATACATGTAGCCGTGGTCGGTAATGGCCACGGCGGGCATGCCAAGCTCAACGGCACGGTTGACCATATCCTGGATACGGGTTGCGCCGTCGAGCATGGAAAAAACAGTGTGATTGTGCAGATGGACGAATGCCATGTGATGAGCTCCGATGCGGGTTCGTGTTCTGACTGAACGATTTTACCGCACGGCACGGACAGCACCCGAACCTAGCCAAACCAACACGGCTCCTCTTGCAGTTGCGGTGGAATAGTTCCCGCTTGGGCCACCTGGGTCGCAATACAGGAACTATTCCACCGCAAGTTATCTGAGGGCTAGAGATTGTAGGTGACTACTTGGGGCTCGGCGGGATTGACGAAGAGAGTCGGATCGGCCTGCTCCACGCGGACGAACTTGACGGTCACGGCCTCAAAGCCCGCCTTGTGTAGAACATCAGTGTAGACGCGCGCCTGCAGGGCGTGCTTCTCCTGCAGCTGTTCCGGTGTCTCGTCCGGTGTGCCGCCCGTCTTGTAGTCGATGACCAGCGCGCGTGACGAATCCGCCGGGTTCGTCGCCAGTGCATCGATGGCGCCTTCGGCATATGCACCGTAGCGAGCGATGTCCTCGTCCTCGCAGCCCAGCGAAAAGAACGGCACCTCGGCGCGAACGCACGGCCACGCGAGCAGGTCGGCACGAACAGCCGACTTGAGCCAGCGGTCCAGGGCAACGTCGAAGCGTTCGCGCTGCTCCGGCGTCAGGCGCCACAGGCGCGCCAGCGCATCGGCACGCTCAGCGGGCAGCGCATCGGCACCCGTCTCGATGAGCCACTGGCAGGCGGCGTGGAAGGCCGAACCCAAGGCCATGGGATTGCCGGCGGGCTCGACAGCAGCCACGTCTGCATCGGTCATCTCCGAGCCATCCGACTCCGCATCATCGCCAGCCTCGTCCATGGGCACATGTGCCTCGGCGGCACGATCTTCCGTCTCGGCATGCAGTGCCGCGGCGATTGATGAATAGCTATACGAGTCACGCGCCGGGAACGGACAGGTGCCCATGCGCACGCCCACCGCCTGGGGATACACGAGCTCAAACGAATCGGGCTCGGGGTCGGCAGGACCGGGCACAATTGAGTGCACAGCATTATCAGCGACATCAACATCGCCGCGAACAAGCCTGCCCTCGGCATCCAGCGAAGCGTTAGCCTCAAACGCTTGCTCGCCAAACGTAAAGTCCGCCAGCGAGATAAGCTCGTAGTCGCCCGGCTTGGAGTTGTCGAACACCAAACGGTCGCTATCGAGTTGCGGCATGTCCAGACTGTCGGTCGGCAGGATGCGGCGCAGCACGTCGTAGGTCAGATCGGTCTCGACGTCGAAGGTCGGCGCCGTCACCTTGCCGCGGCTCACGCCGGCATCCATCGCCAGAATGACCAGCTCGCGCGCTCGCGTCATGGCAACGTAGAGCAAGCGGGCCCGTTCCTCGAGCGAAAGCTGCAGGTCGTCGTTACGCAGGCGGGCAAATGCCTCGGCGGGAGAGCCCGTCGCGCATACGTCCTCCATGAGCTCCAGCGGCAGCCACAGCGACGTACCCTTGCCCTTAAACGCATGCTCAAACTGTTTTTTGACGTCGTCGCCCTTCACGAAGGTACCGTCGGCGAGCTTAACGCCGTCGAAGCGTGCCGGCAGTGCCACGACCTGCGCTCCGCCCTCGACGCGACCCATCTGTGCCACACCCGAGGACTTACGCACGCCAAAACACTCGGCAACCGCCACGACCGGATATTCCAAGCCCTTGGACGCATGCACGGTCATGATGCGTACCGCGCCGTCACCCTCCTCGTTGAGGGCACCCGGGGCCTCCTTGCCCGCCAAGAAGCGGTCGAAGGCGAGCGCGATGGAGCGCAGAGAATTGCCGTGCTCGGCCTCTGCCTCGGCCACGGCATCGAGCGCCTTGAGCACGTTGGCGGCAATGGCCTTGCCCTCGGGGCCGCGCTGCGCCAGACGCACGAACCAGCCGGAGGCATTGACCACGTCGCGCGCGATGGCAGCGAACGAATCACGCCCCACGCGACGCAGTGCGTAGCGCAGCACCTCGCGGGCGCGCGTTACGAGCGGCAAGCCCTGCAAGCCCGGCACATCGGAATCGCTCATGATGCCCGCATCGATGTTGCGACGCGACGTCTCGCCCGTCTTCTCGTCGAGCTTGGTCGCCAGCGCCAGGAACTCCTGGGCGCCGAGTGCAAACATCGGCGAGGCCAACAGCGGCATAAGACCCTGCGCCGTATCGGCCGGATTGGCAAGTGCGCACACCAGGGCACGCACCGTCTGCACCTCGGCTGCCTGGGCAAAGACCGAGCCGCCTGCGATCACGCAGTCGAGCCCTTGGTCGCGGAAGGCCTGCGCATAGACATCGGCGTTGGTCATGCGGCCCAGCAGCAGGACCATGCTGCCCTGAGGCTGCCCCGCTTTGACGAGCGCTTGGAAGCGCTCCGCAATCGCACGAGCTTTCGCCTGCGTTCGCTCCTGCATGCTGCCACCGGCAACGAAGACCGCCTGGCGGCGCGAAGCCTTCGCCTTGAGCTTGTCCTCGCGATCGTCACTCGGCTCAAGATCCAAGAACCCCTGCATCAAACCACCGGTATCGCCGTCAAAGACGCGCGCCACATAGCGCAGCACCTCGTCGTGGCTGCGGAAGTTACGCACGAGTTTGACGAGCTCGCCGGCGGGGGCATCGGAGACGGCAGTCGTCTCGGGCGCAGCAGAGGAGCCCACCTTGCGCTCCTGGCGACGGAACACCTCGACCTCGGCGCCACGGAAGCGGTAGATCGACTGCTGCGCATCGCCCACGGTGCACAGCGCGCGCTCCCCCGCGCCCGTCAGATAGCGAATCAGATCGACCTGCATCTGGTCGGTATCTTGGAACTCGTCAATCATGACCATCTTAAAGCGGCCCTCGTAGGCGGCTCGGATGGCGGGATAATCGCGCAGCGCCTCGTATGCCATGCGCAACAGATCGTTATTGTCGAGTGCGGACTGGTCAGCCTTGAGCGCACGGTACTCCGTCTCTACGGCACGGGCAAGCCCCGTCAGCGCATCAAGTGCCGAGTCACCGCAAGCCAGCACAATATTGACGAACGTATCGGCAGCCTCTGCCTTGAGAAGCTCGACATTCTCCTTTGGGAACATCTTGCTCGCCCGAGGCATGCTGCATGACATCATGAGCCGCGCCACATCCGCCATGGTCTTGCCGCTCGCCTCGAACGCGTCGATGGCCTCGAGCGCCACCTGCGCCTTTTCGGTCGCCGCCTTGCTCGCGCCGAGCGCCGCGCGATAGGCGTCTGCCAGGGCCGAGGTATCGGCACAGCCACGAACCACGCACACGTCGTCCATGCCGCCCGGCAGCTGGCTCGATAGCTCCAATAGGTTGCGCACCAGACCTTTAATGGTGGTGCCGCTGCCAAAGGGACCGCCCTCACCCGCCATGGGATACCAGGCATAGAGTGCTTTGAGCGAAGCCGCGAGCTCGGGAGCGGCATCGGGCGCTGTCGCGCGGCCCAGCACATGCTCGACAGCCTGATCCATAAGCTCATCGGTATCGGTAAGCACCGTGAACTCGGGATCGATGCCCAGCTCCAACGCATGCGCGCGCAGGATACGCGAGCACATGCCGTGAATGGTCGAGATCCAAGCGTCGTCGACCGTCAGAGCCTCTTCGTCCATACCCTCTTCGATAAGCGCACGGCGCACACGGTCGCGAATCTCAGCCGCGGCGTCTTTGGTAAAGGTAATGGCGAGCACCTGATCCAGATGCTCGACAAACGGACCGGATTCGGGCGAGAGCGCGTAGACGATGCGGCGCGTAAGGGTAAAGGTCTTGCCCGAGCCGGCACCTGCCGAGACAAATAGCGGGCGTTCGAGCGTTTTGACGACTTGCAGCTGTTGCGGCATCAAAGTCGAAAGATCCATGGTCTACGCGTCCCTCCTTACAAACGTTCCTTCGTGGTTATACGAGCAGCGCGCATGCGCGGCTTGCGCCGATGTCGGATCGACCGCCGTCACGACGCCCGCCTCGAGTTCGCGCAGCCGCTCGGCAATGCCGGTCTCCACGCGATCGAGCAGCACATCGAAGTCCATGTTGCCGCCCTCGCCCGGGAAGCCCTTCTTAAGGCCCGGAATGCGGCCGTCGCCGCGCTCCTGTTCCAACAGCTCGGCGCTCGCGGCGCCGCGCAGCGCGGGCTTGCCGCCCTTGGTCGAAAAATAGAGCGCAGCGCGGGTATTCAGATCCAGCGCCCGGCGCATGGCCTGGGCGTAGATGAGCGTCTGGGTATGCGGCGGCAGCCAGCGCGGGTCGTCGGCGGGCACCGTACCCGTCTTCTCGTCGAACACCGTGGGGTCGGCAAGCTTATACTCCTCGACG
>CABSMS010000036.1 GCA_902478885.1 uncultured Collinsella sp. | reverse complement strand
TAGTCTCGTGGGCTCGGAGATGTGTATAAGAGACAGCTCGAACACCGTCACACGGGCGCCACGACGCGCAAGCTCCCATGCTGCCACCAGACCGGCAGGACCGGAGCCCACCACGGCGACCGTGGGCGCGCCCTCCCCCGCCGGCTCAAAGCGACGCGGACCGCCATTTGCCCACTCATGGTCGCTGATCGCACGCTCGTTGTCATGGATCGTCGTGGGCTGGCCGTCAACCGAACCCAGGTTGCACGCGGCCTCGCACAGCGCCGGGCACACGCGACTCGTGAACTCGGGCATGGGCGAGGTGAGCGACAGACGCTCGGCAGCCTCGTCCCAGCGGCCGCGGTACACCAGCTCATTCCACTCGGGAATCAGGTTGTGCAGCGGGCAGCCGCTCGGGCGTGCCTTACCAAAGCTCGCGCCCATCTGGCAAAACGCCACGCCGCACATCATGCAGCGGCTCGCCTGGGCGCGACGCGCATCGTCGTCGAGTTCCACGTACAGCGGATCAAAATCATGGCTGCGCTCCTCCACGGGGCGAAACTCGTGGGTCACGCGATCGATATCAAGAAAAGCTCCGGGCTTACCCATGGCACTTACGCCTCCTTCTTGGTCGAAGCAACAGGGCTGGCGGCCACGGGCGCAACGCCCGCAGCACCGCTCACAACATCAAAGCGAGCGACATCCGCGGCGCTCGCGCGACCGGTCACAATGTCAAACGCCAGCTCCTCGGCCTGCGCATGCGTCTTGCCCACGGCCTCGGCCGCAGCGACAATCGCCAGCACGCGCTCGTACTCGGTCGGAATGACCTTCACAAAGTGCTTGCTCATCGTCTCAAAGCTGTAGAGCAGCTTAATGCCGCGCGGGCTCTGCGTCGCGTCCACGTGCTGTTGGATGAGCTCGCGAATCTGCGCCAGCTCGTCGGCCGTCGGGGCCTTGAGCTCCACACTCTCGTGGTTCACACGGGCATCGAGCGTGCCGTACTGGTCAAAGACGTAGGCCACGCCGCCCGTCATGCCGGCGGCGAAGTTCTGCCCGACCTCGCCCAGGATGAGCGCCAGACCGCCCGTCATGTACTCGCAGCCATGGTTGCCGCAGCCCTCGACCACAACGGTGGCACCGGAGTTGCGCACGGCAAAACGCTGGCCGGCAAGACCGTTAATGAAGCCACGGCCACTCGTGGCACCAAAGAACGCAACGTTGCCCACGATGATGTTCTCGTCGAACTTGTAGGTCGCATGCGGGTTGGGGCGCACCGACACCTCGCCGCCCGAAAGGCCCTTGCCAAAGTAGTCGTTGGCGTCGCCGCACACGTTGAGCGTAATGCCGCGCGGCAGGAAGGCGCCAAAGCTCTGACCGGCCGAACCATCGCAATCGATGGTGATGGAGCCGGCGGGCAGGCCCTCGGGATGCACCTTGGTCACCGCGTTACCCAGGATGGTGCCCACGCAGCGGTTGACGTTGGCGATATCGGCACGGAAGCGAATCGGACGCAGGTGCGCACGGGCATCGGCCGTATAGGGCACAAACAGTGTGGAGTCGAGCGTCTTGTCGAGCTCGCTGTCCGCGGCCATCTGCGGCAGGAAGTGGCGACCGTCGGCGCCCGGAATATGGGCACCGAACTCGCAGGTCGCGCTCGCCAGCACGGGCGACAAATCGAGCAGGTTGGCCTTGCGGTTGCCCGGGACCTCGATCTGGCGCAAGCACTCGGGATGGCCGACCATCTCGTCGACGGTACGGAAGCCCAAGCTCGCCATGACCTCGCGCAACTGCTCGGCAACAAAGAGCATAAAGTGCTCGACGTGCTCGGGCTTGCCGCGGAAGCCGCGACGCAGGCGGCAGTTTTGCGTAGCGATGCCGGCCGGGCAGGTGTCCTGCTGGCAGTCGCGCTGCATGAGGCAGCCCATGGAGATGAGCGGCATGGTCGCAAAGCCAAACTCCTCGGCGCCCAGCAAGCAGGCGACGGCGACGTCGGTGCCGTCCATGAGCTTGCCGTCGGCCTCGAGCACCACGCGGGAGCGCAGGCCGTTTTGCAGCAACGTCTGCTGAGCCTCGGCAAGACCGAGCTCCAGCGGCAGGCCGGCGTGCCAAATGGAATCGCGCGCCGCGGCACCCGAGCCGCCGTTATGGCCGCTGATCAAGATCTTGTCGGCGGCACCCTTGGCCACACCGGTGGCGATGGTGCCGACGCCTGCCTCGCTGACCAGCTTGACCGACACGCGCGCACCGGGGTTGGCGTTCTTAAGATCGAAGATAAGCTCCGCCAGGTCCTCGATAGAGTAAATGTCGTGGTGCGGCGGAGGCGAGATCAGACCGATGCCGGGCGTGGACTGACGGACCTCGGCGATCCAGGGGTAGACCTTCTTGCCGGGCAGGTGGCCACCCTCGCCGGGCTTGGCGCCCTGGGCCATCTTGATCTGAATCTCGAAGGCGCTGCACAGGTAGCGGCTCGTCACGCCAAAGCGCGCGCTTGCTACCTGCTTGATGGCGGAGTTCTTGGAGTCACCGTTAGCCAGCGGGGTCTCGCGACGCGGATCCTCACCGCCCTCGCCGGAGTTGGAACGGCCGTGCAGGCGGTTCATGGCGATGGCCATGCACTCGTGTGCCTCTTTGCTAATGGAGCCATACGACATAGCGCCGGTGTTAAAGCGGCGGACGATGTTGAGTGCGGACTCGACCTCGTCGAGTGCCACCGGAGTGCGGCCGCTGGCATCAAAGTCGAGCAAGTCGCGCAGGCGCACGGCACGGCCGGTGCGGTGCAGGCGGGCGCTGTACTCCTTAAAGGTGTCGTAGCTGTCCTCACGGCAGGCGGTCTGCAGCAAGTAGACAGTCTGCGGATCGATGAGATGATCCTCGCCGCCGAGCGGACGCCACTTGGTCAGACCCAGCGTGGGCAGCTGACTGGGAGCCGGGCTCTTAAGGATAGCGAGCGCGGCGTCGTAGCGCTCGTTTTGCTCACGCTCGACATCCTCGACACCCATACCACCCACACGGCTCACCGTGCCGGCGAAGTACGCGTTGACGAACTCCGGCGTAAAGCCCACGGCCTCGAAGATCTGCGCGGAATGGTAGCTCTGCACCGTGGAGATGCCCATCTTGGACATGATGGAGACGATGCCGGCGGTCGCAGCCTTGTTGTAGTTGGCGATACCCTGTTCGGCCGTCACGTCCAGGTCGCCGCGTGCCGCCAGATCGCGGATGCACGCATGTGCGTTGTACGGATAGATGCCGCTCGCGGAGTAGCCCACCAGCGCCGCAAAGTCGTGCGGGGACACGGCGTCGCCGCACTCCACCACGATGTCGGCAAAGGTACGCACGCCGGCGCGGATCAGGTGGTTGTGCACGCAGCCCACGGCGAGCAGCGACGGCACGGGCACCTCGCCCGCAGCGGCACGATCGCTCAGCACCACGATGTTCACGCCGTCGCGGACCGCAGCCTCAACGTCCTCTGCAAGCTGCTTGAGCGCAGTCTGCAGCGCGCCTTCGCCGGCATCGCGGCGGTACACGGCACGGAAACGGCAAGTCTTAAAGCCCACGCGGTCGATGGCGCAGATACGCTCGAACTCCTCCTCGTTGAGCAACGGGCGCTCCAGGCGAACCAACTGGCAGGCCGTGCGGGAGTCCTCGAGCAGGTTGCCGTGGTTGCCCAGGTAGAGCGTGGTCGAGGTGACCATATGCTCGCGAAGGGCATCGATGGGCGGGTTCGTGACCTGGGCGAACAGCTGATAGAAGTAGTCAAAGAACGAACGCGTCTTCTTGGACAGGCAGGCCAGCGGCGCGTCGATGCCCATCGAGGCGAGCGGCGCCTTACCCTGCTGGGCCATGGGACGCACGACCTCGTCGACGTCATCCCAGTGGTAGCCGAGTTTAGCCATGCGCACGGCGGCGGACACCTCGGCGTCCTCGGCGGGCGTTGCCGCGGCAGGCCTATCGAGCGCGTCGACGGTCAGCGTCTCCTCGGCAATCCAATCACGGTAGGGCTTTTCCTTGGCGTAACGGGCGCGCAGCTCGTCGTTGTAGATGACGCGCCCGCGGGCAAAGTCGACCTCGAGCATCTGGCCCGGCCCCAGACAGCCGCTCGTCAGGATGTTCTCGGGGCTCACCTCGATGGTGCCCACCTCGCTTGCCAGCATAAAGCGACCGTCGCGCGTCACATAGTAGCGGGCGGGACGCAGACCGTTACGGTCGAGGGCGGCGCCCAGCGTACGACCGTCGGTAAAGGCGATGGCGGCAGGACCGTCCCACGGCTCCATGAGCATGGACTGGTAAGCGTCGTAGGCGCGGCGCTCCTCACTCAGGCTGTCGTTGTGGTCCCACGGCTCGGGCAGCAACATGGACGCGGCACGCGTAAGCGGACGACCGTTCATGACTAGGAACTCAAGCACATTGTCCAGAATCGCGGAGTCGGAACCCTCGCGGTTGATGATGGGCATCACGCGCTCAAGATCATGTTGCAGCACGGGGCTGTACAGGTTGGGCTCGCGGGCGCGAATCCAGTTGACGTTGCCCTTGAGGGTGTTGATCTCGCCGTTGTGGATGATAAAGCGGTTGGGGTGCGCGCGCTCCCAGCTGGGCGTGGTGTTGGTGGAGTAGCGCGAGTGGACGAGCGCCACGGCCGTCTTGACGGCGGCGTCGTTGAGATCGATGAAGAAGCGGCGCATCTGCGTGGCGACCAGCATGCCCTTGTACACGATAGTGCGCGAGCTCATGGAGCACACGTAGAAGATCTTGTCGCGCAGGGCAAACTCGGCGTCGGCCTTCTTTTCGATGGTGCGGCGGCACACGTACAGGCGACGCTCAAAGGCATCGCCGGCGGGCGTGTCGTCGGGGCGCCCCAGGAAGGCTTGCAGGATAGTAGGCATGCAGGCGCGGGCCGTCTCGCCCAGGTCGTGCGGGTCGACCGGAACCTCGCGCCAAAAGAGCAGCGGCACGCCGGCCTCGGCGCAGCCCTCCTCAAACACGCGGCGGGCATCCTCTACGCCCTTGTCGTCCTGCGGGAAGAACAGCATGGCCACGCCATAGTCGCCCTCTGCCGGCAGAATCTGGCCGCACTTTTGAGCCTCTTTACGGAAAAAGTGATGCGGAACCTGGAACAGGATGCCAGCGCCGTCGCCGGTGTTCTTCTCGAGTCCCGTGCCGCCGCGGTGCTCCAAGTTAACCAGAATGGACAGTGCGTCGTCCAGGATCTGGTGATGGCGCTCACCGTTGATATCGGCAAGCGCGCCGATGCCACATGCATCGTGGTCGAATTCGGGGCGATAAAGGCCCTGCTGCTGAGCGGAATCTGCCTGCATCGCGATCCTCCCCTAGATATTTAGACAGTCAATTGAATAGGCATACTAGGAGCATCGCCGGCCCGTTGTGTTTCCCACCCGTTTCGAAACAATCGCGTAACGCATGCCCTACGAGTGGACACCGCCGACCTCAAGGGCGACAACAAGGGCCCCAGGTTCGGCCTATAAGCTCACCGCTTCAAACATCTCAATCTGTAACACCTAGACCCAATTTCCATCCCTAGCTGTTACAGATCAAGACATTTCGGCAATCCCCTTTCACCATCCTATTCAAATACAACAATTTTGTTAGTCTTGGTTAACTTTTAAGCCTAAAACGGGTATCCTTTGCGGCGTCAAACAAACGGCACGCGTCCCGTGCCACATTAAGGAGGCCCCTATGGCAAACCAGGCAGACCGGCAGACGATGCAACTCGTCCTTATCCGTCACGGAGAATCCGAGTGGAACAAGCTCAACCTGTTCACCGGCTGGACCGATGTCGAACTCACCGACACGGGCCGCGAAGAGGCGGCGGCAGGCGGCCGCGCCCTCAAGGAAGCGGGCTTCGACTTTGACATCTGCTACACCTCGCGCCTCAAGCGCGCGATCCACACCCTCAACATCGTGCTCGGCCAAATGGATCGCGAGTGGCTGCCCGTCATCAAATCCTGGAAGCTCAACGAGCGCCACTACGGCGCGCTACAGGGTCTCAACAAGGCCGATGCCGCGGCGGAGCACGGCGATGAACAGGTGCTCATCTGGCGCCGCTCCTTTGACGTCTGCCCGCCGGCACTCGAGCCGGACGACGCGCGCGACCCCCACACCCAGGAGCAATACCGTGATGTCGCACCCGATCAGCTGCCCTATACCGAGTGCCTCAAGGACACGATAGCCCGCGCCTGGCCTTATTTCGAAGACGAGATTCGCCCGCAGATGCTCGCCGGCAAGCGCGTGCTCATCGCCGCACACGGCAACTCCCTGCGCTCTCTCGTCATGAAGTTCGAGCACCTCACGCCCGAGGAGATCCTCAAGGTCAACATCCCCACCGGCGTGCCGCTCGTCTACACCTTCGACACCGATTTCAACGTCCTCGACAAGCGCTACATCGGCGACCCGGCGACCATCGCCGCCAAGATTGACGCCGTGGCCAATCAGGGCAAAGCGCACAAGTAGCCCCAACCCAAATCCGACGCGTGGCGCCGCACGGCCCAGATGCGACGTCACGCCGCCCATACGCAGGAGCGCACCATGCTCAACCATCTCAAACAACACTTTGGCTCCCGACGCACCGGTGGTCACGGAGGACTCGACATCGCGCGGCATATCGGCCCCGGGCTGCTCGTCACCGTCGGCTTTATCGACCCGGGCAACTGGGCCTCCAATATGGCCGCGGGCTCGCAGTTTGGCTACGCACTGCTGTGGATCGTCACGCTGTCCACGATTATGCTCATTGTGCTGCAGCACAACGCGGCACACCTGGGTATCGCAACGGGTGCCTGTCTTGCCGAGGCCACGACGCGCTACCTCCCCCGCCTCGTTGGACGCACGGTGCTCGCCAGTGCCTACCTCGCGACCATCGCCACCGCCATGGCCGAGGTCCTGGGCGGCGCGATCGCACTCCAGAGGCTCTTTGGGCTGCCCGTGCGCGCGGGTTGCGTCATCGTGGCCGCGGCATCGATGGCAATGCTCATGACGAGCTCCTACAAGCGTGCCGAGCGCTGGATCATCGCCTTCGTAGGCGTGGTAGGACTCTCGTTTTTGGCCGAGCTTGCACTAGTCAAGGTCGACTGGCCGCAGGCCGCCGCAAGCTGGATCACACCCAGCATGCCCACCGGCTCGGCCACGATTATCGTAAGTGTCCTAGGCGCGGTCGTTATGCCCCACAACCTTTTTCTGCACTCCGAGGTCATCCAATCCATGCACTTCGAAGGCCAAGGCGAGCAAGTTATCGAAGAGCGTCTGCGCTACGAGCTCTTCGACACGCTCTTTTCGATGGGTGTTGGCTGGGCAATCAACTCGGCCATGGTCATCCTGGCCGCAACGACCTTCTTTGCGCACGGCATGGTCGTAGACGACCTCGCCGTCGCAGCGGCCACGCTCTCCCCCATCTTGGGCCCGGCGAGCTCGACCATCTTTGCGGTGGCGCTGCTGTTTGCGGGCCTCTCGAGTAGTGTGACGGCAGGCATGGCGGCAGGCACCATCACCGCAGGCATGTTCGACGAGGAATACGACGTCCACGACCGACATTCCTCGATCGGGGTGGTGGCCTGTTTCGCCGGCGCAGTGGCGGCGTGCCTGGTCGTCCCAAATCCTTTTGAGGGTCTCATTTGGAGTCAGGCGCTGCTGTCGCTTCAGTTGCCGATTACGGTCTTTGTGCTCATACGACTCACCAGTTCGCCCCGCGTCATGGGCAAATACGCCAACTCGCGCCCGCTCAACGCGTTGCTCGTAGGAATCGGCGTCATCGTAACGGTTCTCGACATCGTGCTGCTAACGGGGATGTAATTGGGATGGCGTGACTGTCCAGATATAACGTCTCAATCTGTAACACGTAAGGCCGTTTTAAACCGTCAGATAAATCAAAAGGGCCCCGGCCGAGAATTCGACCGGGGCCCTTGGACAGAGCTCTGTATGGCTAATCGCCGTGTGTCTACGAGTTACTCCTCGACGAGCTCAAACTCATCGGGGCCGACGCCGCAGACCGGGCATACGTAATCCTCGGGCAGCTCGGGCGTGTCGACCTCAACCTCGTAACCGCAAACGGTGCACACGAACTTATACGTCTTCTTTTCCTCAGCCATGATGTTCTCCTCTCGAACGTGACTGCTGGTGTACTTGCTTATTAGTATATATTCTCAATAATATAATGCAAGTATTTTTAGAACATTTCTAGCCTTGATACGACGAAGCCTTGGGCGGCGTCTTGCCCTTTAACACCTTGTGGTAGTAGTCATAGGTCAGCGGGGCCTCGCCGCTCAAGCGCTCGGCATCCTCCACCTCGCCGATAAAGAGCAGGTGCGTGCCCACATCCACGGTATCAATCAGACGGCAGCTAAACAGCGCCGCCGCGTGCTCGGGCACATAGGGCATGCCCAGCGCGGTCTCGTGGGTCTCGTACTTGGCAAACTTGTCGTAGCCACTGCTGGTGCGGAAGCCAAAGTTGCCGATATAGAGCATATCGGCCGTCTGATCGATCACGGTCAGCGCAAAGGCCTTAGCCGATACGATTACGCCGGACGTGACATTTTCCTTGTTCACGGCAATCGAGATGCGCGGCGGGGCGGATGTCACCTGCACTGCTGTGTTGATAACGCAGCCGGCACGCAGCCCGTCCGCCACGGCGCTCACCACGTACAGGCCACTCGGCATGGTAAAGAACGCAGTTTTGTCCATAACGATCACTCCCCTAACCCAGGATTGAACCTCATGGATGTATGTACCCACAAAAAAGGCGGCACCCATAACGGACGCCGCCTTTGAGACATATGTGTCAGAACAGTAAGAAAGATGAGACACCCGCAGTTGCGGTGAAATAGGGACTGGATAGCCCCTCAAACAGGCAAAACAGTCCGTATTCCACCGCAACTTATACAGAGTGCCTAGCGGTTGCGCTCCTTAAGGGCGCGGTCGATCTCGCGTTGGACATCACGCTTGGCCATGTCCTCGCGCTTGTCGTAGAGCTTCTTGCCGCGACCCAGACCCAGCAGCAGCTTTACGCGGCCGTCGGTATTAAAGTAGAGCTCCAACGGAACCAGCGCATAACCACGGTTGCGAAGTTTGCCGTCAAGAAAGTCGATCTCCTTGCGGTGCAGAAGCAGACGACGCCGACGGTCGGGATCGCGATTCCACACGCCACCATGGCTATAAGGGTGGATATGCAGTCCGACGAGCCAGCACTCGCCGCCACGAATCAACGCAAAAGTGTCAGTGATCTGGCAGGCGCGCTCGCGAATCGACTTGACCTCGGTGCCACTCAGCTCAATACCGCACTCAAACGTCTCATCGATAAAGTACTCGTGATGTGCCGAGCGATTCTTGGAAATGAGTTTGCGCTCGCGCTTACTGGGCATCGCCGGCCTCCTTGGCGCCGTCGGCGTTTGAGACCGCAGCCTCGCGCTTTGCCTTGCGCTCGGCATTGAGCTCGGCGTCGCTCTCGCGCACCAGTTTGATAATCGCCGCGCAGGCCTCCTCGCCCACCAAGTCGCGAGCACGCACCGTCAGGCGCGTCGCCTCCTGCTTGTCGCCGTCACTTGCAGCATCGGTCGCGCACATAATCAGGCAGATGGCAATCTCGGCCGAAGGCGAGGTCGGCACGCCTTGCAGGGCCAGTTCACCCATCACGTGGTCGTCGCTCTCATCGGCGGCATCCGGATAGGTGGTATGGATCTTGTTGAGCAGGCGCGTCGTATGCGCATCGTTGGGCGCCAGGCGCAGCGCCAGACGCGCGCAGCCCACGGCAGCCGAAACGTTCTCGGTCTCGGGCTCCAAGAAGTACTGACCTAGATTGGCGTAAGCGCGGGCGGCGCACTTGCCATCGCTTGCACGCTCCAGCACCGAGAACGAGAGCGATGCCCATTCCTGCTTGTCCTCGAGTGCGCGGAACAGCTCGGCCAAATCCAAGCGATAGTTGCAGTTCATGGGGTCCCAACGCACAGCCTGCATCAGGGCATTACGAGCGCTCACATAATCCTGCTGGCGAATGTAGGCAAACGCCATATCAGAGTACAGGCGGTCAAACGGCACCTCGACCTGCACGAGCTCGCGCGGATCCTTCTCCACGCGGCGATAGGCCAAGCGCTCAAACTTGCTATCGAAGCTAAAGTATTGGCGCTTCTCCTCCGTCTTGCACTCAGCGTCGATATACTCCTCGGCGAGCTCTACCAGACGCTCCAGCAGCGGCGTCGCCGTAGCCAGGTCGCCCTGCGCCAGATAGTTCTCGGCATACGTGATGTCTTGCAAGCTGATGGGCAGATCCATGGCTACTCCTCGATCTGAGCGAAACACGGCAGGCGCCGTACATACGGTCAATACACAAAACCCGGGTCTCTTACGAGGCCCGGGCGTTCAATTTTGGTAGCCCGTACCAGATTCGAACTGGTGATCTCCGCCTTGAGAGGGCGGCGTCCTAAACCGCTAGACGAACGGGCCATATGTAGCAAATGCAATGGCTGGGATGGAGGGAGTCGAACCCCCATTGACGGAACCAGAATCCGCTGTCCTGCCATTAGACGACATCCCAATGACTGCATCGCTGCGCTCGGCTGTGCCTTTGCGCAAGAAAGAAATATACGGGAAGTCTCGCCGTGACGCAAGCCCCAATTTTGACTTTTTTGAAATTCAGTCAAATTGGCCTAATTTAGTCCAACCCGTGAAGGACCTGTGAAGCCAACCGCTGTACACGAAGGGCAAAACGCCGTGAGCGGTAGCCGTCAACCGTTGGCAGATTCTACCGTGAAAACGATAGCACCAGGCAACACAATCGAAGTATCAATGATCGCGTAGATATCGAGGCGCCATGGACGAAGAGCTTGATTACCTATGGGAGACCCTGGGCCTCGAGATCACTGCTGACCTTTGGCCCGAACGGGACAAAATCCATCCCACACTGCGCCCCGCCATCACGGTGATGCAGGCAAAATACCGCCGTGCATCCTTTTTAATCATGCGGATGTCATGGCACGCGGGACTCCCCGACCTTAAGCGAATCCAGGCAAGCCTCGTCGAGCTATCCGGTATGCCGACCGTCATATCCGAGGCGCACCTGGAGCAGCGCCAACGCGAGCGACTGCAACAGCAGCGGATTCCCTTTATCTGCCCCGGCGTTCAGGCATATCTGCCCTTTATGGACGAGGAGTACTGGAGCGGCAAGCCCAACAAACACGTAAAGGTCTACGATCCGCACGAAT
Organism: uncultured Collinsella sp.; assembly: GCA_902478885.1. GTDB lineage: Bacteria > Actinomycetota > Coriobacteriia > Coriobacteriales > Coriobacteriaceae > Collinsella. The sequence goes on along the minus strand of CABSMS010000036.1, from coordinate 7,535 downwards.
GGGCACAGCTTGAGGATTAGCGCATATGCCCGCCAGCCGGGATAGTGCGCATGCCCGCCAACCGGAAAGCTCATCCCGGAATTTACGTCCAGAACGGGACGCGCTTTCCCCTAGAGGCCCCAAACGGAAACCGTATCCCAGATTTCGCGCTCAAACTGGGATACGATTTCCGCTAGCCCCTTCAACCGGAAACTGCGTCCCGGAATCCGAGCTCAAAACGGGACGCACTTTCCGCAACCACTACAGCAGCACCTCGGTCCAGGTCGCTTCCTTAAACCCAGGAATCGCAAAGTCGTCGCCCACCAGCAGCGGACGCTTGACCAGCATGCCGTCGGTCGCCAGCAGCTCGTAGCACTCCCGATCCGTCATGCCCGCATCCAGACGCGCCTTCAGGCCCAGCTCTCGATATTTCATGCCCGACGAATTAAAGAAGCGCCGCACCGGCAGCCCCGAACGAGCAATCCAGGTCGCAAGCTCATCAGCCGTGGGATTGTCCAAAACGATATCGCGGTCGATATACTCTACCCCATGTTCGTCCAGCCATGCCTTGGCCTTCTTACAGGTCGAGCACTTGGGATATTCAACAAACAATACCGCCATGGGATTTCCTTTCTTAGAGAAAACAGGTGTCTGGAAAACTGCACATCGACGACCACTCGCGATTGCAGCCGTTATTGTAGTCAATGTCGGAGCGTAGGCAGTCGCGATGTCTCGTCTTAAGGCTAGCGCCTCGCATGGGCGCCGATCGGCCGAGTCGCATGGCGCACCAACGCCGCCGTCAACAATACCAACAGCATGGCGGTGACATAGCCCGCAGCATCGAATCCTAAATCGATAACGTCGAAATGCCTGCCGGGAACAAAGATCTTATGTACCTGATCGCCAACGGAGCAGGCGGCGCAAAAGAGCAATACGGGCACGCAACGGGAGCATACGCTCCACGGGCGCCTGGAAAAGCAAACCACGACCACCGAGGCGAACAATCCGACGAAGAAAAACTCTACGGTATGGGCAACGCGACGGACGTTTGTGCCCACCCACATGCGAATGGAAGCAAGTCGGCCAGACCGGACATTCGAGGCAGCCGAATCGGTGCCCCCGGTCATTCCGTTCTCCGTCTGGGCTTCGCCCGTGGCATCGGCAGCCTGAACGCCCGTGGCCTGACCCTCCACCACACGCGCGGTGGACTCGCTCAGCAACGACGTCTCCACCGCATTTTGCTCCGTCAGCACCCAGATACCCGCCAGCGTTGCAGCGAACAGAATGATCGCGGTCCATCCGATTATTTGTTTTATGCGCGCCAAGGGCCAACCTCCTTTTTTTTGAATATCAGCGAGTGTAGCCCCAAATGACATCGTCACCGTATCAAAATTTGAATCGCAACAGGAAGCGACAAAGCGACGCAAACCCCTACCCCGCCTCGCGCATCCAGCGATCGAACGTCCCCACGCACACGCCCAAGCACTTTGCTGCCTGGCTGCGGGTAATATCGCCCGCCTCATAGCTATCGCGCACCAGCTCAAACTGAGGAGGGCACGGCTTGCGAGGTCGACCGAAACGGACCCCTCGCGCCCGCGCCGCTGCAATTCCCTCCGCCTGGCGCCGATGGATATTCTCGCGCTCCACCTGCGCCACGTAACTCAGCAGTTGCAGCACAATATCGGCAATCAGAGTGTTGGTCACATCCGGCGCGCCGCTGGCCCTGACGCGCGTGTCAAGCAATGGCATGTCCAACACCACAATGGCAACCCCGAGCTCCTTGGTAATGCGTCGCCATTCCTCAAGAATCTCGGAGTAATTACGACCAAGCCGGTCGATAGAAAGCACCACCAGCACGTCCCCGTCTCCCAGAACGTGCAGCAGCTCGCGATAACGAGGTCGATCGAAGTCCTTGCCGCTCGCATGGTCGGCATAAATATTCGCCGAGCCCACGCCATAGGCGCCCAGCGCATCCAGCTGCCGATTAAGATTCTGATCGCGCGAACTCACCCGCGCATAACCGTACACCGTCGCCATCTCATCCCCGCTTTCTTGTATACCTGCCAAAAAGGGGCAGGTTTATTTTGGTAGGTTTTACCTCTCAAATAGCAGGTAAGCGGGCGGCAGAGCAGACGGGAAGGTAGCCACGATTCAAATGCGAAGGGCGGTCCCGAAAGACCGCCCTCCGCTCTCCCGCCACGAGTCGGGATTTGGCTAATGGATAAGCTTAAAGTCCAAGTGCCCACGCGTGGTATTGACGCGCGAGACCTCGATAATCACGCGCTGGCCCAGTTCATAGCGAGTCCCCGTGTCGGCACCCGTGAGCGTGAGCGCGTCCTCGTCGAACTCGAACCACTCGTTGCCCAGGCTCTTGATCGAAACCAAGCCTTCGACCTGCGTTAGGTCCAAGCGCACAAAGAGGCCCATGCTGCTAACCCACGAGACGGTTCCGGCATAGCGCTCGCCCAGACGGTCCTCATAGTACTGGGCAATCTTGATCTTTTGCGTCGCATGGCTGGCGGCATCTGCCGCGCGCTCGGCATCGCTGCAGGCGCGGCAGATCTGCGGCAGAATGCGCGGCAGCGACTCGCGCCCCTTGCCGATCAGCCGCGGCGTACGGACCAAGGCGTCCTTGCCGCCGAGCTGCTCGTAGGCCAACTGCAGTTTGAGCACGCGGTGCACCACCAGATCGGGGTAGCGACGGATGGGACTCGTAAAGTGACAGTAGCACGGCGCGGCGAGCGCAAAGTGGCCCTCGTTGCGCGGCTTGTACAGCGCGCGCTGCATGCTGCGCAGAAGCAGCGTGTTGACGAGCGGTGCGTTGGCCGTACCGGCGGCAGCATCGACTGCAGCCTGCAGCTCATCGGGACTCCCCAGGGCAATACCGGCAGCACGGCGATCGTCGATGATGCCTAGCTGCGCCAGCGCAACGGCGGCACCGTGCAGGCTATCGGGGCTCGGATCCTCATGCACGCGATAGCAGGCCTCGATATCACGGTCTGCCAGCCACTCTGCAACGCACTCGTTGGCGAGCAGCATGGCTTCCTCGATAAGCGACGTGGCACACGAACGCTCACGCGCCACAATCTGCACGGGCACTCCGTCCTCATCCAACAGAGCACGAATCTCGGCCGTGTCAAAATCGACTGAGCCGCGGGCGCGACGAATACGACGGCGAAGTTCGGCGAGTTCGTTAGCGGCGACGAGGAAATCACCGAGGTCGATGTTGTAGCCGCGGGCGACCTCCTCGCACGCAAGACCGCGCTCAAGCGCTTCCTCGCGCGAGGCCTCGACAGCCGCAACATCCTCGGCCGCACCCTCCAGCACCGAATACTCAACCGCGCCGGCACGCACCAGCAGCGCCTCGGCGCCGTCATAGTCCATACGCACACGCGAGCGAATCACGCTGGGGTACGGATCGTAATGCCGCACGCGGCCCTGCGCATCGAGCTCGATATCGACGGTAAACGCAAGACGGTCCTCGTCAGGGCGAAGCGAGCACAGGTCACAGGACAGGCGTTCGGGCAGCATGGGAAGCACGCGATCGGCCAGGTACACCGATGTCGTACGATGGCGAGCCTCAAGATCGATATGCCCGTCCCAAGCCACATAGTGTGAAACGTCGGCGATATGCACACTCAGCTTGTAGCCACCCTCGGGCGTGCGCTCCAGCGAAATGGCATCGTCAAAGTCGCGCGCGTCGACCGGGTCGATCGTGATGACAAAGCGGTCGCGCAGATCGCGGCGGAGCGGGTCCTTAAGCGCCGCGGACACATCGAGCGAAAGCCCCTCGGCCTCGTCTAGCGCGGCCTCGGGATAGCTATCGGTATAGCCGTAGCGAGCCATCACATATTGAACGCCCAGATCGGGCGCGTCATCTCCGCCAATGCGGCGTTCGATCGTCACAGTGCCCGATTCCAGGCGCGTCGGGTAGGTCAAAATGCGCGCGACAACGGCATCACCCGGGTGGACGCCCAGGCGATCCGCCGAGGTATCCTCGGGCAAAATGAAGAAGTCGGCCTTCAGACGCGAATCGAGCGGCTCAATCACACCGAGCGGACCGGCGGTCTGGTACGTACCCACCACGCTTATAGCTGCGCGCTCAACCACGCCCTCGATCACGGCGCGACGCTCGCCATGCGGGCTGTTCTTAATGCTCACGGCAACGGTATCGCCGTCCATGATCTCACGCTTGCCGCGGCCCATGACCTTGTAGTCGCCATTCTCGGTTATGACATAGGCACTGTGCTCATGGAGCTGCACGCGCCCGGTCAGGCTCGGACGGCGTTCGCTGCGCACCGGCCCGCGCTTATTGCGAGCTCCACGCTTATGCTTGTTATTGCGCCCCATGGCGCCTCCTAACTATCGATTGCCGTTCACATCCCAAGAGTCTACCCAAATGATCCCTAGGGGACAAAAAACGGGCCGCCCCATAAGAGACGACCCGTTGGAAGGGATGAATTCCAGGCATGCCTACACGCGCAGGTAGCGGCGCATGGCGATGGCAGAACCAAAGAGACCGATAATCACGCCGACCAGAATCAGCGCAGCATAGGTCACCAGGTAGTACTGCATCGGCAGGGCAAACGACATCCAGCCGATGCTCTCCTGCAGACGCGGAATCATCAGATTGCGCAGCAGCTCCAGAACGCCGATGGAAAGCAGCGAGCCCAAAATGGCCTGCAGTACGCCCTCGGTGATAAACGGGCCACGAATGAAGCCGTTGCTGGCGCCGACCAGACGCATAATCGCAATCTCACGACGACGCGCCGTGATGGACAGGCGAATCGTGTTGTTGATGAAGATGAATGCGATAAAGGTCAGAAGGCCAACGAGTACCACGGCGGCGATGCGGATGTAGTTGGTCACCTGGAACAGGCGGCTCACTTCCTCCTGGCCGTACAGCACGCTCGCGTTGACGTCGCCGTCATCCGCGATCTTCTGGAAATCGGCATCCTTCTTGAGCTTTTTGGCCGTGCTCTCGACCTTGGACGGATCGTCCATCTCAATTGCAAACGAAGCCGGCAGCGGGTTCTGGCCATCGAGCGCGCTCATGGTGGCGTCGGCGTTGCCCGACATCTTGCTCGTATACTCGGCCAGCGCGTCGTCCTTGTCCTTATAGGTCACGGACTTGACGTTATTCCACGTCTTAAGCTCGGCCTCAAAAGCCTGAACATCAGCCTGATCGGCGTCATCACTAATGAACGCGTTGATGACAACCTGATCCTCGACGGTGCCGATCACGGAGTTCAGCATCGCGGAGCCCATGATGAACAGGCCGATGATAAACAGCGAAAGGAAGATCGTGATGACGGCGCCGAGCGAGGTAGTCCAGTTACGGAAGAAGTGGCTGATTGCCTCTTTGAAGGAGTAGCCCACGTTAGTTGGTGCCATAGTTGCCGTAACCTCCCCTCTCCTGGTCGCGGATAACGTGGCCGCCCTCGAGGGCGATCACGCGACGGTGCATGCTATCGACCATCTCGCGGTCGTGCGTGGCGACGATCACGGTGGTGCCGGTGCGGTTAATACGCTCGAGCAGCTTCATGATGCCCAGCGAGATCGCCGGGTCGAGGTTACCCGTGGGCTCGTCGCAGATCAGCAGCGGCGGACGGTTGACCATAGCGCGGGCAACGGCAACGCGCTGCTGCTCGCCACCGGAAAGCTGGTCGGGCAGCGAGTCCATCTGATCGGCCAGGCCGACCAGACGCAGCACCTCGGGCACCTGGCTGCGAATGACGCCCTTGGGCTTGCCGATGCACTGCAGGGCAAACGCCACGTTTTCGTAGGCGGTCTTTTGCGGCAGAAGCTTAAAGTCCTGGAACACGGCGCCAATCTGGCGGCGCAGGAACGGAACCTTGCGGTTCTTGATCTTCATGAGGTCCTGACCGGCAACCAGGATGCGGCCGCTCGTCGGCTTGACGTCGCGGTTGAGCGTCGACAGCAGCGTGGTCTTACCCGAGCCGGAGTGACCGACCAGGAAGACGAACTCGCCCGGATAGATCTCGATGTTGATGTCGTCGAGTGCAGGCTTGTTGGGCTGTGCCGGATAGATCTTGGTGACATGCTCCATAAGGATGACGGGCTCGACACCGGCCTGCTTGGCCATCTTCTTGCGGCTGGCCTGGGGATCGATGGGCGCAAACACCGACGTAAAATCGGGGTTGTTGAGCGCGTTATCGAGGCTTGCGACCTCGGCGGCCTGATCGCTCTCGACCACCGGGGCAGCAGGCTGCGTGGGGTCGGGAATAGCGGCAAAGAGACCGGACTGTGCAGGCTGAGGAGCCGGCGTCGCAGGGGCCAAGGGGTCGGGAATGCCGGCCATGGTAGGCTGCGGCGTGGCGGCGCCAGCCTGAGGCTGCTCCACGCGAGCGGTCACGACCTGAACGGGCTCAAAACCCGCCGTGCCGGAAAGCGCGACATCGCTGGTTGGATTGTAGGCAAAGGGATCGGATGCCGGCTGTGCCTGATCTGCCGGCTGAACGGGGGCCTGAGCAACAGGCTGGCCCTCTGAATCCGGAGCGGCGAAACGACTGCCCTGGACGCCTGTCTGCGTCTTGGGGGCATCATCGCCCGCACCGGAGGTACGGAAGTGGTTACCCACTGGTGCTCCTTATCGTCGTGCGTTTAAACTACATGAGCGCTTTGTATTTTAGCAGCATTGCCTTTGCTGCACATAAGAAGCATGGCGGGGTTTCTGTTCCCGTCGGTCGCGCACAGGGTTACCTCCCAAATCGTCCTCGGACATGTCGGAGCCCCCGCCGCGCGCTTCGCGCTGCGGGGGCTCCTCCGTCCTGCGGAAAGATTTGGGAGGTAACCCTGTGCGCGGCCTGCGATAACTAAGGGGTCGCCGCGTTTCTATTGGGTGCAGCAAAGGCATGCTCGGGAGGGTCTGAATTGCACTTTGTTGGGATGGGCCCGTTTCCCCAAGGGGACTTTGCTTGGCAGGACTCCTTTTTTCTGCGACAAAAACAGGGACGTCCCTTTTGAGGGCGTCCCTGTTTGCATTTACTGTGCTGTTGGCTTGTGACCAGTTGGGTGACAGCTGTTTTAGGCCAAGAACTCCTTGGTGGTTGCCACGATGTTGGCGGCATCCAGGCCGTACTTGTGCAGGAGCTCGGCGCCCGGGCCGGACTCGCCGAAGGTGTCGTTGACGCCAATCTTCTTGAGCGGCGTCGGGCACTGCTCGCACAGGACGTCGGCAACGGCGCTGCCCAGGCCACCGATCACAGAGTGCTCCTCGACGGTCACGACGTGGCCGGTCTTGGTGGCGCTCTTAACGATCAGGTCGGCGTCGATGGGCTTGATGGTGTGCATGTTGATGACCTCGGCATCGATGCCCTCGGCAGCAAGCTGCTCAGCGGCCTCGAGCGCCTCGCCGACCATCAGGCCGCAGGCGATGATGGTGACATCGGTGCCCTCGCGCATGACGATGCCCTTGCCCACCTCGAACTTGTAGGTCTCGGGGTCGTTGATAACCGGCGAGGCCAGACGGGCGAAGCGCATGTACACGGGGCCGTCGCACTCGTACTGTCTCTTATACACATCTCCGAGCCCAC
>CABSMS010000035.1 GCA_902478885.1 uncultured Collinsella sp. | reverse complement strand
GTATAAGAGACAGTCCCACGCGAGACCGGAGTCTTGGGGCCTAATCCAATACTGGTCGGATAAGGAGAGGCCAAGATTTCGCTGTACGAGTTCATCGGGAACATCGACTGCGGCTTCTGCAAGCAGGGAGGCTAGCCCAATGCGTGCGAGCGGGATACCGCGGCCGCGCCACCAGATGCGGAAGGAGTCGAGCGATACAGGTTTGCTGGGAGCAAAAACTCCAATAGGGGCGTGGGCACGATCGACGTCGGCGCCGATGTGGGTGAAGTCTTTCCGTGATCTGCTGTAGACCAGCTGAGCCACTTCGTGCGTGCGGTTCATGAGGGTAAATGCGATTTCGCTTTTCCCATGCCCGCGACGAGGCCGTCCCCCTCTTTTGGTTGCGGAGCGGAGTCGCGTGTCTACGCTGTCTTTGTCGATAAGCCAAACGCCAGAAGCCTTTCGGGCGGTCATCGCGCCGTTCTTAATGAGCTCCTGCACCCTGCGCGGGGTGATGCCGAGCAGCTCGGCTGCTTCCTTTGTAGTCAACATCGCGAAACCCTTCGCCAGAACGAATAGTTTTATCTTCTTCATTGTAATAAAAACTATTCGTTCTGGCGAATAGTTTTGAAATTGAGGTCGAAATGGCTGAAATGAATGGGCTTTTGGCTGAACGATTGTAGAGAATTACGCATTATTAAATGCCTGTGGAAGATCAACCGCAACGCACGGTAGCTTCTTAGCGGACAAGGGGGTTGATTGCTTGGCACGGTTGTTGAAGCCGTCCAGATAACATGCAGACTTTTTATCTGGCTAAGATGGTGAGCGATGCGGGTAATTACGTAAAAGAAAGGGGCAAGCCGAAGCTCGCCCCGGAGAGTAACGTCTATGCGTTCGCTGTGACCTCGATTACGGGATGGTTGCCGCGGTATGAGGTGACATACGCCTTGGCAGTTTCATTTTGTTCTGCCGCTTTGATTCGATCAGCGAACTCCTTGTTGAGGGCGCCGACCGGCCCGCCCACAAGGTTAGTGGCTACGAGCGTGTCTCCCTCATCTTGGAACGTAATGCTTGAACCAATGGGGGCATCTACGGCGCCGGTACAGGCTTCGAGCTCCATAGGCGTGTCAATTGCCTTCTGGACTGCGAGGATGGTGCGCTTATTGGCAATGAGGAGATTCGTTCCGATCCATGCGATGCCAGAAACGACGGCAGCGGAAATTGCCAGTGCGGATACTCCTATACAAAATGTGGCGGTTGAGGTCGCGTTGTTGTATTTATCCAGGTAGTCGCTCCCGTCGAGAAATTCGTACGTTGACGTAATGCGCAGGTACTCTGAGTAGTTGCTCTGTGCATCCGACTGGACTGATACGGCAATAATGACGAATACCACCGAGATGACGATGAGCGCCAGGGTCGTGATGACGGTCTTCTTTCGGAACTGGCCGAGTGGAGTTGAGTCAATATCGTTCACGGCTGATCTTCTTCCTTAGAACATCTGCTTATACGGAGTGCTGTAATCGCTGCGCGTGGGGTCGTCCTCGTCCCCATACTCGCAGTAACGACTCTGCATGCCGGCGACGTTGTCATCGACGGCCTCGGTGAGGTCGATCGTATAGGACTGCCCGGGTTCTACAGTGGTGTAGGCAGCGTTCTTGTTATAGGACATGTAGGAGTCGATGATGTTTCCGTCCATATCTAGCTCGTCGATGTGGAAACCAAGGAACTGCTGGGGTTCCTTGCTGTTGTTCACGACGGTGACATACATTTCCCAGTAACCGTAATCATCGTCCTCACCACGTTCAACACCGCTTATCGTGAAGACGTCTTTGGGTTCTGCCTTACCCTCAGTCTCTTTGGATTCCTGGGTGTTTTCGTCCTCTGTCTCCTTGGGCTCTGAATTGGATGCGCGCTGTTGGCAGCCTGCGAGGGTCAGAAGTGCACCGATGCCGGTGGCAACGAAGGCCTTGCGAGACATGGGTTGTGTTTGCAGCATAGCAAATCTCCTTTTGCTAGTTCCCGACAAGCAGATTATACAATTACCGTTTGTGCGGCGGTGTTGCCGTAATCACTGTTCAGCGCGCACGCTGCTATTAGGCGCTTTCATAAAAGTCTGTGCGCTTTGATACAGTTATCAGTGCGGAATGAATATGCCGGGTTAATTAAACAGGTTAAACGTGCATCACGTGCGCATGTCGTATCGCAGACCTGTTGCGCCGTGCCCCTAATTCCTTTATTCTTATCTGGCTTCGCGCGAAAGCGCCAAGTGTGCCAGTGTGGCGCAACGGTAGCGCAACTGATTTGTAATCAGTGGGTTGCAGGTTCGATTCCTGTCACTGGCTCCATGAGAGTTTCGGGCTCTGTTCCTTGTGGGACAGGGCTCGTTTCTATTTATGTCGATATGTAAGCGGGTTTGACTCCCACCAAGCTTCAGGTTTGTCTCGATCTGTAACACGGGTGGGCTGAAAACCCTCCTTATAGTTACAGATCGAGACAATGCCAAGGGATGGCCGATAATATCTCGATCTGTAACACGAAGAGGCTGAAAACCGTTCTTACTGTTACAGAATGAGACGTAAGCTGGTGTCTCTGCGTAATATCTCGATCTGTAACAGATGGGGGAGGAATAACCCTCTTACTGTTACAGATCGAGACAAAGGCCGAACCGGCCCCAGTCATCCTGGTCGAGCGAGGATTTTCGGACGAACGGGTGTGGAAAATCTTCCGCTTAGTGAATGAGCGTGGATAATCTGCCACTTTGGCCTTGGGAGTACGCCAAAAGTGGGAGATTATCCACGCTCGATTCTGTCTGGGAAGCCCGATCTCGACCTATATATAGGTGCAAATGAGTCGTTATCGAAGTAATATTCTGCAGGCTCACTCCACTACGCCAAAGTGTTCCCTCGGGAAATGTCACCGCTATATGCAAATTCACCGTCCTTCATATCCAAACTCAGCAAAACCGCAGGTCAAAAGCATATAGATACGCCCGGCACCGTGTATCTAGAGGTTTTCGTTGACAGCCCCCAAGGTGGCATCGTATTATCTTCTTCGTTCGCGGGGGCGGCGGTCCAAAAGACCAAAGAACCTGCGGATACTTGAACGATTGGGAGTTTGCCCGAGTGGTTAATGGGGACGGGCTGTAAACCCGTTGGCTCTGCCTACATAGGTTCGAATCCTATAGCTCCCACCCGTCAAGTGCCTGTATAGCTCAGTCGGTAGAGCACTTCGTTGGTAACGAAGAGGTCACCAGTTCAAGTCTGGTTGCAGGCTCCATCCGGCGGTGTAGCTCAGTTGGTTAGAGCACACGGTTCATACCCGTGGCGTCACTGGTTCGAATCCAGTCACCGCTACCATAGGTAACACGGTGGCTTCTCAATAGTATGTTGAGAGGCCACTATGGTATAAAGGCAAAGTCCCGTCCGGGGACGACCTGTTAAGAGGAGGGCTTTATGGCCAAAGAGAAGTTTGAGCGCACTAAGCCGCATGTTAACATCGGCACCATTGGTCACGTCGACCACGGCAAGACCACGCTGACCGCCGCCATCACCAAGGTTCTCTCCGAGACCGAGGGCTGCAAGGCTGACTTCACTGCGTTCGAGAACATCGACAAGGCTCCCGAGGAGCGCGAGCGCGGCATTACGATCTCCGTCTCCCACGTCGAGTACGAGACTGCTGCCCGTCACTACGCTCACGTTGACTGCCCGGGCCACGCTGACTACGTCAAGAACATGATCTCCGGTGCTGCTCAGATGGACGGCGCTATCCTGGTCATCGCCGCTACCGACGGCCCCATGGCTCAGACCCGCGAGCACATCCTGCTCGCCCGTCAGGTTGGCGTTCCTTACATCGTCGTCTTCCTGAACAAGTGCGACATGGTCGACGATGACGAGCTCATCGACCTCGTCGAGATGGAGACCCGTGAGCTCCTCTCCGAGTACGATTTCCCCGGCGACGACATCCCCGTCATCCGTGGTTCCGCTCTGGGCGCTCTCGAGGGCGACGCCAAGTGGATGGACGCTATCCGCGAGCTCATGAAGGCCGTCGACGAGTACATCCCGACGCCTGCTCGTAACAACGACCTCCCCTTCCTGATGGCCGTTGAGGACGTTATGACCATCTCCGGCCGTGGTACCGTTGCTACCGGCCGTGTCGAGCGCGGTGAGCTCAAGCTCAACGAGCCCGTCGAGATCGTCGGCATCAAGGATACCCAGAACACCGTCGTTACCGGTATCGAGATGTTCCGTAAGTCCATGGACTTCTGCGAGGCTGGCGACAACGTCGGTCTGCTGCTCCGCGGCATCAAGCGCGAGGACATCGAGCGCGGCCAGGTTCTCTGCAAGCCCGGTTCGGTTACCCCGCACACCAAGTTCACCGGTGAGATCTACGTTCTGACCAAGGAGGAGGGCGGCCGTCACACCCCGTTCTTCGATGGTTATCGTCCTCAGTTCTACTTCCGTACCACCGACGTTACCGGTACGGTCAAGCTCCCCGAGGGCACCGAGATGGCTATGCCTGGTGACCACATCACCATCGAGGGCGACCTCATCCACCCGATCGCCATGGAGGAGGGCCTGCGCTTCGCTATCCGCGAGGGTGGCCACACCGTCGGTTCGGGCATCGTCTCCACGATCATTGAGTAAATTGGCTCTTTGATATAGCTGACTTAGAGAACCCGGCACTTATATGGGTGCCGGGTTCTTTTCTGCAATGGATATTGAGCCGTTGCTGGTGTCGAGAGGATCGACAATGGTCCTGGGCGCACCGTCGATTAGCTCTCGTTGGCTTCATTGATGTGTTCCAAATATGAATGGATCCACCGAGAACCAATTGATTCGAGGTTTTCATTGACAGCACTTACATAGAGCTGATAAAGTACCAACTCGTGCCCGTACGGGGCGGAAATGAAAGGTTCAGGATACATGCGTACTCTAGTTACTCTTGCGTGCACTGAGTGCAAGCGCCGCAACTATACGACCACCAAGAACAAGTCGACCATGCCTGATCGTATGGAGATCAAGAAGTATTGCCCCTGGTGCCGTCACCACACGCTGCACAAAGAGACTCGCTAGTCTCTAGTCACATACGCCAGTAGTTCAATTGGTAGAGCATCGGTCTCCAAAACCGAGTGTTGAGGGTTCGAGTCCTTCCTGGCGTGCCAGTCATTATTCCGTAAGCTCCCAATTGGGGGCTTACGGTTTACTCATGTATAAGCGCATTGCGCGGAGGTAACCCAAATGGCCAACAAGAAGAACAAGAAGAAGGCCCAGCAGCAGGCGCCTGCCAACAACGCTGCCGCCAACTCCAAGGTTGAGGCCAAGAAGGCCGTTGCCAAGAAGAACGAGAAGGCTGCGAAGTCCAAGAAGAATGAGAAGCCTGGTTTCTTCGCCCGCACCAAGAAGTATTTCGCTTCGGTCAAGTCCGAGATGAAGCGTGTCACGTGGCCCGACAAGAAGGAACTCGTGAACTACTCGGTTGTCGTTTGCGCTTCTCTGGTCGTCGTCGGCGTCGTCATCGCTCTGCTCGATGCTGGCTTTGGCGAGGCTCTTGCTCTGTTCTCTGGATTGAGGGGCTAAACCATGTCTAAGCGTTGGTACGTCGTTCACACTTACTCTGGATACGAGAACCGCGTTAAGTCCGATCTCGAGCATCGCATCGAGACTATGGGCATGCAGGACCGTATCTTTGATATCGAGATTCCTATGGAGCGCGTCACCGAGATTAAAGAGGGTGGCAAGCGTGAGACCAAGGATTCCAAGATCTTCCCGGGTTATGTCCTGGTCCGCATGGAGATGGATGACGATGCTTGGACGTGTGTTCGTAACACGCCTGGCGTCACCGGTTTCCTGGGCGGCAACGGCAAGCCCGCTCCGCTTTCCCGCGACGAGTACAACAAGATGACTCGTCGTCCCGGTAAGGGCGATTCGCCCAAGCGCACCTCGGTTGATATTCAGGTCGGCACGTCCGTCCGCGTCACCGATGGTCCGCTTACCGACTTTGATGGCAAGGTCTCCGAGGTTAACACCGAGGCTGGCAAGCTCAAGGTCACGCTGATGATCTTTGGCCGCGAGACGCCGGTTGAGCTCGACTTTAACCAGGTCGCTGTCATCGCTTAAGTTTTCGTCCGTTCGCGCGAGCGTGCTTCTTCTGTGACTGCTCATCTCAGGAGTGCTTCTAACACGTGCGTGCTTACGATATAGCAAGTACTTCACACTCGTGATTCGAAAGGAATGACCATGGCTGAGAAGAAGGTTGCCAACGTCATTAAGCTCCAGATTCCTGCTGGTGCCGCTAACCCCGCTCCTCCCGTCGGCCCCGCCCTGGGCGCTGCTGGCGTGAACATCATGCAGTTCTGCCAGGCCTTTAACGCCGAGACGCAGGACAAGAAGGGCGACATCATCCCCGTTGAGATCTCTGTCTACGAGGATAAGTCCTTCTCCTTCATCACCAAGACCCCGCCGGCGGCTCACCTCATCAAGAAGGAGCTGAACCTCAAGTCTGGTTCCGCTAAGCCCCAGGCCGACAAGGTCGGTCAGCTCTCCCAGGAGCAGCTCACCAAGATCGCCGAGATCAAGATGCCGGACCTCAATGCCAACGACATTGACGCCGCCAAGAAGATCATCGCCGGTACCGCCCGTTCCATGGGCGTCACCATCGCTGAGTAGCGATTTCTTTAGGTAATGACGGGTGCTCCGACCGGGGCGCCCGTTATATGTGTGCAATAGGGCACACGATACGATGTGGGAGGGCATAAGCCCGTTTAACCACAGGAGGTAATGCACATGGCTAAGCATGGTAAGAGCTATAACGCCGCTGCCGAGAAGATCGACCGCGCCACGCTCTACACCCCCCTTCAGGCTGCCAAGCTCATCAAGGAGCTCGACACCGCCAAGTTCGACGAGACCGTCGAGGCCCACTTCCGTCTGGGCATCGATACTCGTAAGGCTGACCAGAACATTCGTGGTTCCATCTCTCTGCCCCACGGCACCGGCAAGACCGTTCGTGTTGCCGTCTTCGCCGAGGGCGAGAAGGCTCGCGAGGCCGAGGCTGCCGGCGCCGACATCATCGGTTCCGACGAGCTCGTCGCCCAGATTCAGAAGGGCGAGATCAACTTCGACGCCGCTATCGCTACGCCGAACATGATGGCCAAGGTTGGCCGCATCGGTAAGATCCTTGGTCCCCGTGGCCTCATGCCGAACCCCAAGCTCGGCACCGTTACCATGGACGTCGCCAAGATGGTCTCCGAGCTCAAGGCCGGCCGCGTTGAGTATCGCGCCGACCGTTACGGCATCTGCCACGTGCCCCTGGGCAAGAAGTCCTTCTCTGAGCAGCAGCTCGTCGAGAACTACGCTGCCCTGTACACCGAGATCCTGCGCGTCAAGCCCTCTTCTGCTAAGGGCAAGTATGTCAAGTCCATCTCCGTGTCTTCCACCATGGGCCCTGGCGTCAAGGTCGATCCCGCTGTCCAGCGCGACTTCCTGGCTGAGTAACTGCTAGTTACTGCCTGAGCAAAGCAAGCATTGCTAAAGAAACCCGGTTCTGCCTTGTGCAGGACCGGGTTTCTTGCTATCGCGTCAAAAGCACCACAAAGGGGACGGTCTCCCCTTTGTGGTGGTTACCAGGGTGTTCTGGCTGTTGAGGACTCGATGACATCGTGGCGTTTGAGCTCGCGGCGCATGGTTTGCGAATTGAGCCAGGCTGCCTGCCAGCCACGGATGGGGTAGCGCGTCTGGTCGAGCTCAAACTGCGTATAGCCGCAGGCGTTGATGATCGTCGTTCCACACACATGCTGCCGCTTGCGCTGAAAATCGTAACCGTAGCTTTGGTGTACATGCCCATGCACCATGTAGTCGGCCCCCCAGGACTCAAGCGCCGTGTTAAAGCACTCAAACCCTCGATGCGGCAGATCGTCCAGATCACCCATACCGGCGGCGGGTGCATGGGTAAGCAGAATGTCGCACCCGCCGACCATCCTAACCTTACGCGACAGCTTACGCAAGCGCTTGGACATCTCGCGTTCGGTGTACATGTTGGCGCCGTCGCGATAACGCATGGACCCGCCAAGGCCCGCAATGCGAATCCCTCGGTACGTGTACACGCTGTCTTCCACGCAGATACATCCGCCCGGTGCATGACGTGCGTAGCGATCATCGTGATTGCCGCGCACGTAGATGAGCGGCTTGTTGATGACCGTAACCAAAAACTCAAGATAGTCCGGGTCCAGATCGCCGGCGGACAAAATCAGGTCGACTCCCTCAAAGCGTTCCTTGCGAAAGCACTCCCAAAGGCATCGTTCTTCGGTATCGGCTATGGCAAGGATTTTCATAGGGCAGGGACTTTCGGCTCATCGTCGAGCTGCGGAATGGTGCCTACCACGTTATCCGCCAGCCAATTCATCTCGACAATCTGCGTGCTCGGCAGCGGAGGGAAGCCTTCGATCTGTACCACGCCGTTCTGGCTGTGGAGCTCGCCGCCAAAGGGGTTGATGGATCCCTCGACAATGCCGTTGCGGAGCAACTGCACGAGTTTGCGCGTCTGGTAGGGTAGGCCCGGAGCGTAACGGATGTCGATAACGCCGGAGCTCATGCCGTACCAGTAGTTGACGGCGCGCACTTGGTTGTCATCGCTGGTCTCGTCCCACGTGCCGTGCAGAAGGCTGCGAACGATGAGCTCGTAGTAACGGCCCCAGTTCCATACCGGCATGGCGATGCCGGAAACCTTGCCATCGACCAGGCGGTGGAGTCCGTAGGCCGTGGGGTCTTCGAGCGACTTTGACATGTCAGCGCCGGTCATGACGCTCACGCCTTCGCGGCACATGGCCTCGGCAAGACCGCCGGCGGGCACATCGCCCCAGGTGAGGATAATTTGCGCGCGGGGGTCGAGCAGCGAGGCGCCGATGGCAAAGGCATTGATCTCGCTGAGCGCGCCGGATGCGAAGACCGACGCGTGGTAGCCGATGCGATGGTTGTCCGCCATGCTGGCGGCAAGGGCGCCCAGGAGGAACTTGGCCTCGTACATCTTGCCAAAGTACGAACGAACGCTTTGGTGGGGAAGGCCGATAGAGCAGTTAAGGAACCGAACCTGGGGATACTCAACGGCAGCTCTGAGCGTGTATTCCATCAGGCGGTGCGAGGTCGAGAAGATGACGCTGTCTCCATGTTTGACAGCCGTTTCCACGGCGGCGTAGAACACGTCCGGATCGTGACAGTCCTCGAACGCCTCGGTGCGCACGATACCGTCAAAGTGCTCATCGAGATACTGACGTCCTTGGTCGTGCAGACTGTCCCAGCTCGACGCCGCACAGGGGAACTCATGGATAAAGGCGATACGCAGGGGGTTGGCCGCCGAATAGACAGTCTTGCCCATAAAGAAGTTGAGCACGCCGGAGGTGGACTTGGCGGGCGACTCCTCCTCATCGACGCTCGGCGCTTCGACAAGATCGACCTTGTCCTCGTCATTTTTGCCGGCAATGACCAGCTCGCGCCAAATCTTGCACAGACGGTTTACGACGATATCCGTCGGCGTATCCAGTAGGCGGTCTTGGTTGTACACATTGAGGTAGACGAGCATGGCGTCGGCGGGCGTAATGTCCAGGTGGTCGCCGCCTGCGCGAAGGTAGGCGCGCTTAAAGAGCAGGAAGGTGTGGCGCAGGTAGTCGACCTTTTTCTGCGGCCATTTTTCGATAAGGTTCTGACCGAGCATCTTGGCGAGCGTCTCGTAGCTTCCCTCACGCGAGAACTCGATCTCGCATAGGGGGCAGACGCGCCAAAACGCGCAGAATTCACCGTACAGGCGGCTTTCGACGGAATCCCATGTGCCGGGGTAGAGACGGGTGACCCTGGCCGAAACCGTTGGAGCGTCCAGGAATTTGAGGACACTGACGCGTTTGTTGCCTTCCTGGACATAGAACCGATGCATGAACTCGGTGACGATGATGGGGTCGCGATAGCCCTCGGTTACCTGGATGTCGTAGAGGTTGGACCACTTGCGGGCGAACTCGGTGTTAAACGGCAGCAGGGGCATAAAGTTGCATGAAAAGGCGGACTGACGGCCTTTGGTGACCGTGCCGACGACCATTTCGAGCGGAATATCCCGCAGGCCGACGCTCACTCGCTGACCTAAGGGGAGCTGAGCAACCAAGCTATCGAGGTCCGTAAGGTATGGATGCTCGCTTTGGCTAATGGCGCGACGGCGTCCCTGCTCGCCGCGCTTGCGTGCTTGACGATAGGCCTCTTCCATGGTGTCTACTCCCTTAGTCGTTTAAACAACGATATGAACCATGGTACCACGAATGAAAACCACTACAAAGATGCCTGTCCCCTTTGCGGTGGTTTAGGCGATGATGGGGGCGATGGCGCGGATGCAGGCGTCGGCTGCCGTGAAAGTAGTGCTGTCGTCGCTGACGATAAAGATGATCTTGCCCTTGATGCCAAAGTCGCCGATCTCGCTAAAGAGCACATAGGGCTCCTTGTCAAAGCCCGAGATGGGAAGCACGGCGGCCTTGGTGGCGCTGGTCAGCTCGTCTGCCAGCGCGTCAAGGGAAGCCCACTTAGACGTGTCCTTTACGGCAACGGGCACGGCCACGCGCCCAAAGGGCATCAAATGCACGAGCGTGTTCTTGGAGATGTTGGAGTTGGGCACAATGATGGTCTGTCCACAGGCATCCTCAATCGTTGTATGGCGCCAAGTGATGTCTTGGACCACGCCGGATACGCCGCCGACCTCGATATTGTCGCCGGGTTTGATGATGCCCATAAACGTCACCTGCATGCCGCCGATAAGGTTTGACAGCGTGTCCTGAAAGCCGAGCGAGATGGCGATGCCGCCGACGCCAAGAGCGGCGACGAGGGCGTTTGCATTAATGCCAAAACAGTTGTCGAGGATAAAGCTGCCGCCAATCATCCAGATGACGGCGCGCGCGATGTTGATGAAGATACTCGATGCCGGAAGCGGGTTATCGTCTCGGTTAAGCAGATGGTTCAGGGTCTTGGATACGACCTTGGCGGCGACGGCGGTGCCTATCGCCAAGATGACGGCCCAGATGATGTTGTGGACCCACCGTTGCTCAAAGAAATGAAGAATCGGCTCAAACAATTCCATGTAGGGAAAACCTCCTAATGATTATTCAACCATGATACCCACCAAAAAGCCCGTCCGATCACATCGGACGGGCCGATAACTTGAGATGGGGTGGCCGCGGTGGCGTAAGTTGGGGCGCCGGCGAGCACGCCGGCAAGGAGTGCGGCGGTCAAGCAAGACGGGGAAGAGGTATTCTCATGGCAGTTCCTTAGTTCTTAACCAGTGGTCCCTGCTGACGCTGGATTATCGACATAATATGCGAAAACCGCCGCAAGGGTGTCTGTCCCTTTGCGGCGGTTTTGACGTTTGCGCAGGTAAAACCTGCCAAAATAAACCTGTCCCTTTTTGGCAGGTTTTAGCTTAGCAGCATGCGGTCGTTGGCGAGCTCGCCTCCCGAGACCTCCTCGAACTTCTGCAGCAGGTCGGCCACGGTGAGCGACTTCTTCTCGTCACCGGCCACGTCGTAGATCACATGGCCTTCGTGCATCATGATCAGACGGTTGCCCAGACGGATGGCGTCGTTCATGTTGTGCGTGACCATGAGCGTGGTCAGGTGGTTCTCGTCGACGATCTCCTCGGTCAGGTTGAGCACCTTAGAGGCCGTCTTGGGGTCGAGGGCCGCGGTGTGCTCGTCGAGCAGCAGCAGGCGCGGCCTGGTGAGTGTGGCCATCAGCAGGGTGAGCGCCTGGCGCTGGCCGCCCGAGAGCAGGCCGACCTTGGCGTTGAGACGCGTGTCCAGACCAAGGTCCAGGCGCTTGAGCAGCTCAACGTACTCATCTTTCTCGGCCTTGGTGACGCCCCACGAAAGGCCGCGACGCTGGCCGCGACGCTTGGCGAGGGCCAGGTTCTCGGCGATCTGCATGTCGGCAGCGGTACCGCGCATGGGGTCCTGAAACACGCGGCCCAGGTACTTGGCGCGCTGCGACTCGCTCAGGCGCGAGATGTCGGTGCCGTCGAGCTCAATAACGCCCGAATCGAGCGGGTACACGCCGGCGATCATGTTGAGCAGCGTGGACTTGCCGGCGCCGTTGCCGCCAATCACGGTTACAAAGTCGCCGTCATTCAGGGTGAGGTCGACGCCGGTGAGCGCGCGCTTCTCGGTGACGGTGCCCTTGTTAAAGGTCTTCTTGACGTGCGAGAGCTTAAGCATCTGCCTCATCCCCCTTCGTGTAGGAGCTGCGGAGCTTATAGCGCTCCCAAACCACGGGCACGCACAGGGCCACAGCGACAATCACGGCGGAGAGCAGCTTCATGTCGTTGGCGTCCATGCCCAACTGCAGAACGATGGCGCGGATAAGGAAGTACACCACGGAGCCAAAGACGGCGGAGGCAAGACGGACGCTAAACTGCGTGAGGCCGCCGGGCAGCAGACGGCCGAGCACCTCACCGATAACAATGGCGGCAAGACCGATAACGATGGCACCGGTGCCCATACCAATGTCGGCATACTTTTGGCTCTGGCAGATGAGCGCGCCCGAAAGGCCGATGAGGGCGTTGGAGAGCACGAGGGCGATCATCTTGGTGGAGTTGGTGTTGACGCCCAGAGCGCGGATCATGTACTCGTTGTTGCCGGTGGCGCGCAGCGCCGAGCCGATCTCGGTGCCAAAGAACCAATACAGGATGGCAACGATAGCCACGGCGAGCAGAATGCCCAAGATGATGGCAACGGTGGACTGCGGCAGTCCGGTCATATTGCTGACGGCCGAGAACACGGTGCCCTTGGCAAGAATGGGCGTATTGGACTTGCCCATGATGCGCAGGTTGATGGACCACAGGCTAATCTGGGTGAGGATTCCGGCGAGGATCGCGGGAATCTCGAAGACGGTGGTCAAAATGCCCGTGACGGCACCCGCGATGGCGCCGGCGCACATACCGGCCAGCACGGCGAGCAGCGGGTCGACGTTGTTATTGACGATGAGCACAGCGCAGACGCAGCCGCCGAGGGCAAAGCTGCCGTCGCAGGTCATATCGGGAATGTCGAGCAGGCGGAACGTGATAAACACGCCAAGCACCATAATGCCCCAGAGGACGCCCTGCGAAACGGCGCCCTGCAATGCAATGAGCATGCTTCATACCTCCTAGGATTGGGTGGACACGTGATTCACCATAATAGCGGTAACAATGCATAAAAAAGCTGCGGACGGATGTTTTGTCTCATCCGTAACAAGCAGGGCGGACGCCGGTCTACAGCGCCCGCCCCTGTGGCTCAGATATTGAATAACGCGGCTAAAGCGCGAGCACGGGCTCTAGACGCATGCCGCGTATGGCATTACGCGTCCAGAGCGGAAAGGTCGATGCCCAGCGCCTCGGCCATCTCGTCGTTCTTGACGACGACCAGGTCCTTGCTCGAGAGGTGCTTGATAGGCATGTCTTCGGGCTTGGCCTCGCCCTTCAGAATCTTGACGGCCATCTCGCCCGCGGCGTAGCCCAGATCCTCGTAATTGATGGAGAGGGTGAACAGGCCGCCGGCCATGCACATGCCCTCCTCGCCAGTCACGAAGGGAAGCTTGTTCTCCTTGCAGATCTGGCCCACCTGCGAGGCGCCCGCGGCGATGGTGTTGTCGGTGGGGGAGTACAGCGCGTCGACCTTGCCCACGGCAGACTCGACGACGGACTGGATCTCGTTGGAGCTCGAGACGGTGAAATCGGTGTACTCCAGCCCCAGCTTGTCGAGTTCCTTCTTGGCGGCCTTGATCTGGACGTCGGAGTTGGACTCGGCGGTGCAGTAGAGCAGGCCGACCTTCTTTACGTCGGGCAGGACTTTCTGCATCATCTCGAGCTGCTCGGCGACCGGGGTGAGGTCGGAGGCGCCGGTGACGTTGGTGCCGGGCTTGTCGTTGTCCTGGACTAGGCCGGAGGCGGCGTAGTCGGTGATGGCGCAACCCACGATGGGGATATCCGCCGTGGCGCCGGCGGCAGCCTGCGCGGCGGGCGTGGCGATGGCATAAATCAGGTTGACGTTGTCGCCCACAAACTTGTCGGCAATGGACTTACACGTGGACTGGTCGTTCTGGGCGTTCTTCTGGTCGATCTTGACCTTAAGACCGCTCTCCTTGATGGCCTTGACAAAGCCGTCGTTGGCGGCATCGAGTGCGGAGTGCTCGGTGAGCTGCAGAACGCCGATGGTGTAGTCGGAACCGGCGGCAGCAGAGCCGGAACCAGAGTTGCCGCCGCATCCGGCGAGCGGGGCGAGCGCGAGCAGGCCGGCGGAGACCAGAAGGCTCCTGCGGCTGATGGTGATGTCCTTCATATCATTACCCCCAGTATAAAAATGGCTGGAAACACTGCACTGGGACAAAGTGCAAGTGGAACTATAGTAGCGCTGATGTCCATTTTTACAACAGCCTGGCGGGTTTTTTAATACAGAATCGGATGGGCGGTACGGGTAGTCGAATGGGCGGCGGAGGGTCTTATGCGGCGGAGGAGGCGTCATCCTCGTCCAGGGCGGCGAAGAGCTTCTTGCCGTCGAGCAGGCGCGTGCTGACGTTTCTCATACGGGCGATCTCGACGGTGCGCAGCGTATCGTCGGTGCCTCGGGCGTCGTAGACCGTTCCCAGCAGATACGAGATGCCATCGCGCTGCCTGATGGCAAAGGGACGGAGTGTCATCCGTGCTGCTTCGGTTTCGCCACGCGTCGTGACGCTCGAAATATCAAAACTCACCGTGGTTCCGTGGTCGATGGCCTGCTCGACGAGCTCGCACGTGTCGATGCGCTTGATGGGCGTGCGTGTTGCCTTGGTAGCCTTGCTGCCTGCGCTTGGAGCGGGTTCGGGTGTATCGAGGTAGCCGCGAACGTCGGCGCTCGCCATGGCAACTAAGTGCTGCGCCATGCTCTTGCGGATAGCGATAGGCGTGGAGCGGTTGCGCATGACCATACCGTGGAGCCGGATGATCTCTTCATCGGTGAGCGGGCGGGTAAGAAGTTTGTAGCCCACGCCGCGTTTGTACTCAATTTCGTATCCGGCATGGCGAAGCGCGGAGATGGCGGTGTAGATGCTGCGCCGCGCCGCCGAGATGGGCATGCGGGCGGGGTCGTCGGGATGGGCGAGGCGCCGGATCAACTCATCGGAAAGCATGGCCTTGTCCTCGCCGGTGTTTTCGCTTAAGAGTTGCAGGATGCGAACGGCGCGATAGGCTGCCATCGAGGCGGCGCCTCTAGTCGTGGTGTCGTAGGTTTCAACAGCGGCTTCGGTCATGGTGCCCACGTCCTTTCCGTTTTGGGTGGCGACGGTATGGAGCCTAGGACGTGGGGCTTTCCCAGGGGCGCAGGGCGCTCTGGGCGGTCGGTAGTCGTCGGCAAACGGCGGGTCGAGTTTTCAACAGCCCTGCTCAACTGACCAAAAACTTGCCAAAAGCTTGACGGATGCTGTTGAAAAAAGCGTCTCTCGACCGATGTCGAGAGACGCTTATGCGATGAGCGTTGGCGTGTGGCGACGCGAGCTAGCGTCCGACGATTAGAAGTCGGCGTTGCCCACGGTGCGCGGGTGCGGCAGGACGTCGCGGATGTTGCCCACGCCGGTCAGATACATGACCAAGCGCTCGAAGCCCAGACCGTAGCCGGCGTGCTTGCAGGAACCGTAGCGGCGCAGGTCAAGGTAGTACTTGTACTGCTCGGGATTCATGCCCAGGTCCTTGATGCGGGCCTCGAGCAGATCCAGGCGCTCCTCGCGCTGGGAGCCGCCGATAATCTCGCCGATACCGGGAACTAGGCAGTCGGCGGCGGCGACGGTCTTGCCGTCTTCGTTCATGCGCATGTAGAACGCCTTGATCTCAGCCGGATAGTCGGTCACGAAGGTCGGGCGCTTAAAGTGCTCCTCGGTCAGGAAGCGCTCGTGCTCGGTCTGCAGGTCGATGCCCCAGCTGACGGGGTAATCAAACTGGTGGCCAGCGGCGACTGCCTGCTCCAGGATTTCGACGGCCTCGGTATAGGTGACGCGGGCAAAGTCGGAGTTGGCGACATGGTCCAGGCGCTCGAGCAGACCCTTGTCCACAAACTTGTTGAGCATATTGAGCTCGTCGGGGCAGGTGGCCATAACGTCCTTAAGGACGTACTTGAGCATGGCCTCGGCGTTGTCCATGTAGTCGTTCAGATCGGCAAAGGCCATCTCGGGCTCGATCATCCAAAACTCGGCGGCGTGGCGCGTGGTGTTGGAGTTTTCGGCGCGGAAGGTGGGGCCAAAGGTGTACACGTCGCCAAAGGCCATGGCAAAGTTCTCGGCATTGAGCTGGCCGGACACGGTGAGGCTTGCATGCTTGCCAAAGAAGTCCTGGCTCCAGTCGATCTCGCCGGACTCGGTGAGGGGCGGATTTTTGGGGTCGAGCGTGGTCACGCGGAACATCTCGCCGGCGCCCTCGCAGTCACTCGTGGTGATGATGGGGGTGTTGACGTAGACAAAGCCCTGCTCCTGGAAGAAGCGGTGGATGGCGGCAGCCGCGACAGAGCGGATGCGGAACACGGCGCGGAACAGGTTGGTGCGCGGGCGCAGGTGCTGCTGGGTGCGCAGGAACTCGACGGTTGCGCGCTTCTTCTGCAGCGGGTAATCCGGGGCGCTGACGCCCTCGACCTCGATGGAGGTGGCAGAAAGCTCGAAAGGCTGGGGCGCATCGGGGGTCAGCTTGACGGTGCCGGTGCAAATGAGTGCGGCCGAGACGTTTTGATGGGCGATCTCGTCGTAGTTGTCGAGTGCCTCGCGGTTCATGACGACCTGCAGGTCGCGGAAGCAGCTGCCGTCGTTGAGCGTAACAAAGCCAAAGTTCTTCATGTCGCGGACGGACTTGACCCAGCCGGCGACGGTGACGGTCTGGCCGCCGAGCGACTCGGCATCGGCGTAAAGCTGCGCGATTTTGGTGCGGTTCACGTATCCTCCCATAGCGGTTGAATGATAGTTATCCATACAGTTCGATATTCTAGCAGCTCGGCTCATTTGGGCTATACAGATAAGGCATTGGCGGGATGGTTTTTCAAACGAAAAGCGCCCGCGGCCAAATGGTCGCGGGCGCTTGACGAGGTGCCTTTTGCTGTGTGGCGCGGGGCCTGGCTACTTGGTCTTGGCAACCAGCAGCGGGTCGCCAAGCTTGACGAGCGGGTTGCCGCCGATAAGCGTTCCGGACTCGCCGACATGGTCGATGCTCTTAAGACGGTCGAGCTCGGAGACGATGACGGTCACGATGTCTTCGTGACCAGCGGCCTTAATGGCCTCGCGGTCGAAGCTGATGAGCGGCTGGCCTGCCTTGACCACATCGCCCATCTCGACAAAGCGGGCAAAACCCTTGCCGTTCATTTCCACGGTGCCCAGGCCAACATGGATGAACACGCGAAGACCGTCCTCGGTGATCATGCCGATGGAGTGGTTGGTGACAGTGGTGGCACCGATGCGGCCGTTGGCGGGCGCATAGATGGTGCCGGTAATGGGCTCGATGCCATAGCCCTGGCCAAGCATGCCCGAGGCGATCGTCTCGTCGGGAACCTCGTTCAGGTTGACGAGCACGCCGTTGACGGGGGCATAGATGACGCCTTCGCGGGTAGCGAAGCTTGCTGCGGGCGGAACGGACGCCTCGCCGGTCGAGGTGAAGGTGGACTTAAGCGAATCGAGCAGACCCATAGTTGCCTCCAACTTAAATAGGCGCATATCGCGCGTTTGGTTTGCCGGAAACGTTTCACATGTGTTTCGCGGCTTGGTCAACGCCCCTATTCTACGCTGCTCAACGATACCTCTGAACTGGGATTATGTGATATATCAGTTGAAGGGAAACTTATTGCCGGAGTGTTTCTGCGCCACGGGTTCAAGTGGGGTACGCTTGAAGGCGAAAAACAAGGGCGCATAATTTGCGCGAAGGGAGCACATATGATTGTCGAGAACCATGCGCTGTGGGGCGAGGAGCCGACCGAGGAATATCCGGCGACGTTTACGTATTTGGGTGCCGAGCCGCTGCCCGATAAACCGAATGGCCGCCGCCCTGCCGTGATTATCTGTGGCGGAGGTGCGTTTACGCATATCGCTCCGCATGAGCAGGATCCTGTGGCGTTTGCGTTTTTGGATCACGGTTACCAGGCCTTTGTGCTCAACTATGTCACGAGTTTTACGGGTGACGTGAGCTTTCCGCACCCCCAGGCAGATCTTGCCAAGATGGTCGCCACGGTGCGCACCAACGCCGACGAGTGGCATGTCGATCCTAAGCGCGTGTGCGTCGTGGGATTCTCGGCGGGCGGCATGATCTGTGCCTCGCTGGCAACGCAGTGGAAGACCGGCCCCTTCGCGGCACTTGCCGGGGCGCGTCCGGACGACATTCGTCCCGATGCCGTGGTGCTGGGTTATCCATTGCTCGACTTTGCCTATGTGCGTGACATGCAGACGCGCGATCCGCGCATTGACTTGCGTGTGCCCAAGACGGGCGGCAAGACGGGGCGCGATTTGCTCAACGACTACCTGTCGATGGTGACGGGCGGCGAGGCAACTGACGAGCATCTGGCCGACATCTGCCCCACCACGCATGTTTCGCGTCAGATGCCACCGACCTTTGTGTGGGGCGTGTCCGACGACAAGACGGCGCCGATCGCGCAGGTCTACCCGTTTGCGCAGCGCATGGCCGAGGAGGGCGTTGCATGCGAGATGCACGTCTTCGACCAGGGTGGTCACGGCCTTTCGCTCGGCAACGCCAACACCGCGGTCGACAACGAGGAC
Source organism: uncultured Collinsella sp. (assembly GCA_902478885.1). Classification (GTDB taxonomy): domain Bacteria; phylum Actinomycetota; class Coriobacteriia; order Coriobacteriales; family Coriobacteriaceae; genus Collinsella. The sequence goes on along the minus strand of CABSMS010000035.1, from coordinate 270 downwards.
AAGCAGGTGGCGGTTCGTCCCTGGATCCGCCTAGCCTTCCGCTTCCTGGAGCGCCATCTGTAAGAGTCTCGGCATCCCAGCCCTTCAATAACTTGCGGTGAAATAGTTCCTATCTGGGGCATCAACCAGCCCATCCAGGAACTATTCCACCGCAACTTCGTTTTTGATGCCCCCGGAAACTGCATCCCAGTTTCGCCCTTCAGGGTGGGGCGCAGTTTCCCATAGGGCCTCGATTTGGAAACCATATCCCGTTTCGAGCTCAAATTCTGG
>CABSMS010000034.1 GCA_902478885.1 uncultured Collinsella sp. | reverse complement strand
AGCTGCGGGAACGGCCTATTCGCTTAATGTGTTCGGCTGAGATCGGAAATCAACCTCCGCGTTGTCATCCTGCTATCGAAGCCTACCGAATGCCTGCCATAGGAACATTAAAGCGCCCGCTTGCCGGGGGAGCAAGCGGGCGCTTCTGAGCGAATGTGTTTGAGGTCTAAGCCGCTCGAAGCGACAAGCGATCGACGTTAATTGCTAGACTCGGAGTCGTCGCCGGAACCGGAGATGGAAACCGTCAGTGTGATCGTGCTGTCGGTGGACTGCTTGCCGGTGGGGGAGACGCCCGTAACGGTGGCGTTTTCGTTGCCGCTCACAGGGTTACCGTTCTGATCGCAGAATGCGATGTTGTAGAAACCGGCGTTGTTGAGCGCGGTGACGGCGGCGGAGATGCTCTTACCGTACAGGTTGCCCGGGACGCTGGCCTTGCCGGACTTCTTGGCGATGACGACGGTGATCGTGGCACCGGGCTTCTGCTTGCCGCTGGGGTTCCAGCTAATTACGGTACCCTCGGTAACCGAGTCGTTTTCCTGGTAGCTCACGTCGACGCCAAAGCCAGCCATGTCGAGAGCGTTGCGCGCCTGGGCCTCGGTCATGTCGGTCAGATCGGGCACCGAGGTGGTATCCGGGCCGCCAGAGACCTTGTACGAGATAGTCGTGCCCTTCTCGACCTCCTTGCCGGCAGCAGTGCTCTGCTCAAAGACCTGGCCCTCTTCGGCCTCATTGGCTTCCTCCGAAGCGCTGCCCTTCAGGCCCACGCTTGCCAGTGCGGCCTCGGCCTGGTCCTTGGTCAGGCCGAGGAGCTGCGGAACCTCAACCTTCTCGGAGGGCTTAGGGCCCTTGGAGATTACCAGGTTCACCCTCGAGCCCTTGGCCTTCTTGGTGTTGCCGTTGGGGGTCTGCTCGGCGACTTTTCCCTCGTCGACATCGTCGTTGTAGCTCTGGTCGACGGTGCCAACCTCAAGGCCGGCTTCCTTGATCAGCTCGATAGCGGTTTCCTGGTCCTTGCCCAGCACGTCGGGCACCGTGACCTGTTCGCCACTGAACATGCCTGTGGCAAAGGCCACTACAACGCCAATCACGGCGACGGCGGCAATCACGGCGGCGATGATCTTGTTCTTATTGGACTTAGGCTTCTCGACCTCGTAGGAGCCCGTGGAGCCAGAGACAGCGCTACGGGCGGTGTTCTGACCGCTCACGCCCGAGACGGGACGAACCATGGCGCGCGTTGAGTCGGAAAGCTCGCGGGTCTTGGTGGCACCCAGGTCACCGGCGGCACCGATGATGCGCGTGGGCTCCGAGACGTTGACGGCACGGCCGGACAGGTAGCTGTTGAGCACCTGGCGCAGTTCGTCGGCCGTCTGGAAGCGGTTTGCCGGGTCCTTCTCCATGCACTTGAGGATGATGCGCTCCAGGTCGGCATCGACGCCGGAGTTGATCTGGCTCGGCGGGATGGGGAGCTCGTTGACCTGCTTGAGCGCGACCGAGATGGCGTCGTCGCCGTCAAAGGGTACGCGGCCGGTGGCACACTCGTACATGACGACACCCAGCGAGTAGATATCCGAGGTGGGGCCGAGGTCCTGGCCGCGGGTCTGCTCGGGGCTTACATAGTGGGCGGTGCCCAGCACGTTGTTGTCCTGCGTGAGATGGCTGTTCTTGGCGCGTGCGATGCCAAAATCCATTACCTTGATGTTGCCGTCGGGCAGCACCATGATGTTTTGCGGCTTAATGTCGCGGTGGATGATCTCGTGCTTGTGTGCGACCGAGAGCGCGGAGCTGATCTGCGAGCCGATCTGTGCGACCTTCTTGGGATCGAGGGCGCCGTGGCTCTTGATGCCGCTCTTAAGGTCGGTACCGCGCAGGTACTCCATGACGATGTAATAGGTGTCGCCGTCCTTGCCCCAGTCGTAGACGCCCACGATATAGGGGGAGGACAGGCCGGCCGCTGCCTGGGCCTCCTGCTTAAAGCGGGCGGCGAAGGTGGCGTCGCCGGCATACTGCGGCAGCATGATCTTGACGGCAACCGTGCGGTCGAGGACCTGATCCTGTGCACGGAAGACGGTCGCCATACCGCCCGTTCCCACCTTATCCTTGAGGAGGTATCTTCCCCCGAGGACCCTCTGTTCCATTCCTGCTCCTAACATAACTATTCGCTCAACGATGTGTGTAGTACCAAATGTATGGCCGCTGGGGCCGTGTGGCGCGTTGCCGCTAGCTCATCGGCCGCGGCGCGTCCCAAGTATCCGCTTTGATCACGGGCATCACGCTCCCTGTGCGGCGAGCGCCGCGGTCAGGACGATGCCGGCAATCTTGGCCGCCTTGACGTCGTGTTTGTCGTAATCCTCCAGGGCCACCGAGATGGCAACCGTGGGTGAATCGTAAGGTGCAAAGCCAACAAACATAGAGTTGACGTTGGTGCCGCCGGTCTCGGCCGAACCGGTCTTGCCGGCAACCTTGACGCCCGGAATCTGGGCATCGGTGCCGGTACCGGACTGGACGACGGCGAGCATGGCCTGCTTGACCTGGTCGGCCGTGGCAGAGCTGACAGCCTGGCCCAGCGAGCGGGACTGCGTGGTCTTAACCACGGTTCCGTCCGGGGCGAGTATCTGGGACACAAAGAACGGGTCCATGACCACGCCGCTGTTGGCGATAGCCGCAGCGATCACGCAATTCTGCATAACGGTGGTCTGCGGGCCAGGCGTGTGGTCCATGCCGACGGGCTGGCCGGCGCCTGCCCAAGCGGTCTCCCATTCGGTCATAAGCGACGGGTCGGCCATGATGGAAGCCGCGGTGGTCAAATCCTGGCCGAGCTTTTGACCGTAGCCAAAGGCGTTGGCAAACTGGACGAGCGAGCTGGCGCCGACCTCGTTTGCCACCTGGCCAAAGACGACGTTGGACGACACGGCGAAGGCCTGCTGAAGGCTGATGGTGCCGTAGCTCTCGTTGGCATAGTTGGTGACCGGCGCGTTGCCGATGTCCATGGAGCCGGGCGCCTGGTACGTGCTGGTAAGGCTGGCGGTGCCGGTTTCGAGCGCCGCGGAGAGTGTGACGACCTTAAAGGTCGAGCCCGGGGTGTAGAGCGCGTCCATGGCGCGGTCGTACATGGAGCCGTCCTCGCCGCCGCCCGACTGGAGCAGCGCATCGATGTTGGTGTTGTCGTAGGTGGGCGAGCTCGCGCACGCAAGGACCGCACCGGTGCGCGGATCCATGACCACCACGGCGCCCTTAAAGCCCTTGAGTGCCTGCTCGGCAGCCGTCTGGATGCGCGAGTCGATGGTGAGTTTGGCGGTATTGCCCGGCTGGGTTTGCCCCGCGAGCGACGCGATGGCGTTGTTCCAGCTGGAGTAATCCTTGGAGCCGGTGAGCGTATCGTTCATGACGCTCTCGATGCCGGCGGTGCCGTATTGCTGGCTCACGTAGCCCACCACGTGCGCGGCCATGTTGCCGTTGGGGTAGGAGCGGGCGTAGGTGCCGTCCTCCTGCTGCAGCGACTCGGCTAGTGTCACGCCGTCGGACGTGATGATGGAGCCACGCTGGATGTACTTGGAGCGGGCGATGGTGTGGTTGTTGGTCGGCATGTCCTGATAGTCCTTCGCCTTGATGACCTGGACATAGGTGAGGTTGCCGATAAGGATGGCGAACAGCGCCGTGAAAGCAAACACGGCACGAGTCAGACGGTTGGCAAGTGCCACGCGGCCGAGCACGCCGGACTCTGGCGTGTCGAGCAGGCGACGACGCATGCGAGAGCCCGCGGAGTGGTTGCCGTGGCTGTAGGAAGGTGCGCTGGCAAAACGCGTACCGGTCGGGGCGGCGGCGGATGCGACCTGGTCATCGGTGATGGCGGCCATGGTGCCGGTGCCGGTGAGCTCGGCTTCGCGTCCGGTTGCCTCGTCGCCGGCGCGCAGCAGTAGCGCGACGATGATAAAGCTCGCCAGCAGCGAGGAGCCGCCCTGGCTCATAAAGGGCAGGGTGACGCCAGTCAGCGGGATCAGGCGGGTTACGCCGCCAACGATTAAGAATGCCTGGAAGCTGATGGGCGCCGTAAGGCCGGTCGCGCTAAAGGCGGCAAGGTCGGACTTGGCGCGGGCGGCCGTGGTGAGGCCACGCACGGCAAAAAGCATAAACAGGATGAGCACGGCGCCGCCGCCCAAAAGGCCCATTTCCTCGCCGATGGCCGAGAAGATAAAGTCGGACTCGACGACGGGGATGTTGTTTGCCATGCCGTTGCCGATGCCGACGCCAACCAGGCCACCGTCAGCCAGCGAGTAAAGTGACTGTACGATCTGGTAGCCCTGGCCCTGGGCGTCCTTAAACGGATCGACCCAGACCTGAAAGCGCACCTGCACGTGCGACAGGAACTTGTAGGCGCCCACGGCTCCAACGGCCAGCAGCGCAAGGCCGATGATGACGTACGAAAAACGTCCCGTGGCAACATAGAGCATCAGCAAAAAGATGGTGTAGAACAGGACGGCCAAGCCCAGGTCGCGTTCGAAGACGACGATGAGCAGGCACACACCCCACACGGCAAACAGCGGCAGCAGCAGGCGGAAGCGCGGAATCTTGAGGCCCAGGATCTTGCGGTTGGAGATGGAGAGCAGCTCGCGGTTCTCGGCCAGATAGCCTGCCAGGAACAAGACGATGAAGACCTTGGCGAACTCGCCGGGCTGGATGGTGAAGCCCGCGATGCGAATCCACAGCTTGGAGCCCGAGATCGTGGTGCCGATAAAGATCGGCAGCATCAGCAGGATGATGCCGATAATGCCAAAGGTGTACTTGTAGCGCATGACCACGTCGAGGTTCTTGACCAGCGCGAGCGTTCCCACCATGAGCGCCACCGAGACAAACAAGATGATGAGCTGCGAGATGGCGAGGTCGGGGGCCAGGCGCGTCACGAATGTGATGCCGATGCCCGAGAGCACGAAGACGATGGGCAGGATGGCGGGGTCGGCGCCGGGCGCCAGGATGCGCACGGCGATATGCGCCGCGGCGAAGGCGGCGAACAGGCCGATCGGCACGGCGAGCGTCTCAAAGGAAATCGTGGCACCCGCGGTGAGCACGTACATCGCATAGAGCAGGATGACGGGGAACGCCGAGGCGATGAGCAAGAGCAGTTCGGTGTTGCGGCGACTCATAAGCGGCACTCCCTTTCTAATTCTTATCGGAGGCTTCGGCCTCGGCTGACTGTTCGGCGGTTTTCTCGGAATCTGACTCGGAGGTGGATTCCTGATCGGTGTTGTCGCGAATCGTTTGCGCGTCAATCACCTGACGGGTCTGCTCCTCGTCAATCTGATGGCGGTACTTGGAAATGGTGTCCTGCGCATCGTCGACACTCGTTTGCGGAATGCCTGTCTTCAGGCGGTTTTGCGTGTCTTCGGGCAGGTCGGACAGCTTGATGCTGGTTTTGCTCTCGAGCCAGTGGAGCTCGACCCCGAGCGTCTTGCCGGGCAGGCCGCGCCAGACGGCGACATTGCCGTGGTAGGTTCCCAAGTAATAGGAGCCGGTGACGCCCGTGTATGCCCAGATGCCTGCTACCAGCACAAAGACAAGGGCCAAGACGGTGGCGATGGTGACATTGCGGCGTCGGACGCGTTTTGCCTCGCGCATGACGCCGTCGTCGACCAGGTCGACCACCACCACGGTCACATTGTCGTGGCCGCCGGCGGCGAGCGCCGCGTCCACCAAGTTGTCAACACAGATCTGTGCGCTCGAGGACTGCGTAGCGATGTTCTCGATATCGCTATCGGGAATCATGCTCGAAAGACCGTCGGAGCACAGAATCAGGCGGTCGCCTTCCTCGATGTGCAGGGTAAAGTGGTCGGCATACATGGCGGGATCCGAGCCCAGCGCGCGGGTGATGACCGAGCGGTTGGGGTGGACGCGGGCCTCGTCGGCCGTAATCTCGCCAGCATCCACGAGCTCCTCCACGTAGGAGTGGTCGCGGGTCACGCGGATGAGCGTACCCTCGTGGAGCAGGTAGGCGCGCGAGTCGCCCACGTGGGCGATGGCGAGCGTGTCGTTTTCGATGTAGGCGCAGGTGGCCGTGCATCCCATGCCGGGTTTGCCCAGGCCGTTGAGGGCGGCCTCGATCACGGCGGCGTTGGCGGCCTCGACGGCTGCGGCCAGGCGCGCGGCGTCGGCGGACTGCGGTGCCGTCTTGGCGATTGTCTCGACGGCAATGGAGGATGCCACCTCGCCGGCGGCGTGTCCTCCCATGCCGTCGCACACGCAAAAGAGCGGTGACTGCACCAGATAGGAGTCCTCATTGTGCGGGCGTACACATCCGACGTCGGAGCGGGCACCCCACATAAGCTGCGTGGTGGTGCCGGCGTCGTAGGTCGAGTCGGTCTCGATGCGCTCGTCGGTCAGCGGCTCAAAGCTCATGGTCGAGCCGGGATCTTTGAGCTTTGCCTCCACGGCGGCGACATCGATCTCGGCGGTGTCGCCGGGGGAGACGGTGTCGGCATCGTTGCCCGACTCGGCATCGGAGACGTCCGGAAGGTTGAGATCTTCGGTTACTCGGTCGGCGGGATCGCCGTCCTGCTGCGGCTCGACAGCCGTCGGCTCGGGCGTCGCAAAGTGCGACGGCGCGGGCGTGCTCTGGGGTTGAGCGGAGGGCTCGGGAGCTGCGGCGGGCGCGGCAACGGGCTGCTCGACTTCGGCAGGCGTTGCAGATGCGGGTGCCGCCTCGCTTGCCGGGGCGACGGGGAATACCGGCGCGGCAGGCTCGGGGGCTGCAAACACGGCAGCGCTCTCGTTAATCGCCTCGGCGACGGGCTCGGCAAAGTGAGCCGGTGCGGGCGTTGCCTCCGGTTCCGCGGGCTGCTCGGCAGCGTGCGCCCCGATGGGGGCGTCGAGCTGCTCGGTGTCGGCGTCCTCGTCATCGACGAGTGCCGGATATTCTTGAGTTACATGCGAAAGAGGCAGGGAGAACACCGTGTCCTCGGGCTCCACGGTCGCAGGGCGTGCCGGAGCGGCATGAGCCGGCGCAGCTGCGGGGGCAGTCGGCGTCTCGTGCATGGTTGCGGACTTGTTCTCCTCGTCGATCATCGACGGTTCACCTTCATGACCACGTCGCCAATCTGGACCTCATCACCCTCGCGCAGCGTTGCGGGCTCCACCAGCTGACGGCCGTTAACAAGCGTGCCGTTCAGCGAGTTGAGGTCTTCGATGATGAGTGCCGGGCCCTGCAGCGAAAAGCGTGCGTGCGAGGCCGAGACAAACGGTTCGTTGATGCAGATGTCCGAGGACGGCGAGCGGCCCACGATGACGGGGCCGAGCATGTCTACATGGATGCCACGGATGCCGCGCGGACCCTTGTCCACATCGATCGTCCAGATAGCGGAGTCGCGGCGCTGGCCGCGTACGAGTCCCACACCGGTTTTCATGACGGCGAACAGGAAGATGTAGAGCAGGGCGACCAGGACGATGCGGCCTGCAAAAAGGACGATATCGATGTTCATAAGCGACTATCCCCTAAATTCAAAGGTGCTCAGGCCAAACGTCAGCAGGTCGCCGTTGCGCAGCGGGCAGCGCGTGATGCGGCGGTTGTTGACGAGCGTGCCGTTGGTGGAATTGAGGTCCTCGATCGACCAGTCCGAACCGGTAAAGGTGAGCTGGGCGTGACGGCGCGACACGTTGGGGTCGCGCAGGGCGATGTCCGAAACCGAGCGCTCGCGACCGATGGTCACCTGCGCGGAAGTGATGCTGTGGCTCTCGCCGCTCACGACGTCGACGAGCTGGGCGAGCGGGCGCTGCGGGGCGCGGGTGCTCGCCATGTTGGAGGCAATACCGGCCGCGGCGCCAAGGCCCACGGCGGCGCCGGTCGCGGCGGCTCCGCCCATACCGGCGAGGGCATCACGAGAGACGGTCTGCGGCACGGGGATGGGCGCGGCGGCGGGGTCGGGGACGTTGGGCGCAAAGGGATCGGCCACGGCGAGCGGGTCGGGAGCGGCGGCACGGGGCGCCGGCTGCTGGGGCATGGCGGCGGGACGCTGTTGCTGCGGAGCGGCGAATTGCTGCTTGCCGGCGCGGGGAGCGCTGGCAGCGCGGCTTGCGGCCGAGTTGTTCTGGCCCAGGCCATTCTGGTAGGCGCGCTCTTCCTCGTACAGACGACCGAGCGTGGGGGCGTCGACGTTCTCGGCAAAGACCGAGAACTTACCGGCACGCAGCTGGGGGTCGATCATAAAGCGAACGAGGGGCTCGCCGACAAACACATAGCGGCGCTTTTCGGCCTGTGCCTTCACAAACTCGCGAACTTCGCGCGAAAGCTCGGGGTAGAACGGGGCGAGCATGGGATCGTCGTCGGCGGCAATCAGGATGGTATAGAGTGCCGGCGCGGTGTTGACGCCGTTGATCACCAGAGTCTGATCCTCCATGTCGCGAGCGGCCTGCTTGGCAAGCTTCTTAAAGGAGAACGGGGCACGGGTGGCACCGAAGATGCCGGCCACGTGGTCCTCGAAGATGTTCAGGAAGTTCACGAAAGATCACTCTCCGTATAGGTTCTTTGGTATCCGAGCAAATATAGGCATATCCCAACAATTATAGAGGATAGGGTTCCCGCAACCGCCGCCTTGACGACGACCGCGGCCGCAAGGCTGGCAATTTCCATATGGTGTGCAAGACAGAGTGCCGTCGCGGAGCCTATTCCGCAGCCGGCGATGGCAGCGATTGCAGTCAGGTTCGAGCCCTGCTCGGCACGCTTGGCATGGGCGTTGAGCAGCAGAGATGTCAGTGCAGCTGTCGCCGCGACGAGCACGACGGCAGCCCAGAAGAGCATGTCTCCCAGTGCCGCGGCAACATTGCCGAGCCCCAGTACGCCTCCGGCGGAAAGCGCAACCGTAGCCAGGCGGCCAAAAAGTGCGCCCATCCCCGTGGCGGCCGCGGCGCTTGCCGGGCCGAGCCAAAAGGCAGCGATGCCGGCGGCGACCCCGGCGGCAAGGAGGGCGTCGCCCGTTAGACAGCCAAGTGCCACCGCGCAGGTGAGCGCGGCGCTCGCGGCGGCCTCGGTGCGGCCCCAGGCGATCCACCAACCGGACATGGCAGCGGCAAAGAGCACCGCGACGGGCAGCATCGACAGGATGCCCTGCGTCTGCATGGTGGCGTTGGCCATAAGTACCAAAAAGCCCACGGCCGAGATAGCCGAGCCAATCTGCGGGGCCAGGCCGGCGGCCGCCCCAATCGCGATGGCCGCGGCAATAAGTCCGGGAAGCGCCGCGACGCCAGCCGTCTGCATGATCAAAAAGCTAAAGGCACCACACGTTAGCGCCGAGATGGCGCGCATGGTGTAATCGCGCGCGTGGCTCCAGCGCGTGCCGGCCCAGCCAAGCGCGGGGTCGACCTCGATGGTGTCGTCCTCATAGGGCAACGATTCGATATCGTCCGCCGCGCGCTCGTCATCCGACAGCTCGCCCACCATCTGCTCCAGGCTGCGACGGCCCTCGCGCACGCTGCCCAAGCCGGCGAGCAGCTGGTCGCAAAATGCCTCGATGCTGTTGGGACGGTCTTGCGGCATGGGGGAGAGAGCACTCATGAGCGCAGCCTCGGCTCCCGGGGGAAAGTGCGGGATGAGCTCGCTGGGGTAGGTGGCACCGCCGATGATGCGGTCGAGCGAGTCGCCGGGCGTGGCGGCCATAAAGGGAGCGCTGCCGCACAGGCCCTCGTAGATCACACAGGCGAGGGCAAAGACATCGGCGCGCTCGTCAACCGTGCCAGTCTCGATGTCGAGCTGCTCGGGTGGCATGTAGCCGATGGTGCCGCCGCGCGAGCCGCCAAAGCCGCCGGCAGACGACAGCCGCGCCATGCCAAAGTCGGTGAGCTTTACATTGCCCGAGTGGTCGATGAGCACGTTGGCGGGCTTAATATCCAGATGGAGCACGCCGTTGCTATGGGCGAAGGTGAGCGCCTGGCCCAGCGCGTCGGCAATTGCCGCGGCCTCGTCAAAGGTGAGCGAATGGCCGTCCACGCGATGCAAAAACTCGGCCAGCGACATGCCGTCGACATACTCCATGACCAGGTAGGCATAGGCGGTGTCGTGCGTAAAGTCGATAACCTGCACGATATTGGGATGTTGAAGCATGGCGGCGGTGTGTGCCTCGCGCAGGACATCCATGATGTCGCTGGCGGGCATGCCGGCGCCGTTGATAAGGGGGATGCGCTTAATGGCGACGCGGCGGCGCAGGTGCGTGTCGCGGCAGATCTCGATGGAGCCAAAACCGCCGGTCGCAAGCGTCTCGAGCGGCTGGTACCGCTTGAGCAGCTCGCGAGAGCTGGTGCCCTCCAAGGGAACGTCCGGCGAGAACCGGGCGGTATGTTGCGAGAAAAGCGGCATGGCCAACCCTCGTGCGTTTAAAGTTCGTTTGCGAGCGGCGGGTCGGAGTCAAGCCGTTCGCGGTGGCATAGATGCTGCTAGTTTAGCACGCTCGGGCGCATGGTGAAGGTAGCGGGGCGAGGTGGCCTGTCTGACTTGACCTTAGCGCTTCTTCTTGTTCTTCTTCTGCTTGCGCTGCTTGCCCTTGGTCTCCTGGGGCTTGTCGCCCTGTTTGGCTTCGGCAGCGGCCTTTTCGGCCTTCATCTTCTTGCGTTTGGTCTCGATGCGCAGCTTTTTGTTGATGCGCGCCTTGAGGAAGGAGCCAAACTGCTCGGCATCACCACGCACAAAGGTGTCCTTAGGGATCGTCACGCCCTGGTCGGCGAACATGGCCACAAAGATGCGCTCGCCGTCGAGCACGTGGTCGAGCTTCTCAAATGGGAAGAACTGCGACTTGCCGCTCTTGCCCCAGACCATCAGGCCGTCCTCGTTGGCGGCGACGCGGCGGTAGCGGCCGCCCATGGACTCGTCTGCCTCGACGGCTTCGATAAAGTCGCGTGCGAGCGTATGGTGCAGATTTTTGCTCCACCAGGCCAAAAAGGCGCCGAATACGATTAGGACGACGCCGAACTTGATCCAGTTGCCGCCGGCCACCAGCATGCCGATGCCGATGAGCGCGGCAATTGCCGCGGCGACATACAGCGAGCCGCGACGCCTGGGCGAGGCGACCAGGCGCGCAAAGTCGGTGACGAGGTCGTTTTCGTACTGGTACTCGTTGAGGTACAGAATGCCGTCGTCGGCTGCGGCCTGCTCCTCGAGCGCGACCTCGACCTGGTCGGCTGCTTCGGAGGGAACGAGGTTGCTCTCTGCGTCTGCCATGCTCTTTGGACTCCTATCGCGGCGGGCTCGCCGTACGGGTTATTATGGATGCAGTATGCCGTGCGACCGCATGGCCGCCGCGGCAACAAGACTCAGTATACCCGGGGGAGCACCCATGGAATCGTTGTACCGAAAGTATCGCCCGCTCACCTTCGACTCCGTGGTGGGCCAGCAGCATATCGTCTCGACGCTCGAGCACGCCATCACCGAGGGGCGCCTGTCCCATGCGTACCTGTTCTGCGGACCGCGCGGCACGGGCAAGACCACCATGGCGCGTATTCTTGCCAAGGCGCTGCTCTGTCGCAATGCCGAGGCGGCGCGCGCCGAGGGTGCGAGCGGCTGCATGCCCGACGGCACCTGTGAGGAATGCGAGCTCATCGCCGAGGGCAACCACCCCGATGTCTACGAGCTCGATGCCGCAAGCCGTACCGGCGTAGACAACGTGCGCGAGGAAATCATCAACTCCGTCAACTTTGCCCCGGTGCGTGGCAAGTACAAGATCTATATCATCGACGAGGTCCACATGCTTACGACGGCGGCGTTTAACGCGCTGCTCAAGACGCTCGAGGAGCCGCCGGCGCACGTGATCTTTGTGCTGTGCACCACCGACCCGCAAAAGATTCTGGAGACAATCCTCTCGCGCTGCCAGCGCTTCGATTTCCACCGCATCGGTAACGAGGATATCGAGCGCCGCCTGGCATACGTGTGCGAGCAGGAGGGCTTCGACTACGACGACGAGGCGCTTGCCATCGTGGCGCGCCATGCCAAGGGCGGCATGCGCGATGCGCTCTCCACGCTGGAGCAGCTGAGCGTCTTCGGCAACGGCACCGTGCATGCGGACGATGCCCGCTCGCTTTTGGGCGAGGTTTCGGACCAGATCCTGGGCGAGTTTGCGCGCGCCATTGCCGATCGCGATGTCGCCGAGCTGTATGGGCTTATTCGCGCGCAGGTCGAGGAGGGCAATGACCTGCTGGAGCTGACGCGCGACCTGGTGGCACATGTGCGCGACGTGTATGTTGCCTGCGTCGCCGGCGCCCGTGCCGAGCTGTTTGAGGGCGGGGCCGAACAGGCCGAGGCGCTTGCTGCCGAGGCCGCTGCTTTTGGCGAGCATCCTGCCGATCGTTTGGCTCGCGTGCTGACCGTGCTCGACGATGCCGCCTTGGAGATGAGGGGTGCGAGCGACGTGCGCCTGGTGCTCGAGATCGCCTGCACCCGCCTGACGCGTCCCGAAGCCGATTTAACGATTGAAGCTTTGGCCGAGCGCGTGGCTCGCTTGGAGGCCATGGTTGCCAACGCCGCCGTTCCGGCGAGCGTGGCTGCTGCTCAAGCGAGTGCGCCTGCGGCTGTCGCGGCTGCGCCTGCGACGACACAACAACCGACGCTGATCTCGGGTGCCCGAGCTGCTGCTCCTGCGGCGACCGCCGCCCCCGCTGCTACGTCCGCGCATCAGGGCGGCATGCCTTGGGACCGCGGCGCTGCTGTTCCGGCTGCCCAGCCTGCGCCCAAGTCCGCGGCTCCCGCGCCCAAACCTGTAACGCCTGCACCTCAACCCGTTGTGGCTCCGGCTCCCGCGCCTGCTGCATCGACCGTGCCGGTGTCCAAGCCCAACAACGCCGCCCAGGTTGCCGCCGCCGGTGCTGCCGAGACCCCCGCGGTCGAGGACGCTGGCGAGCTCCAGCGCAAATGGGGCGAGGTCGTCGAGCGCGTCAAGGCCCAACAACCTTCTTATGCGGCTCTCCTGTTGAACGCTCGCGCTACGGCAGACGATGGTTCTAAGCTCACGGTCTCGTTCCCTACGGCATTTGCTATCAAGATGCTCGGGCGTGCTGATACACAGGCGGTGTTTTTGCCGACAGTCAGTGCGGTCTTCGGTCATCGCACCGTCGACTATGTCCTGGATGGGGGTGGCACGCCGGCTCCTCAACATGAGGAGCATTCTCCATCTGCACGGGCTGCGGCATCTGCGGACCCGCAACCCGTGTCCTCGGTGCCCCCTGCATCCTCGAGCGCCAGCGCGACGCAGCCAAAAGCGGCGCCGGTAGCGGCACCGACCCCGTCGGCGCCTGAACCCGCTGCGCCCAAACCGGCTGCTCCGATCCCCGCGCCCAAGTCCGCTGCCGCGCCTGCGCCCAAGTCATCCGACCTGGCCAAGGCCCCTTGGCTGCGCTCCGACAACCCTGCCGGTGCTCCTGCCACGGGCAAGCTCCCGACCGAGCCCGCGCCCCGAGCGCCCGAGCGCGCGTCCGCCCCCATGGCTCAGCCGCCTGCGCAGGCTGCGCCATGGGAATCCGAGCAGGTGCCCTACGACGATGCCATGGTCGGTGGTTTTGCTGCCGATGCCGGCGGGGACGATCTGCCCCCGTTCGACGTGCCGGGTGCGGCGTCCGCGCCCAAGGCCGCTGCTGTGGCACCCGCAGCCTCTGCAAACGACGACGTCCCCGCCGCTCCCTGGGAATCCAATCCCGGTGCTGGCAGCCCCTTCGGCCATCAGGGCGCAGCCCCGAGCATCCCGCAGACCGAGGACGAGGCCAAGGCCCTCATCCGCAGCGTCTTCGGTCAGTCCACCATCTTCAAGCCGGTGGAGTAACCGTGCGGGCGGGTATGCTGCTCAAGAAGAGATCTCTTTGCCCGGGCGCATCTGTATTTCGGACATGTGCAACGTGGTGCCGCGTATGTCGCATTTGAGCAGACAGGTGCGTGACGGTCGGCCTAGGATGCTGAGGTCGATACGATACGTCGCATGGCTGTCCGTGTACTCGACTTGCTCGGCGTTAATGGTTGCTCCGATTGCCAAATAAACGCCTAGCTCGGCATCGACAATCTTGAAGTCCTTTATCTTGACCTTGAACTCTTGATAGAGGGACGGGCTGTTGTAGTAGACGGTTCGGGTTCCGTCGGTGCACTCATCGGTCGTCTCCCATTTGACGACGGGCTGGTCCGAGCTGGCTATCAGCAGTTCTGCTCCAAAAGCTATGGCATGGGTGATGACAACCAGCAATGCCCAGCCGACAAAGAGATAGAGAACCACATATGCAACGGGGTGTTTTGAGCGGATGTTTTGGAGCGCGTTGGGGGCATTCATGGGGCACCTCCAAATTACTATCTATGGCAATCAAATTATACCTCGCCGTCATGAGCGCCGCCTCGAGTAGTGGCTCGGCATTTAGCCATTTAGTGGTACGCATTAAATGTCGGATTCCGGCTCTACAAGATTTAGCTTTAAATATTATGCAGATGCGAATTATTCAACTTTGCATAATCTATGGGTGCGGCTTGCGCTCCAGGACATGTATATCGACTGAGGTAACACGTCCGCCCCGCTCGCTGGCCTCGCGCCGTGGTACGATTTTTGAGTTTGAAAGTCCCGCCGTGCTCCGGCTGCCCTTGCAGCTCGGCGTGCGGCCGCACGTAAAGGAGCCATCATGGCCGGTATGAACATGCAGCAGATGATGAAGCAGGCTCGCAAGATGCAGGAGCAGCTTGCCGCCGCGCAGGAGAACCTCAAGTCCCAGACCGTCGACGCCTCTGCCGGCGGCGGCATGGTCAAGGTGACCGTTAACGGCGAGATGGAGCTCGTCAACCTCACCATCGATCCCGATGCGCTCGATCCCGAGGACGTCGATATGCTGCAGGATATGATCATGGCTGCCGTCAACGAGGCCGTCCGCGGCGTCAACGAGCTCGCCAACAAGCAGATGGGCGCCATCACCGGCGGCCTCAACATCCCGGGCATGCCGTTCTAAGACACGCATATATATGAGCGCCAACCACAGTCTGCAAAAACTGCTCGATGAGCTGGGCCGTCTGCCGGGCATTGGTCCCAAGTCGGCCCAGCGCATCGCCTATTACCTGTTGGAGGCCGACGCCGAGGAGGCGCGCCGCCTGGCCGAGGCCATCCTGGAGGTCAAGCAGGAGGTCCACTTTTGCAGCCGCTGCTTTAACTACGCCACGGCCGACGAGTGCTCCATCTGCCAGGACCCGATGCGCGATACCACTCGCATTTGCGTGGTGGGCGAGCCGCGCGATGTCCAGGCGATCGAGCGCACGGGCAGCTACCACGGCCTCTACCACGTATTGGGCGGCGTGATCAGTCCCATGGACAAGATTGGCCCCGAGCAGCTGCACATTCGAGAGCTGCTGGCACGCTTGGGCCACGAGGACATCCACGAGGTCATCATCGCCACCAACCCCAATATTGAGGGCGAGACCACGGCGAGCTATCTGGCCCGTACCATCAAGCCGTTGGGCGTCGAGGTGTCGCGTCTGGCAAGCGGCCTTCCCGTGGGCGGCGACTTGGAGTATGCCGACGAGCTTACGCTTGGCCGCGCCATCGAGGCCCGCCGCGCGATTTAGGTGGCGAGCCTGCTCCTGCCGTATGTTTTCCTCGCGACGCACGGGGTAGTCATAATTTCCCCGTGCGACTGTGAGTTTGTTGTGCAACAAAGATGCTTCGTATCCGCTTATCGCATGGACGCTTCCGCTCGCATCCTTAATTTGTCCATTCGTTGCGCAACCTTTTTGGTTCGCTGATACACTCAAATATGGATTCGAATGAATGCGCCGCTCCCGAGCGGCGTGTTTTTGTTGGAGGAGAACGCATGCGGCCCGGTGGCACTCAGACAAAGCGCGGCGCCGCGGTGCGCATACGACGCCGACTGGGCTTGGCGCCGCGGGCGTACGCACTGCTATCGTGCTCGCTGGTGCTGGTCATAGCTGGCGTTTCTGCCTATGGCATGACCGTGCCGTCCATGATGCAGGCGCATGCCGCACGCGAACCGCGCGTGGGGCATGAGGTCAAAAGTAATCTGGGCACCACGACTGGATATGCTTGGGCAAGTGTGGTCGGGCATATTGTGTTTGGCACCGACGATGCGGACGGCGCCGAGACCCCGGACAACGAAGTCACGCTTGCCAATGACAAAACCATCGTGCTCACCAACACCAAGATCATCGATCGATTGTCCAACAATAGCGTGGCGGCAACGGTGAATAAGGTCGAGCAGCAGAAGGAACAGGACGCCCAGCAGTCCGGAAAGCCCGGTAGCTCGGATACTCCTGGCTCCGGCTCGGATTCATCGAGTTCGGGTGGCGGCTCTGGGGCGGGTTCCTCTACCGGAGGGTCTGGAAACGGCGGCTCGACGGGCGGCAACACTGACAACGATGCAAACTCCGGTGGCCTTTCCGCTGCTGAGGAAGAGAGCATTCACAGTTGGCTTGTGACCAAGTACAACATGCTCGACGGCTATGTTTCTCGTGCCAATGACGTGGTCTCGACCTATAACTCTACGGGAGATCCCAGACCGTGCGACAGCCTGGTCGGGGAGATGTTTGTCATTCGAGCCGAGTTCGGTCGTCAGACATTCTCGCCCCGGTCAAAGTGGTATCAGCAGTATGCCAATCTGTGGGGCTGTTATACCAACCTATGTCAATGGGTCGGCCATTACGGCGATGATGACGTCGCGCTCGGTAACTTCAACAATAACGTGGCGGCGCTTGCCCTATGATGACCGATCTTGCATCCACCACACCACAATCGCTCGGTCGCGATCCCATGGTCGGCCTGCGCCTGGCGCGTGTCGACGGGTTTGAGCCGGCCATTGCGCTCGGTCAGGACGAACTGCCTGCCTATCTGCGTCGTTTTACGATGCTGTTTGCCGACGATGCCACCATGCGCCGTGGCGGTATCGGCCGCGTGACGCGTGCCGTCAACGCCCAAGGCGAGGCTGTGGCACTCAAGCAGCTCATCTTGCCGACGCGCGATGAGTTTGACGACGATGCCGCTCACGAGGCGCTGGTCGCCAAGTTCAAGGCGGCGTTTCGCGAGGAATACGAATGCCATCGCGCCCTTTCGGGCCTTAAGGGCTTTCCCCGCCTCTATGGCTGGGGCGAGGTCGACGGTGTGCCTGCAATTGTCATGGAATGGGTCGAGGGCGAGACGCTTGCCCGTTTGCGTTCGCGACTCGCCGTGGACGATGCCGGACGCCTGTCGCCGCTTGTGGCGGCGCGTCTGGGTCGCGACCTGTTCGATCTGCTCTGCCGTATGAGCCTGGTGGGTGAGGGCTTTGTCCATCGCGATATCTCGCCCGCTAATATTATGGTGCGTACGGCGCGCCTACCGCTTGATCAGCAGCTTGCCGAGGGTACCTTTGACCTGTGCCTGATCGACTTTGGCTCGTCGCTGGCGCTCGAGCCTGCGTCGGCCGTGGCCGGTACCGGCGGCAAGGCGTCGTTTACGGAGCGTTATGCCACGCTGCGTCGCGCGACGGTTGCCTATGCCCCGCCCGAGATGCTCACCGACGATATTCCCGACCTGCGCGCTTTGCGTATGTCGCCGGCGATTGACGTCTATGCCGCGGCAAGCACGGTTTACGAGCTCATTGCCGGCGTCGCGCCATACGAAGCCGCGCCGAGCACTTCGGGCACCTCGGGTTCGCGCAAAAAGACGCGCGACATCGCGAGCCCCTACCGTCTCAAGATGGACACGCGGCCCGACTATCCCATTGGTGCCCATGCGCCCGGTTGCGATTTGACTCAGCTGCTTCGTCGTGAGCCCGATGTGGCGCTCGCCGCGGCCGAGCAGGCCCAGCAGCTAGGGCTTGAGCCGGATTCCGAAGAGCTACGCGATGCGCTGGCGTTTGTCGATGCCCAGCTGTTCGACGTGGTGATGGCCTGTCTGTCCAGCCATCAAAAAGATCGTCCCGAGCCGGCGGCGGTCGAGGCGGCGCTCTCGGCGTTTTGTGACCACTATGCGCAAAATGTCGGTCGTTCGCTCCGCGGCGAGCCGCTCACGCCGTGCCCCATGGATGCGTCCGGCCGCGCGGTTCGTCGCGCGCTGATGGTCGGCGCGACGGTCGTCTGTGGCGTGGTTTGGGCTGTGGTCGTGGTTTCGGCCGCGCTGCTGGCGTCGGGCGCTCGCGTGACGGCGACTTTGGGATCGCTCGTGTGGTCTGGGTCGCTACCGGGTATTATTGCCGCACTGGCGTTGGCGCTGCCAGGCATAGCCGGCGTTGCCGCGGGGGCACTTGCGCGTGATCGGCGCTCGGGGTTCCTGCAGGGTGTGCTTGCGCTTTCTGCCTGCGAGGTTCCGGTGCTGGTTGTGGCTGCATGTAGCGTATTTACCCAACGCGCCGTGATGGGCGGCCTTGTTGCCGCTCTGGTTGCAACCTATACACTTACGTGGTTTTTGCTTGCGATGGGCTTTGCCTTTGAACTTCCCGTTTCGGCACCGCGACGCACAAAAGCCCAGATGGCGACTCCGCTTGCCGGTGGAGCCGCAGCTGCCCGTACTTTTGGCGGACCTGTCGAAGTATCGTCCGATTCTATTTCTACGACCAAGGAGGCCTAGGTCATGGCATCTCAAGTTGAGCTCACCCCATGCGGGGCCATGTTTGACATCTTTAAGCGCGCAGCGCATCTGAGCCATATCGAGCTGTGCGGCTTGGTGCTTTCGTCCCGTCCGCTCGCCGACGGCCGCAGCCCGCAGAGCCGAGCCGCCGATCGCTCTTGGGTTTCCCGCTTTATCGTTCGCGCGCCGGTCGGCACGCTTCAGCAGCGCTACTTTGCCGAATACGGTACCTCGGCTGCGCGTATTATGTCGCAACTGGCCCTGCGCCAGCGAAATCCCATGGACTCCACGGCTGTGATCAATATGGTGTGCGGTCCTGCGGGTGAACCGATGGTACGCGCGCTCGAAGAGTGCCACCAGGACACGAATCTCTATCGCAACGCGCTCGATCGCCTGTCCCAGGCGGCGGAACTCATGCCCGCCGAGCGCGCCGAGGCCGTGCTGGTGCTGTTTGTCGCCGTCGGTTGTTCGGCGGATGTGCGGTCCTCGGTGAACTATGCCATCGACTACGCGCACGCGACCTGTGGCGGAGGCACCTCCACGCCGCGTTCGCTTGGCATGTCGCTGACTGCGGGCGAACGCGAACCCGCCCCGGCGCACCCCTTGGGCTTGCTGCGCGTGCAAAACAGTTTTGTCGTGAGCGCCCCGCGCTGGATTCAGCCGAGTGAGCAGGGTGTTGAGATTGGCGCGCTGGCCAC
>CABSMS010000033.1 GCA_902478885.1 uncultured Collinsella sp. | reverse complement strand
GAGGGGCCCCGTTGGGAAACTGCGGCCCGTTTCGAGCGGGAATAACGGGACACGCTTTCCGCAAGGGCATCGTTTCCTACCAGACGGTGAACTGGGCGTTTTCTGTGTTCCAATGGACATCGCGAACGTAGTCGCGCACGCCCGTCGCATCTCGTGCTTCGAACAACTCAAGAATATGAGCATGTTCGTTGTTGGCTTTATTGAGCAGCTTACACGCCGTCTCCTGGTCAACAGTCTCGTAATCGCGCTTGATAAAGCAACGCTCGAGCTGTGAAATCATGTCGCGCAGACGATCGTTGCCACAGCGGTTGAAGTACGTAAGGTGAAAGTCTCGCTGAATGTCGTCATACTTACGGATGAGACCGCCTTGGATCGCGAGGTCCATGGAGCCGACGAGAAATTTCAGCTGCGTAATATCGTCGTCAGTTAGATTCGGACAGGCGAGATATGCGGCCTGCCCGTCGAGCGGCCCCATAATCTCAAAGACTTCAACGGCGTTTTGCTGATCGAACCCACGGACGCGGAATCCGCGGCGGGGGAGATTGTCCAGGTAGCCGTCGCTTGCCAGCTGGATGAGCGCTTCGCGGACCGGTGTGCGCGACACGCCCATGGCATCGCAGATCGCCTGCTCGCTCAGCCGGTCGCCGGCCGAAAGCTCGCCGGCGTCAATACGGCTCGAAATATAGTCGTATACGTGGTCCTTCAGGGGCCTTCTGAGCGTTTCCATGAGCCTATGTTCCTTAACGGTATATTTCTAAAAGCAAATACGTTTCACTTGAATAGCTCAGTTGAATTATAGAACGACCAGCTAAATCATGCTACTTTGCGCCGATACGTAAAAATACGCTTACCGAAGAATACCTACCGTTCAGGATTGTATACAATATACAAAACAGGAAAACCGCCCTAAGATAAAGACATCGAAAGGAAGGCGGGCGCGAAGAAGTCCCGCTCTCTGCTAAGAGATCCAAGGAGGATCATCATGACCAAGTTCAGCCACGTCATCATCCGCCGCCCCGGCAAGTCCCTGAGCAATGGCATCACGAGTGCCCCCGAGCTTGGCCAGCCCATCTACGAGCGCGCCATCGAGGAGCACTACGATTACGAGCATGCGCTCGAGCAGTGCGGCGTTGACGTGTCGGTGCTGCCGGCACTCGAGCAGTATCCCGACAGCTGCTTCGTCGAAGATCCGGCCGTCATCACTCGCTGCGGCGCCATCATTACCAACCCCGGTGCCGATAGCCGCAACGGCGAGAAGGACGAGATCGAGCCGGCCGTCCGTCGCTTCTTTGACGACGAGCATGTCAAGCACATCGTTTCTCCGGGCACGCTCGACGGCGGCGACGTCATGATGGTCGGTGACCATTTCTACGTCGGTCGCTCCGCTCGTACCAACGAAGAGGGCATCCGCCAGTTCTGTGAGATTCTCGAGGGCTGGGGCCTCGAGGGTTCTGAGGTTCCGCTGGAGGAGGTCCTGCACCTCAAGACGGGCGTCAACTACATCGAGGACAACAACATGCTCGTCTCTGGTGAGTTCATCGATAAGCCCGACTTTGCCCAGTACAACAAGATCGTCGTGCCCGAGGACGAGGCATACGGCGCCAACTGCATCTGGGTCAACGGTACGGTCATCGTTGCCGAGGGCTATCCGACTGTGCTCAAGGCCGTGCAGGATCTGGGCTACAAGACACTCGTCGTTGACACCTCCGAGTATCGCAAGGTCGACGGCGGCCTTTCTTGCCTGTCGCTGCGCTTCTAACGCGGTAGCTGTAACAGTCTGATGATCGCTTGACCGATGGCCCGGCACCCGATTCGGGACGTCCGGGCCATCTTTCGTTCGATCACATGATGAAGGGGGTGCACATACAATGGCCTCTAAAGCTCAAAATGAAGAGATTATCGACCCTAATGGCCTCGATCTCTTTCGTCTGACCATGATGGTCATTACCGCCAGTATTTGTGGCGGCATCTTTTCGCTTGCCGGCGATATGGCAGCAGGTGGGGCAAATACCGGTGCGGTTATCGTCTCGTGGGGAATTTGCTTTATTGGCGTCTTTGCGCTGATGATGGTGTTCAACGGTTTGTCTCAGGCCCGTCCCGACCTGACCGGCGGCATCTATGCATACGCTGCGGCCGGTTTTGGCGATTACATTGGATTCAACTCCGCTTGGGGCTACTGGATCAGCGCATGTCTTTCCAACGTGAGCTTTGCGCTCTTGCTGTTTAGCGCGCTGGGCTATTTCTTCCCTGCGTTTGGCGCGGGTAACAACCTGCTTTCTATCGTCTGCGCCAGCGTGTTTTTGTGGTTCCTTACCGCCCTTGTGCTTCGTGGCGTTAAGGAGGCTGCGGGCATTAACACGATCGTCACGTTGGCGAAGCTGGTGCCGCTGGGGCTCTTTGTGCTGAGTATCGTGCTCCTGGGTAAGTTCAACGTCGATATCTTTATGGACAACTTCTGGGGAGAGCCGGCTGGTCCTGGCTTTGGCGAGCAGGTTGTCTCGACCATGATCGCCCTTGTCTGGGTCTTCACGGGCATCGAGGGCGCTGTCGTTATCTCGGGCCGTGCAAAGTACGTGCGTGACGTCGGCCGCTCGACGGCGCTCGGATTTGCGGCTGTATTCACGCTGTATCTGATCATCTCGATGCTGTCGCTCGGCATTATGCCGCGCGAGGAGATGGCACAGCTTGCAACGCCCTCCATGGCGGGAATTCTCGAGTGCGCAATCGGTCCGGTTGGTGCTGCCATCGTAAACCTTGGCGTTATCCTTTCGTTGGTCGGCGCGCTGCTGGGCTATGTCATCATTGCGTCCGAGACGCCGTTCGAGGCGGCGCGCCAGGGATCCTTCCCTCTGGCGTTTGCCAAGACGAACAAGCACGACGCCCCGGTGGTAACGGTTCTCGTGAGCTCCGGCATCACGCAGCTCTTCTTGATCGTGTCGTATGTGGCGGCGAGCACCTACCAGTTCTTCTATAGCTGCGCAGTCAACACGATTCTGGTTCCGTATGTCTGCTCGGCTGCCTATTACATGGTGATTGGCTGGAAGAACGAGCATCTGGACGGGCCGCATGCGCCCAGCGTCGGCAAAGCCCGCTTCTTCGGTACGCTCGGCTTCATCTACACATTGTTCCTGGTGTGGTCGACGGGTCTTCAGGGCGTTATGATCACGACGATTCTTTTTGCTCCGGCCATTCCCGTTTATATGCTGGGCGAGCGAGGCCGCGGTAAACCGGTGCTTCCGCATCTGCACGACAAGCTGATCGCAGCGGTGGTCATTGTCGTGGCAATCATTTCGCTGTATCTGCACTTTGCCGGCATTGCGCCGATAGTCTAAGACTGCGGCAAGCTTCATCGCTTGGTAAGCCGACGGAGGCATCGCGTGCCGGTGCCGTTCGGTAATCCATAACTGACGTGGGCCTCTGTAACGTGCCTTTGTGAGCGCCCACCAAGCCCGCGCAGGTGACATTTGTTGCCAGCGCGGGCTTTTGCTGTTGCGGCGAAATGCCGCCGGCAGCTGGGGACGTTCCTATTGTGCCGGCACCCTGGGACACTCCTTGGATGTTCCGCATGCGACGGAGGGAACGGATCATTTTGTCGAGGGGCGGGCGGCTGTTTCGGTCCTCGGGGAAACCGCGTCCCGTTTCGAGAGCAGATTCC
Organism: uncultured Collinsella sp.; assembly: GCA_902478885.1. Classification (GTDB taxonomy): domain Bacteria; phylum Actinomycetota; class Coriobacteriia; order Coriobacteriales; family Coriobacteriaceae; genus Collinsella. Next base: position 15,684 of record CABSMS010000033.1, on the reverse strand, counting down.
GGGCTGTAGTTTCCCCGAGGGCCCCATTGGGAAATCGCATCCCAGTCTGAGCGCCGATTCCGGGCTGCAGTTTCCGCTAGATGCCTCAACCGGAAAGCCCGTCCCGTTTAGGTGTTCCGGAGTGGGATTCGGTTTCCGCAACAGGCCCGTCTGGGAAGCAATGGCCCAGAATTCCCCTTGCACCGATCTGTCGATTGAACGTCGTTGTGTGTTCGCGCTATCATGCATGGTTACAATTGGTTAGCCATGGCAAACGGTTAGCCATGGTGAACATAAATACAACGCCCTGTGGGCGCCGGGGGAGGAACACGGACGTGAAGCTCGATACACTCGAGATTGGAAAGGACGCCGTTGTCGCATCGGTGGCATCGGACGATCAGGCACTCCGACAGCATATTTTGGACATGGGTCTAACGCCGGGCACCGAAGTCACCATGATGAAGTACGCCCCCATGGGCGATCCGCTCGAGATCCGCCTGCGTGGCTACGAGTTGACACTGCGCAAGGACGATGCCGCTCGCATCGAGCTCGTGGGTATTCACGACACCGATACGGGTCCGCGCGCTAACGCCGCAATCGGCACGACGGAGCATCCGGCCCTGGGCGAGGGGACGTATTCGCCCCGTGCGGCAAAGACGGCCGTGCCCGAGGGCGCGCCGCTGCACTTTGCCCTCGCCGGCAACCAAAACTGCGGCAAGACCACGTTATTCAACCAGCTGACGGGCTCCAACCAGCACGTCGGTAACTTTCCCGGCGTGACGGTCGACCGCAAAGATGGCACCATCCGCAACCACCCCGAGGCAAGCGTTACCGACCTGCCTGGCATCTATTCGCTGTCGCCGTACACGGGCGAAGAGATCGTGAGCCGTCAATTCATCCTTGACGAAAACCCCGACGCCATCATCGACATCATCGACGCCACCAATATCGAACGCAACCTGTACCTGACGCTACAGCTTATGGAGCTCGACCGCCCCATGGTCATCGCGCTCAACATGATGGACGAGGTGACCGCCAACGGCGGCGCCGTGGACGTCAACCTGCTCGAGAGCCTGTTGGGCGTGCCCGTTGTTCCCATTAGCGCTGCCCGCAACGAGGGTATCGGCGAGTTGGTGGACCGCGCCCTGCACGTGGCGCGGTTCCGCGAGCGCCCTGGTCGCCTGGACTTTTGTGCGCCCGACGGTCCGGACGGCGGTGCGCTGCATCGCTGCATCCACGGCATTGCCAACCTGATCGAGGACCATGCCGTGACGGCGCACATCCCGGTGCGCTTTGCGGCGACCAAGCTGGTCGAGGGCGATGAGCTGGTAACCGAGGCGCTTCACCTGGATCGCAATGAGCTCGACGCTATCGAGCACATCATTACCCAGATGGAGGGCGAGGCCGGCACCGACCGCCTATCTGCGTTGGCCGATATGCGTTTTAGCTTTATCGGCGACGTGTGCGGGCGTTGCGTCGTCAAGCCGCACGAAAGCCGCGAGCACGTGCGCTCCGTCAAGATTGACCGCATCCTGACAGGTCGTTACACAGCCATTCCGGCGTTTCTGGTGATCATGGGCCTCGTCTTTTGGCTGACGTTTGGCGTGATCGGCGCGGCGTTGCAGGGACTCATGGAGGACGGCATCGCTGCCATCATCGCCTCGGCCGATGCGGGCCTCAAGGCGTTCGGCACCAACGACGTAGTGCGCTCGCTGGCTGTCGACGGCGTGCTTACGGGTGTGGGCAGCGTGCTGACCTTCCTGCCGATTATCGTCGTGCTCTTTTTGTTCCTCTCCATTCTGGAAGACTCCGGATACATGGCGCGCGTGGCCTTTGTCATGGATAAGGTGTTGCGTCGCTTTGGCCTGTCGGGCCGCAGCTTTGTGCCCATGCTCGTCGGTTTTGGCTGCACCGTGCCGGCTATCATGTCGACCCGTACGCTCCCATCCGAGCACGACCGCAAGATGACGGTCATGCTCACGCCGTTTATGAGCTGCTCAGCCAAGTTGCCGGTTTACGGCTTGCTGTGCGGGGCGTTTTTCCCGCAGGCGACGGTTCCCGCCATGGTCTCGCTCTATCTGATCGGTATCGTGGTCGGCTGTATCGCGGCTTTGGTGCTCAACCGCACGGCATTTAAGGGCGACCCGGTGCCGTTTATCATGGAGCTTCCCAATTACCGCCTGCCGAGCGTCAAGACGACGGTGATGCTGGCATGGGATAAGGCCAAGGACTTCATCACCAAGGCCTTTACCATTATCTTTGCCGCTACGGTGGTCATCTGGTTCCTGCAGACGTTCGATATCCGCTTTAATGTGGTCGCCGACCAGTCGCAAAGCCTGCTTGCCGGTCTGGGTAGCATCATCGCGCCGGTGTTGGCCCCGCTCGGCTTTGGCGACTGGCGCGCCTCGACGGCGCTCGTCACCGGACTTATCGCCAAGGAGAGTGTCATCTCGACACTCACGGTGCTTTTGGGTGCAACCTCGCCCGCGGCATTGTCAACCATGTTTTCGCCGTTTACCGCCTACGTGTTCTTGGTCTTTACGCTGCTGTACCCGCCTTGCGTGGCCGCTATCGGCGCTGTCAAGAGCGAGTTGGGCGCGCGCTATGCCGTGGCCGTATTCGCGTTTCAGGTCGCCGTTGCCTGGATCGTGGCGTTTGTCGTGCATTCGGCGGGCATATTGCTGGGGTTGGCTTAGTTATGAATTGACGGCGCAACCTCTGTGTATCGAATTGTTTTCGGCCCCGCATCTGTACTGACGGATGCGGGGCCGTTGCTATATAATCGCCTCCGCTCAAAACGATTGGAGACGTTATATATGACTCAGACAAGGCAAGACGGCATCACGCTCAAGCAGTGGCTCCCACTCGTCGGGCTCACCTGCTGTGCGTTCGTGTTCAACACGTCGGAGTTTATGCCCATTGGCCTTTTGACTGATATCGCCGCGTCGTTCTCGCTCACCGAGGCCCAGGCGGGCATCATGATCTCGGTCTATGCCTGGGGCGTCATGCTGCTGTCGCTGCCGCTCATGGTGTTCGCCTCGCGCTTTGAGTTCAAGCGGATGCTGCTGGGCGTGCTGGCCGTGTTCTCGCTCGGTCAGTTCCTGTCCGCCGTGGCGCCGACCTATCCCATCCTGGTCTGCGCGCGCCTGGTGGTCGCTTGCGCACATGCCGTGTTCTGGTCAGTCGCCTCGATTATGGCCTCGCGCCTGGTCGACACTCGCCACGGCGCGCTCGCCATCAGCATGATCGCCACGGGCTCGTCCATCGCGCAGATCTTTGGCCTGCCGCTCGGTCGCGCCATTGGCTTGGCCGTGGGCTGGCGCATGACGTTTGCCGTGGTCGGGGGCCTCTCAGCCATCGCGGTCGTCTACCAGGCAGCGGTGTTCCCGGCAATGCCGGCGGGTGAGCGCTTTACTGTCAAACAGCTGCCCGAGCTGCTCAAGAACCCGCTCCTCATCGCGCTCTACGCAGTCACGGTCTTCATGGCGACCGGCTATTACGCAAGCTACAGCTATATCGAGCCCTTCCTGGCGCAGGTCGCGCACGTCGATGCGGGCGCCATTACCATGACGCTGACGGCGTTTGGCTGCTCTGGTTTGCTCGGAAGCTGGCTGTTTGGCCGCCTGTTCGATGGGCATCGCTTCCCGTTCTTGGCTATCACGCTCTCCGGCGTGCCGGTGGCCCTGCTGCTCATGGGGCCGGCCGCATCGTCGCTCGTGACAGTGCTTGCCGTCTGCGCACTGTGGGGTTGCTGCGCCACGGCCTTTAACGTGGCGTTTCAGGCCGAGCTCATCAAGTGCACGTCGGCAGATTCGTCGGCCGTCGCCATGTCGATCTTCTCGGGCCTGTTCAACCTCGGTATCGGCACGGGTACCGCGATCGGCGGCGCCGTGGTTTCGGGTCCCGGTATCGCTTGGATCGGCTTCGCGGGCGGGGCGATTGCCGTCGTGGGCGTCATCCTCGCCATCACCGTGCTGTTCCCGGCCATACGCCGCGCAAGGCCCGTCGCCTAATCACGTCCCCTCATCAGTTGCGGTGGAATAGTTCCTGTTTAAGGCCTCTGAAGGCCCAGGCAGGAACTATTCCACCGCAACTTATTTTGGGGGAGAGGATACAAGCTGGACATACAATGGACGTCGTTATGTTGAGCTTACCGGGAGGTTGCTATGTGGGCATACGAGACGACGTTCTACCAGATTTATCCGCTGGGCTTTTGCGGAGCTCCGCGTGAGAATGCCGCACCCGTTGCCGAGGACGAACTCTCTCAAGCTGCCGGCACTGCACCCAGCCCCGATGCCCCCATCATGAAGATTGCCCAATGGGCCGACTACCTGCAGGAACTCGGCGTTGGCACTGTGCTCATCAACCCGCCGCTCGAGTCCGATAGCCACGGCTACGATACGCGCAGCCTGCGCCATATCGACCGCCGCCTGGGTGGGGATGTCGACTTTGCCGCCGTGTGCGACACACTGCATGCCCATGGCATCCGCGTGGTGCTCGATGCCGTCTTCAACCACGTCGGCCGCGGTTTTTGGGCCTTCCGCGATGTGCAGGAGCGCAAGTGGGATTCGCCGTACAAGGATTGGTTCCACATCAGCTTTGACGGTGACTCGTGCTACGGCGACGGCTTTTGGTATGAGGGCTGGGAGGGCCATTTTGAGCTTGTGAAGCTCAACCTGCAAAACCCCGCCGTGGTCAATTACCTGCTCGAGTCCGTGCGTCGCTGGGCCGAGGTCTTTGGCGTCGACGGCCTGCGCTTGGACGTTGCCTATATGCTCGACCGCGACTTCATGCGCCGCCTGCACGCTTTTACCCGTGAGCTCAAGCCCGACTTTGTGCTGATCGGCGAGACGCTCCACGGCGACTACAACCAAATCGTCAACGACGAGATGCTCGACTCCTGCACCAACTACGAGTGCTACAAGGGCCTGTACTCCAGCTTTAACTCGGTCAACATGTTCGAGATCGCCCATTCGCTGCACCGTCAGTTTGGCGGCGACCCTTGGTGCATCTACCGCGGCAAACATCTGCTGTCGTTTGTCGACAACCACGATGTGCCGCGCCTGGCGAGCATCCTCACCGACAAGTCCTGTCTGCGTCCCGCCTACGGCATGCTCTTTGGCATGCCAGGCATCCCGTGCGTCTACTATGGCAGCGAGTGGGGAATTGCTGGCGAAAAGGGCGGCCCCGATGGCGACTGGGCGCTGCGCCCTGCGCTCGATGAGCCTGCGCCCAACGAGCTGACGGCCTTCATCGAGCAGCTTGCGCACCTACGCTCGGCAAACGACGCGGCGGCCCGTGCCCTCAACTACGGTGCCTATCGCAACGTGGTGATCCAGAACAAGCAGCTGCTGTTCGAGCGTGCCTGCGACGACGCGACGGTGCTCGTGGCGGTCAATGCCGTGAACGAGCCCTATACCTTTGGAGCCGGCGAACTCAACGGCTCCTTCGTCGACCTGCTTGCCGACGATGCGCCCACGGTCGAGCTGACAGGCTCCCTTGAACTTGCGCCCTATGAGGTGCGTTATCTGCTGAGGGCCTAATTCATGACTGCGCCGGACGAGGGCTATCAGCATATTGAGCATGGGTTTGAGCCCGTGTTTGACGAGCGCTCGCGCGTTTTGGTGCTGGGGTCGTTTCCCTCGGTGCTCTCGCGTGCCAATGCCTTCTACTATGGCAATCCGCAGAACCGCTTTTGGCGCGTGATGGCCGCGTGCCTTGGTGCGCCCGTGCCGCCCAACGAGGGAGACTCTTTGGCGAGCGGCGAGCCCGTGACGCTTGACGCCTCGATTGCCGCCAAGCGGGCTATGCTGCTGAACGGCGGCGTGGCCCTGTGGGACGTGATCGAGAGCTGCGACATTAAGGGTTCGAGTGACGCCAGCATCAAAAACGTCGTTCCGGCGCATGTCGAGCGCATTACCGGCGCAGCTCCTATCGAGGTCGTTGTCTGTAACGGCGGCACGGCAGGGCGGCTCTACAAGCGCTATCTACAAGAGCGCACCGGGCTGCCGGCCATCGTTCTGCCGTCGACAAGTCCCGCCAATGCGGCATGGCGCCTGGAACGCCTTGTCGAGCGCTGGCGCGAGGCCGTTGACTGGGCTGTAATTTAATTTAGATTTTTGTTTGAGCGTGGGCGCCCAGACGTTTCAGAACGCCTCGCCAGATCGGCGCGGGCACGGCTGGCTCGGCGCAAACCATGCCGTCGGTGTCGACGTTGGCGGCATTGCCGCCGCCAAGTCGCTGTGCATGCTCGACGGAGCAGCCCATGCGCACAGCGCCCACAAGCTTATCTATCGCTTCCGAAAATGGTCGGCGCAAGAGGCCCATGCGTGGGGAATGGCGAAGCGCTGCGATGCCGCTGCCGGCGCAGATGGCAACGCCGCCACACCACAATTGGTCATGGCGCTCACATGCCTTGTGCAGGCGAACGGCGGTCCCACGCGCCTGCTCAGTGCTCTCTTGTGCGGCTCGAATCGCGGCATAGACGCGCGTTCCCGTACCGCCAAAGCGCTCAAGCGCCTGCTCGATGGCTGTCAACGTCTCATCGTCAGCCACATCTTCAATGGCCAGCACGATGCCATCGGCAACGCTGCCGGCGTCATTTGCCTTCAAGTCGACCGGGCGGGGGAGTGCGGTGCCGGAAAGCTGTGCATAGGCGGCGATGGCATCCTGCAGGTCCCAGAGCAAAAACTCAAGATCGGCACTATTGGGAATGCTGATATACGCAATGGTTTGCAGCGTTTTTGGTACATCGCTGCGCGCGGTCGGCTCCATGCTGCCTCCTTTCCGGTTGGTTTCCGTTTAGGTTACACCGTCCGGCGGCGCCCCGCCGCGCTATCCTAGTGCAACCCTTACGAAAGGAACGCCATGCGACTGCCCATGAATACCTCGCTTGCCACGCTCAAGCCCTCCGGCATCCGCCGGATTAACGCGCTCGCCGCCCAGCACCCGGGGTGCATCGCGCTTGCGCTTGGCGAGCCCGATTTTCCCACGCCCGATGTGATTAGCGCCGAGGTGACCGCCGCACTGGACCGCGGTGACACGCACTATCCGCCCAACAACGGTCGCCCCGCCCTGCGTGAGGCGTTATCTGCCTACATGGGGGATGCGGGCCTTACGTTTTCGGCGGACGAGGTCATTCTGACCGACGGTGCGACCGAGGCCCTGTCGGCAGCATTCATGGCTATGCTCAACCCCGGCGACGAGGTCATTATCCCCACGCCGGCCTTTGGCCTGTACGAGAGCATCGTCGTGGCCAATCACGCCAAGGCGGTCTTTTTGGATACGGAGCCTGCACAATTCCAGATTGACGAGGACGCATTTCGTGCTTACGTGACGCCGGCGACCAAGGCCATCGTCATCTGCTCGCCCAACAATCCTACGGGTTGCATCCTCAACACGGCGTCGCTCGACGCCGTGGCGCGCGCGGCGGAGGAGGCGGGCATCTACGTGGTCTGCGACGACGTATACAACCGCCTGGTTTATGCGGATGGCTACGAGCGCTTTGCCCAGCGTCACCCGGAGCTGCGTGAGCAGACGGTCGTCATCGAGAGCTTCTCCAAGCCCTGGGCCATGACCGGCTGGCGCTTGGGCTGGCTCGCAGCCGCAGCCCCCGTTATCGCCGAGATCGTAAAGGCCCACCAATACTTAGTATCGAGCGCCGTCTCCTTCGAGATGGACGCCGCAGCCCGAGCCCTGACCGTCGACCCAACCCCCATGCTCGAAGTCTACCGAGCCCGTCGCGAACGCGTACTCGCGGCCTTAGACGCCATGGGCCTCGACGTAGTAGAGCCCGCAGGAGCCTTCTACACTTTCCCGAGCATCAAAAAGTTCGGCCTAACCAGCGAAGACTTCTGCATCAAAGCCATCAAAGAGGCAAACGTAGCCCTAGTCCCGGGCGACTGTTTCGGCACCGAAGGCCACATCCGCCTAAGCTACTGCGTCTCCGACCAAGATCTGGACGAAGGCCTAAATCGCCTGTCCACCTTCATTTCAACCTTATAGCCCAACGGGACGCAACACATCAGCCCACCGACTCAAGCACTATGAGTGGGGGCGTCAGCCAACGAAAACCCGGGCTGCCCCAAAGTCACCGCAGGCCGCGCCGCCGAAGGCCGGGCGCAAGGTTTTCGTAGATTCCGCACGAGCCGAAGGCCACTTAATGTGGCCTTCGTGCGAGCCCAGGACTTGACCGAGCGAAAACCTTGCGCCCGGCCTTCGGCGGAGCGTGCCGGATGGTGGAATTGTGTGCAGCCCGGTTTTCCGTTGACCGACGCCGGGGTCCCCGCCATAATACTTTCGGTTCACGCACGAATCCGCTGCCAGAGACAGCCGGCGCAAACGGGTCTTACCCGCGAGCTTAATGGGACTTCCCGCCAGCCGAGGTGGTCGAGTAGATATGTCTTCTCGCCCCCGTCGCTCATGCAGCGCGGGGGCTTTCTTTTTGGACATGCCCCCGTCACGTCCTTGTGGCGGACCGTGCCCGGAAAGAATTCGAGGAGGTGTAATTCATGCCCCAGCAGTACAAAATCGACAAGGTTGCAGAGATCGAGTCCCGTATCGCCGAGAACGCCGGTCTGTTCGTCGTCAACTACAACGGTCTGACGGTTAAGCAGGCTCAGGAGCTGCGTCATCAGCTTCGCGAGTGCGGCGCCGAGATGAAGGTCTACAAGAACAACCTGGTCAAGATCGCTCTCAAGAACCAGGAGCAGCCCGAGCTCGACGAGATCCTCGCCGGCCCCGTCGCTTATGTGTTCTACGAGTCCGAGCCGGTCGAGGCCGCTAAGGCCCTTAAGGACTTCTCCGCTAAGTCCAAGGGCGTCCTTGAGATCAAGGGCGGTATCTCCGACGGCAAGGCCGTTTCCGCTGATGATGTTAAGGCTATCGCCGAGCTGCCCACCAAGGATCAGCTTCTCGGCCAGATCGCCGGTCTCATCTCCGGTTTCGCTCGCGACATCGCTGTCTGCGTCAACGGCGTTTCCTCTGGTCTCGCTCGTTCGATTCAGCAGGTCTCCGAGCAGAAGGCAGCCTAGTTGCTGTTTTCACCCGCGGCGGCAACGCCGCACCCCTGGCGCATTCGCGTCGTGTTTTAACTGATCTCCGTGCATCCGCACGGAAACCGAAAGGACTTAGAAATGGCTAAGCTTACCACCGATGAGATCATCGATGCTCTTAAGGAAATGACCCTTCTCGAGGCTTCCGAGCTCGTCAAGGCTATCGAGGACACCTTCGGCGTTTCCGCCGCTGCTCCTGCCGCTGTTGTCGCCGCTCCCGCTGCTGGCGCTGCTGAGGCCGAGGAGAAGACCGAGTTTGACGTCGTGCTCGAGGGCTTCGGCGACAACAAGATCCAGGTTATCAAGGCCGTCCGTGAGCTCACCAACCTTGGCCTGAAGGAGGCCAAGGAGGTCGTCGAGGGCGCTCCCAAGGCTGTTCTCGAGGGTGCCAAGAAGGAGGACGCCGAGGCTGCCAAGGAGAAGCTCGAGGCTGCTGGCGCTGCTGTCACCCTCAAGTAATCAGGCTTTCTCGCCAGATTTCTTTGCAGACGGGGTTCGCATTGCGAGCCCCGTCTTTTTTGTTTTTCGGTCCCTCGGCATCGGTTGCTCAAACTGCCATGTTCTGCGATTTGCGTCGTATCGGGTACCCTGCCGTTGGGCAATAAAATTGCACCATTCGAGCAATAATTTGCGTTGACCTGCTGAAGAATTGTCTCTGCCTTGTAGCGACATATAGTTCCAGCGGTAAGATGCTTGGGTATCGCAATTTGGTCTGCGGCTGTGTGCCGCACGCATGGGGCGCTTTTGCGCCTGCGAAAGGATCTTTGAATAACATGAAGGCAATCATCCCCGCCGCCGGTCTTGGCACGCGTTTTCTGCCTGGCACCAAGTGCACGCCCAAAGAGATGCTGCCGGTGCTCGACAAGCCCGTCATTCAGTACGTCGTCGAGGAGGCGCTCGATCCCGAGGAGGTCGACGACGCCATCATCGTTACCTCTCCCGGTAAGCCCGAGCTACTGAACTACTTCCAGCCCGATCGCTCGCTCGAGAACCTGCTGCGCGAGCGCGGCAAGAACGCCTATGCCGATGCCGTCGCCCACGCTGGCGGTATGCCGGTCGACTTCCGTTATCAGTACGAGCCCAAGGGCCTCGGCCATGCTATTCGCTCTGCTGCCGACGCCGTGGCAGGGGAGAACTTCCTGGTTCTTCTGGGCGACTACGTTGTGCCTAACCGCGACATCTGCGACAAGATGCTCGCCGTTTCCAAGGAGCACGGTGGCGCTTCGGTTATCGCCGTCGCTGCTTGCTCGCCCGAGGAAGTCAGCCGCTACGGCGTTATCGCCGGCGAGCGCGTCGGTTCGCTCGAGGGCGCCGAGGGCGTTGCCGATGCCGAGCCGGGCGCTGTCTGGCGCATCGGCGGTCTGGTCGAGAAGCCCGCTCCCGAGGCTGCTCCGTCCAACCTGTACATCGTCGGCCGCTATCTGCTGAGCCCGCTGGTCATGGACCTGCTGGCAGATCAGCAGGCCGGCAAGGGCGGCGAGATCCAGCTCACCGACGCAATGGCCCGTTCGCTCGATCGCGAGGCCATGTATGCGGTCGTCATCGACCCGCTGTCGGGCTACGACACCGGCACTCCCTCTGGCTGGATGGCCACCAACGCCCTCATGGCTGCAAGCGATCCTCGCTTTGCAAGCGCCTTCTGGGACGCCATCGACGAGCGCGGCGGCTTGATGCGCAAGTAAGCCTTCGGGCATCGACATTTACGGGTGCGGACCTCGGTTCGCGCCCGTTTTTTATAAGAGCTGCGATTGTTGGCTCTCTGTTCACAGAAAATATATGAACAGATGTTCGATACACATACATCTACCTGCGTGTTTTCTGCTGAAAAACTTTGCTACTCCAAAAACTCAATCGCGTCAAGGCTTTTCTTGCCCAACGGTCGGTACCTGATAAACTATTAGGTTGCGATAACTGGCGAAGCTATGCCTCGCCAACCCACCGAGCATTTCCGTGAAGGAGGAAAAACCTGGTGACCTACGCATACACTGCCACTGAGCGCAAGCGCGTCAGCTTCGGGAAAATCCCGGAGGCCATGGAGCTCCCCAATCTTATCTCTGTTCAAAGGGAATCCTTTGAGCGTTTTAAGGACGAGGGCCTTCGTGAGGCGTTCAAGGAATCCAGCCCCATCCAGAGCCAGAACCATGTTCTCGAGGTTACCTTCGGCGAGCATCAGTTTGGCGATCCCGCGCACACCGTCGAGGAGTGCCGCGAGAAGGACATGACCTATCAGGCTCCGCTTCTGACCGACGTCCGTCTCACTAACAAGGAGACCGGTGAGATCAAGGAGCAGCTCGTCTTTATGGGCGACTTCCCCATGATGACCGATCAGGGCACCTTTATCATCAACGGTACCGAGCGCATCGTCGTCTCGCAGCTCGTCCGCTCCCCGGGCGTGTACTACAGCTCCGAGATGGATTCGGGCAAGCAGATCTACAAGGCCCAGATCATTCCGTCCCGCGGTGCCTGGCTTGAGTTTGAGGTCGACAAGCGCGACCAGCTCATGGTCTCCATCGACCGTAAGCGCAAGCAGAGCGCCACGATGTTCCTGCGCGCCCTTGGCATCGCCGTCACCAACGACGATATCATCGAGCTGCTCGGCAACTCCGATGTGATCAAGCGTACCCTCGAGCGCGATACCGCCCTTACCCGCGAGGATGCTCTTATCGAGATCTACCGTCGCCTGCGCCCGGGCGAGCCTCCCACCGTGGATGCTTCCCGCAGCCTGCTCGAGGGCCTGCTCTTCAACCCGCAGCGCTACGATCTGGCCCGCGTCGGTCGCTACAAGGTCAACAAGAAGCTCAACCTCACCACCGAGGAAGAGGTCACGGTGCTCACCGACGAGGATATCGTCGCTACACTGCGCTACCTGCTGTCCCTCGCTGCCGGCGAGCAGGGCTTCAAGGTCGACGACATCGACCACTTTGGCAACCGCCGTATCCGCACCGTCGGCGAGCTCGTCGCCAACCAGTTCCGTATCGGCATGAGCCGTATGGAGCGCGTCGTCCGTGAGCGCATGAGCTCCCAGGACATCGACGAGATCACCCCGCAGTCGCTCATCAACATCCGCCCGATCGTGGCCTCCATCAAGGAGTTCTTCGGCTCCTCTCAGCTCTCGCAGTTCATGGACCAGGCGAACCCCCTGACCGGTCTGACCCACAAGCGCCGTCTGTCCGCACTCGGCCCTGGTGGTCTTGCCGGCCACAAGTCCGGCTCCAGCCGCCGCACCAACGTGCCGACGGCCGTCCGCGACGTTCACAATTCGCACTACAGCCGCATGTGCCCGATCGAGACCCCCGAAGGCCCCAACATCGGCCTGATCGGCTCGCTCGCCCTCTACGCCCGCGTCAACGAGTATGGCTTCATCGAGGCCCCGTTCCGTCGTGTCGAGAACGGCGTTGCCACCGATCAGATCGACTGGATGACCGCTGACGAGGAAGAGAAGCACGTCATCGCGCCGGCCAACACGCCGCTCGATCCCAAGACCAACGAGTTCATCACGACCGATGCCGAGGGCAAGATCGTCCGTCCGCACACCGTGATCGCCCGTACCCGCGACTTCGACGGCTCCTTCGGCGCTCCCGCCGACGTGCCCGTCGAGGACGTCGACTACATGGACGTCTCGCCGCGTCAGATGCTCTCCGTCGCAGCCACGCTGATCCCGTTCCTTGAGCACGACGACGCCAAGCGTACGCTGATGGGCGCTAACATGCAGCGTCAGGCCGTGCCGCTGGTTCACCCCGCCGCTCCCTATGTCGGTACCGGCATGGAGCGTCGCGCCGCTCTGGACTCCGGCGAGGTCACCCTGGCCAAGAACGCCGGCGAGGTCATCTTTGCCGACGCCGCCAAGATCATCGTCAAGCATGCCGGCGGCATGGATGAGTATCATCTGGCCAAGTACCAGCGCTCCAACCAGTCCACCTGCATCAACCACCGTCCGCTCGTTCGCGTCGGTGATACCGTTGAGCAGGGCGAGCCTCTGGCCGACGGTCCTTCGACCGATCATGGCGAGCTCGCACTGGGTCAGAACCTCACCGTGGCCTACATGCCGTGGGAAGGCTTTAACTACGAGGACGGTATCGTCGTGTCCGAGCGCCTGGTGGCCGAGGACCTGCTGACGACCATCAACATCACCCGTCACGAGATCGACGCCCGCGATACCAAGCTCGGCCCCGAGGAGATCACCCGCGAGATCCCGAACCTCTCCGAGGACATGCTTGCCAACCTCGATGAGGATGGCATCATCCGCATCGGCGCCGAGGTCGGCCCTGGCGACATCCTGGTCGGCAAGGTCACGCCTAAGGGCGAGAGCGCTCTGACCGCCGAGGAGCGCCTGCTGCGCGCCATCTTCGGTGCCAAGGCCCACGACGTCCGCGACACCTCCCTTAAGATGCCTCACGGCGCTTACGGCCGCGTCATCGACGTCGTCCGCTTTAGCCGCGAGAATGGCGACGATCTGGCTCCCGGCGTCAACGAGCAGGTGCGCGTCTACGTCGCCCAGCGTCGTAAGATCCAGCAGGGCGATAAGATCGCCGGCCGCCACGGCAACAAGGGTGTTATCTGCAACGTTCTGCCGGTCGAGGACATGCCCTACATGGCTGACGGTACCCCGATCGACGTTATCCTCAACCCGCTGGGCGTTCCTTCGCGTATGAACGTCGGCCAGCTGCTCGAGTGCCACCTTGGCTGGGCTGCTGCCTGCGGTTGGGATACCGAGCAGGCCGACTCCGACAAGTACGTCCCCGGTCCGTTCTTCACCGCCACGCCCGTCTTCGACGGCGCCAAGGAGGACGAGATCGCCGAGGTCATTCGTCGTGCTAACAAGAACATGCTCAACAAGGCCACCGCTGCCTTTGGCGATCACATGCGTCCCGAGTTCGTCACCCAGCTTGACGAGCGCGGCAAGACCCGCCTGTTCGACGGCCGCACCGGCGAGGAGTTCCGCGAGCCCATTACCGTGGGTACGTCCTACATCCTCAAGCTCGGCCACATGGTCGACGACAAGATCCACGCCCGTTCGACCGGCCCTTACAGCCTGGTTACCCAGCAGCCTCTGGGCGGCAAGGCCCAGTTCGGCGGCCAGCGCTTCGGCGAGATGGAAGTTTGGGCACTGTACGCTTACGGTGCTTCCAACGTCCTGCAGGAGATCCTGACCGTCAAGTCCGACGATACCGTGGGCCGCGTTAAGACCTACGAGTCCATCGTCAAGGGCGAGAACGTTCCTGTCCCGGGTATCCCCGAGTCCTTCAAGGTTCTCGTCAAGGAGATCCGCTCCCTCGCGCTGGACATCGAGCCCATGCACGATGCCGACGAGGACGCCTCCGCCCCTGTGACCGCCGAGGAGACCTCTGCCCTCGATGACCTGGCCGCGCTCGCCGGCGTTGATGCCGACGTCGAGGCCCAGGATGCCGAGACCGCCGAGGCACCCGAGGCTGTCGCCGCCACGACCACTGATAAGGAGTAGTTGACTGTGGCAGATTTCGAAGCTACTGATTTTGACTCGGTAAAGATCTCCCTTGCCTCCGCCGACCAGATCCGTTCCTGGTCGCACGGTGAGGTCAAGAAGCCGGAGACCATCAATTACCGTACCCTCAAGCCCGAGAAGGACGGCCTGTTCTGCGAGAAGATCTTCGGTCCCGCCAAGGACTGGGAGTGCTCCTGCGGCAAGTACAAGGGCATCCGCTTTAAGGGCATCGTCTGCGAGCGCTGCGGCGTCGAGGTCACCTCGGCCAAGGTGCGTCGCGACCGCATGGGTCACATCGAGCTCGCCGCTCCCGTGTCCCATATCTGGTATTTCAAGAGCCCCACGAGCTTCCCGATGAGCCGTATGCTCGACATCAAGTCCAAGGACCTCGAGAAGGTTCTGTACTTTGCCAGCTACATCATCACCGAGGTCGACTACGAGGCTCGCGAGGCCGACGCTGACGACCTGCGCGAGGAGCTCGCCGCCGATCTGGAAGAGATCGATGCCGAGTGCGCCCGCCAGATCGAGTCCCTCAAGGAGCAGGGCGACCCCGAGAACTTTGACGAGTTCTCCGACGAGGAGCCGCTGACCCCCGAGGAGATCGCCTCCGGCATCGTCGACATCGAGGAAGAGTGCAAGGACGAGAAGCAGCTCCGCACGGACGCCTTCAACGCCTTCATGAAACTCACCGAGCGCGACCTCATCTCCGATGAGCCGCTGTTCCGCGAGATGACCCGTTACTACTCCATGTACTTCAAGGGTGGTATGGGTGCCGAGGCCGTCCGCGACCTGCTCGCTGCCATCGACCTCCCCTCCGAGGCCGAGAAGCTCAAGGCCATCATCGCCGACGAGGACTCCCAGAAGCAGAAGCGCGAGAAGGCCGTTAAGCGCCTCGAGGTCGTTGACGCCTTCCTGAAGGGCGGCAACAGCCCCGCGAACATGATCCTGGACGTCATCCCGGTCATTCCGCCCGATCTGCGCCCGATGGTCCAGCTCGACGGCGGCCGCTTCGCCGCATCCGACCTCAACGACCTGTATCGTCGCGTGATCAACCGTAACAACCGACTCAAGCGCCTGCTCGACCTGGACGCCCCCGCGATCATCGTGAACAACGAGAAGCGCATGCTCCAGGAGTCCGTGGACGCCCTGTTCGACAACTGTCTCTTATACACATCTAACGCTGCCGACGAA
>CABSMS010000032.1 GCA_902478885.1 uncultured Collinsella sp. | reverse complement strand
GCGCGGGCCGAGTCGCCGTGCCCGCGCGCCTTACCTTTCGGGTTCACCATCCATGATGGGGCGCGTTTCTAACGAAGCCGTAACGGCCGTTGGGCTCTTTTGGTGCCAGCCCTTCTCGACCCGTACGCATTTGCTTAAAGCAACAACTTTCCCGATCGATGTAATCACCGAATCAAAACGTGTACACCAGCCACCAAAGATGCCGAAAAATGTCGCTTTTGGAGGCTGATGTACACAAATGCAGAATCCAGCGCAGCCCAGAGGCGCCCTCCACATGTCTGGACTCTCTATGGCTGCGCTGGATAGACATCGCTGGAACGGGTATAGTATCGAATGTTTTGTCGTTAACCAGCGGGGGAGTCCTGTGGGCATCAAAAAGAAGATCAAAAAGGAGCTTATCGGCACTTCCGATTACCCGTCGAATAAGATCTTTACGATCTCCAATTTCATCACCTTTACGCGCCTGATCCTCACCCTGGTATTTCTGTACCTGTTTGTGACGGATAACAACCGTGTCATCGCCATCGTTATCTACGCCGTTGCCGCCTCCACCGACTGGATGGACGGTCAGATCGCCCGCATGACTAAGACGGTCTCGTGGCTCGGCAAGGTCATGGATCCCATTTGCGACCGTGCGCTGCTGTTCACCGGCGTACTTGGACTGGTGGTCCGCGGAGAGCTGCCCATCTGGGTCTGCGTACTCATTATTGGCCGCGACATCTATCTGGGCATCGGCACGCTTATCGTGCGTCATTATCACCGTCGCCCCATCGATGTGGTCTTTCCCGGAAAGATTGCCACGGCGCTGCTCATGACCGGCTTCTCACTCATGCTGCTCGGTTTCCCCGTTATTGACGGCCTGCACCTTTTATCTTCAACCCTTACGGCCTTCCCGGGCCTCAACGGAAGCTCGGTGCCCCTCGGCATCTTCTTTGTGTACGGCGGCGTGATCTTCTCCATGCTCACGGCTGTCATCTACTCCATTAAGGGCGGAGTGGCCATTAAACAGGCTCTCGCGCATCCCGAGGACGAGGACATCGACTTTCTGAACCCTGAAATCGAAGACTGATTCGTTGGGGTATGATTACGTACGGTTCATTATTTGCGGCACGTCCGCGATAAGTTAGGGGTTGTCATGGACAACATGGTTAACAATATGCCTCAGAATGATAAGACTGCTGACGCTACCTGCGTATTCCGCGTGCCTTCAAGCGACGTCACCGTTCCCGACCTCATGGCCAACGTGCGCATCACCGCCCCCGTCCTGTCCATCGTCAAGGGTCCGCAGACTGGTGCCGCCTTTGAGCTCGAGGACGACGTGACCACCATCGGCCGCGATCCCGCGAACGGCATCTTCCTTAATGACATGACCGTTTCGCGCAGCCACGCGCGCATTATTCGCGAGGGCCTCGGCGCTCGCATCGAGGACCTGGGCTCGCTCAATGGTACCTGGGTCGACGGTGCCATTGTCAATGCAGCCCCGCTGCACGACGGTTCTTCCGTTCAGATCGGTACGTTTACGCTCATCTACCACGAGAGCACGCCGGAGCGCATCGAAACCGGTGAGTAGGGCATGGCCGAACGCAACTATCTGAGTATCGGCCAAGTCGTCAACCTACTTCGAGGCGCATACCCCGATCTTTCGAACTCAAAAATTAGATTTCTAGAGGATGAGGGGCTCATTACCCCTCATCGTACGCCTAAGGGATACCGTCAGTACTCTAAGGAGGACGTTGATCGTCTGGAGGTCATCCTGCACTTGCAGAAGACCCGCTACATGCCGCTCAACGTGATTAAGCAGCGCTTGGAAAACGCCACGGACCTGTCAACGCTCGCCTACGAGGTGGGCTTGCTATCCGATGTTCCGCTCAAGACGGAGCCCAAGGAGACTAAGCAAAAGCTGCATCCCATCGAGACCATTCCCGATATGTTGGGCGTCGAAATTTCGTTTATCCGCTCGCTCGCCGAGAACGACCTCATTCGCATCATCAAGAGTCCGCAGAATCGCGAGCTTGTCGATGGTCGCGATTTTCCGATCATCCGCTACTGCTCCGAGCTGTCGCGCTTCCATATCGAGCCGCGCAACCTGCGTCAGTACGTGTCTTCCGCCAACCGCGAGTCCTCGATGTTTGAGCAGGTGCTTGTGAGCATGCTCGGCATGGATACCTCCGATGACGAGCGCGACGCCAAGCTCGAGCGTGCGTTTAAGAAGCTTCACGACCTGACGGAGGGCGTGCACACCGCGCTGCTCAAGAACCGCGTTTTTGAGTCGCTCAACGCCGTGGTCGAGGACGCCGACATCGATGCACTCGATGAGGAAATCACTCGCTCCGAGTCCACCAAGGCCAAAAACGAAGAGATAGCCGCGCCGGCTTCGCACAAGGATTCTCTCGTCAAGCCGCTCAAGGTCGTCCCCCCTTCGCAATCCGGCACCGCCACCGCGGGCAAATAACCGCTGCTGAAATTTCGGGAACCCATTGAAAGGTCATGCAATGTACGACTTCGAATCTCAAATCGTCGACATCCCCGACTATCCCGAGCCCGGAGTCATCTTTAAAGACATCACGCCGCTCTTTGGCAATCCCGAGGCGCTCAAAGCCATGACCGATGCCCTCGCCGAGCACTTTGCCGGCATGGGAATCACCAAGGTCGTGGGTCCCGAGGCTCGCGGCTTTATGGTTGGCGTACCGGTAGCTGTAGCCCTTGGCGCCGGCTTTGTTCCCGCACGTAAACCGGGCAAGCTACCGCGCAAGACTGTGAGCCAGAGCTACGAGCTCGAGTACGGAACGGATTCCATTGAGATCCATGCCGACGCTATCAGCTCTAAAGATACCGTGTTGATTCTGGACGACTTGGTCGCGACGGGCGGAACCGTCGAGGCAACAGGTAAACTGGTGCGAGATATGGGCGCAAAGCTTATCGGTTACGGTTGTATCCTTGAGCTTGCGTTTCTCAACCCGCGCGAGAAGCTCACGCCGTCTGATGACGATGTGGAGCTCTTTAGCCTGGTGACGGTGGACTAGCCGTTACCCTTAGTTACTGGAAAGGAAGCTACATGCGCACAGCAAACACGCACAAAAACATGGCACGCTGCGCTGCTACGGCAACCCTCGCTTGTGTTTTGGGCTTGGGCCTCGCGGCTCCTGCCTACGCCGATACCGCATCCGACCTTGCCGCTGCTCGTACGAAGCTCGAGCAGATCGGTACCCAAACTCAGCAGATTTACGATGAGCTCGCCACGCAGACGCAGGCGCTCGATCAGACTGCCGGCGAGATCACGCAAAAGCAGCAGGAGATCGCCGATGGTCAGGCTAAGCTCTCAACCTATGTCGCCGGCGAGTACAAAACCGGCGGTCTGAGCCTGCTTCAGGTTCTGACGGGTGTCGATGACCTGAGCGATATGCTCAACCGTCTGTTCTACTACGGCAAAGTTTCCGATAAGCAAGCTCAGACCATTCAAGAGGTCAAGGAGCTTAAGCAGCAGCTCACCGATAAGCAGGCCGAGCAGGAGAAGAACGTCGCCGCCACGCAAAAGAAGGTCGACGAGCTTAACGCCCAGCAGGCTGAAGCCCAGGACGTCGTAAACTCCCTGGATTCGCAGCTGCAGGCCGAGCTTGCCGCCGAGGCCGAGGCCAACGCCGCGCTGCAGGCCGGCATCAACGCCAGCACCGCCGAGAAGGCCACGGTGAGCAACGAGACTGCCGGTACGACCGAGAACACCAACAACGGTGGCCAGACCAGCAATAACAACAACCAGGGCGGCAACACTCCGGCTCCTACGCCGGCACCTGCTCCGACGCCGCAGCCCTCCACGCCTGCTCCGGCTCCGACGCCTTCTGCTCCGAGCCAGTCCGTCGACGGCGGTTCTGTTGTCTCGCGTGCATACAGCAAGCTTGGTTGCGCCTATTCCTGGGGCGGAATTGGCCCGAACAGCTTCGACTGCTCTGGTTTTGTAAGCTATTGCCTTACTGGTCGCTATTGCCGCCTGGGCACCACGGGCACCTTTATGGGCTGGACGCGTGTGTCCGATCCGCAGCCCGGTGACGTTGTAGTCAACTCGTACCACACCGGCATTTACATCGGTGGTGGTCAGATGATTCATGCTTCTGACTACAACACGGGTGTTATCATCAGCTCCGTTGCCGCCGGCATGAACAACAACTACATTTTCGTGCGCTACTAAGTATTCAGATAAAGCAAACGGATATGGACCTCGTGGCTTTGAGTCATGGGGTCCATTCTTTTGCCTTTAGTGCAGTCCGCTATCTAGTTTTGAATACTAGATAGCGGCCCAATCGGTCTGCAAGATGGCTATAATTGAATGGGAACGATTAGAAAGGACCCTCTATGAGCTGGGCACTTATCTCCGATTCAAGCTGCAACCTCCGCGATTGGCAACCGACCGCGCCCCATACCACCTTTGCATTTGCGCCCCTCAAAATTCGAGTGGGGGAGCATGAATTCGTCGATGACCTTTCGCTCGATGTTCATGAGCTCAACTGCGCTGTTCAGGCGGAGACGAACGCTTCTTCGAGCGCTTGTCCCAGCGTAGGGGAGTGGGCCGAGCTCTTCAAATTGGCAGACAAGACCATCTGCATGCCGATCTCTGAGGGCGTGTCGGGCAGCTACAACGCGGCAGCCACGGCTCGCGATATGGTTCTTGCCGAGGAGCCCGACCGACAGATTCATCTAGTCAATTCACGCGCAGCTGGCGGCAAAATGGACCTCATTTTCTTGCTGTTCGACCGCTATCTTGCAAGCAATCCGAATGTCTCATTCGAGGATGCTTGCGCATACTTCGATAGCCTTGAACAGAACAGCAAAATCCTCTTCAGTTTGTGCAATTACGAAAACCTCGCCAAAGCCGGACGTATCCCTAAGGCAGCCGGCGTCATTGCCAACAAGCTCAATATCCGTATTTTGGGCACAGCGAGTGAGGCCGGTAAAATCGAACTCGTCGGGCACACGCGTGGCGAAAAGAAGATGCTCAACAAGATCATCGACACTATGGAAGCCGAGGGCTTTACGGGCGGTGAGGTCGTCATAGATCACGTTGAGAACGAAGCTGGAGCCCAGGCGCTCACTGACCGCATAGTCGAGCATTGGCCCGGCTCCAAGACCATCATCATGCCCTGCAACGGCCTGGATTCCTATTACGCCGAGATGCACGGCCTCATCATCGGCTACGGCATGGGCGTAGCTTCGGGCAAATAAAGTCCAACCAAGCAAAAATACGGGCGGGACAAAGCGACAGATGGCTCTTTGTCCCGCCCGTTTTATACGTCGGCTAGCTATTAAGCCCGTTGAACTTGAGATAGCTCATCAAGTAAGCCTTCGAAACGAAGGACGATACCGCGCTACGCACAAGCAGCGACTCACGCGTTACCTGATGCGCCGTATCGGGCACGGGAGTCTGCTCGACGGAAAACGCCGCACGAATCGATGCCTCGAGCTGATCGACCACATAATCAAAGGCCGTCGGGGCATCGTAGCTCAAACGCTGAATGTTAAAGAGTGCCTGCACCGCAGCAATAGGTAGCACCTGCTTAAAGATGCAGATAGCGATCAGGCGGGCAATCTGCTCGCGGCCATATTGCTTTTTGACCGGAGCAGGCACTAGGCCGACCTTTACGTAGTTATTGATCATCGATGGCGTAATGATAGGCTGCTCAACGCAAATGGACAGCGGCTCCATCCAAAGCGCAACATACTCAATAACCTGGTCGCGGTAGAGTGTCACATTGGGCAACTGGTCATAGCGCGGCAGACTCAACGTATTGAGTTTGCGCACGATATCGGACTGAATAAATGCATCGGGCAGCACAGTGGGCTGAATATCCTCAGGCTTAATGCTGACCGACGAATCGGACATCGGGATAACGCGTTTGGCGTGGTTCATAAGGATCCTCCGTTCATTAGCTATATTGTATTCTAGGTTATCTAGTTTTGCATACTATATAACCGGAAAGTAAAAGTGGTTGGACAGCACATTGATACACCGTCCAACCACTTTGTTAAAAGACAACAACCTTACATAAGATATATTATCGTACTTATCCGTGGAGAAATGCGTATGCTCTGGTTGCCGCTATGGCTCCATCAGAAACGGCGGTCACAACCTGACGTAAAAGCTTGGAACGGATGTCGCCAGCGGCAAATAGACCTGGCGTGCGGGTCGCCATGGATTCATCAGTCAGAATGCCGCCATCAGGCGCCAGATCGACTAGATGCTCAACAAGCTCGGTATGGGGTTGCGTCCCGGTAAAGACAAAGATACCAAACGAGCCGGGCTCAAATGAATCGGTATGAGTCTCACCGGATGCATTGTCCTTAAAGGTAATCGTCGTTGGCATGGCTTCGCCCGAGAGCTCCACAATACTAGTTTGGTACCTAACTGAAATATTATCTTTTGCAAGAACTTTTTGAACCACACCATCGGGGGCACGGAACTGATCGCGGCGCAAAACGATGGTCACGCTGCTGGCGATTTCTGACAAGAACAGAGCTTCCTCGCATGCCGAATTGCCACCACCGATTACAAAGACCTGTTTGCCACGGAAGAACATGCCGTCACACGTCGCGCAATACGAAACGCCACGACCGCGATACGTATCCTCGCCAGCGAAACCTGCCGGACGCGGCGTGGCACCCATGCAAGCGATAACACTCCTAGCCGTCGTATCACCAACATCGTGATGAACGGTAAACAATTTGGAGCCGGCATCGTAATCGACACCCGTCACCATGCTCCATTCAACCTGAGCCCCTAGGCCTTCTGCATGTTGTTGGAATCGCTCACCGAGTTCAGCGCCGCTCAGTAGCGGAATGCCCGGATAGTTCTCGACCTCATTGGTTGTGGCGATCTGTCCTCCCGACATGCCCTGCTCAATCACGGTCGTCGTTAGGTTGGTGCGCGCCGCGTAAATGGCTGCAGCATAGCCCGCAGGGCCGCCGCCGATAATAGCAACATCGATCGGCTGATGGGTAGTCATGAAGAGACCTCCTGTCGAAAGATTGGCGTTCTTTGCGCTCATACCCAAATTTACGTGAACATGACACTCATGCACTACAATGATAAATCGCGTAACAAAGCTGAAGGGGAGTTATCGATGGATCAAATGCAGACGAGCAATAGCGCTCCCCTGCCCATGCAAGCTACTCCCCAACCGGAGCAAATGACCGTTTCACCTGCACAAAAACCCCTAGTAACCATCGTGCACGCATCGGTTGGATCGGGCCACAAAGCCGCCGCCAACGCGATTGCACAAGCATTTGACCTTATCAGCGGCACCAAGGGAATCCCTGAGGATGTTGAGATCGAAGTCCTGGATATCCTCGATTTTGGACGTATTAGGTTCGATGGTAATAAAACAGCAGCTTCGTTTACCGGCGCCACGCGTCCCATATATGACCTAACCTGGCGATACACGTTTACGGGACATCTGCTCTGGGGCGGAGGCACGGCATGGTCACGTATTATGTTCCCTGCCTTCAACGAATATGTCCGCACCCGCAGGCCCATAGCCGTGGTCGCAACACACATCACGGCGGCCAACGTCGCTGTGGGTGCCCGCGTCATCACGGGTATCGATTATCCCGTCATCTGCGTACCAACAGACTATGAAGTCGAAGGCTTTTGGCCCCACAAGGACACCGATCTGTTCTGCGTAGCCAACGAATTTATGGCCGAGACACTTCGCCCCCGTAAAGTTCCCGAGACCAAAATCCGCATTACAGGCATCCCCATTCGCGCCGGGTTTGATACGGACTACAATCGCGAGGAAGAACTCGAGAAGTTCAATCTCCCCGCTGACAAGACCGTTGTGTTGGTGATGGCCGGTGCCAGTTTGCCTCAACCGTACGTTCGCTTTCGCGCGGAGATGGACCGCACACTCCCCTTCCTGCGCAGCTTCGAGGACATGCACTTTGTCTTTTTGCCGGGCAAGGATGAGGAATACGCCACCCGCCTCAAGACGCTCTTCGACGCCATGAAGCTCGAAAACGTCACGGTTCTGGACTACGTGGACGATATGGCAGCCCTCATGCACGGCTGCGACCTGGCAATCCTCAAATCGGGCGGACTCACCGTCACCGAATGCCTATGCGCGCATCTGCCGATGATCCTGCTGGGCAAATCATATGGTCAAGAAAAGGCCAACACCACCATGCTCACCGGAATGGGCGCCAGCATGCATGTCACCACCGCACGAGAACTCATCGTAACCCTGCGCCATCTGCACGATCATCCCGAATCACTCAAAGCCCTACTCATCAACGGCGAAGTACTACGCCGCCCCCACGCAGCCGAAGATATAGCCATCGCAACCATGGAGCTCGTAGGCAAACCCCAAAAGCGCAAACGAGCCTTCTGCCGCTTCTACTGGGGCGGAAAACCCGCGCATATCCGCTAGCATTGGACTGTCCGCTTACCTGTGGGAGGCCCCTATATATCATCCCATGCTCAAACATTCTCGCTGCGCTGCGAAACTGCGCGTGGGACGATATATAGGGGCCTCCCACAGGTAAGCTGCGTTAACGTACTAGCGGCTATACCAGATTCCCCACCAGTAGAATCTGAAAAGGGGAACCAGAAAATATAAATACAGTAAGTCGATGCGACAAAGGAGGCGTCCCTTTATCGCATCGACTTACTAGAAAAGTAAATATTGTTTCAAGCGAGTAGCCGCCCGCCCGGGGCTTACCTATATCGTTCCACGCGCAGTTTCGCAGCGAGCGAAGCGACGCGAGAATGTTTGAGCATGGAATGATATAGGTAAGCCCCGGGCGGGAGGGATACGAGTACCCCTAGGCGACGCCGCTGGAGCCGAAGCCTCCGTTGCCTCGGTCGGTTTTGTCTAGTTCGTCTACCTCTATGAGGTTGACCGTGGGGACTTCTTGGATGACGAGTTGGGCTATGCGGTCGCCTTTGTTGATTTGGATGTTGTTGGAGGGGTCCAGGTTGATGAGGATAACCTTGAGTTCTCCTCGGTAGTGGGCGTCGATGAGGCCCGGCGTGTTAACTATAGACAGGCCCTGCTTGATGGCCAAGCCGCTGCGGGGCTGGACGAAGCCGGCGTAGCCATCGGGCAAGGCGATGGCCAGCCCAGTAGAGACCAGACGACGTTCGAAGGGCTTCAGGACGCAGTCCTCGTTGGAGCGCAAATCCAAGCCGGCATCGGTGGGATGGGCGTATTTGGGAAGCTCGACGGTGGGGTCGAGACGCTTTATGTTGACGGTAATGTTGGACATGGAATCACCTTAGCTTGTCGAGCTCTTGCAGAAACTCATCGACGTCTTTGAAATCGCGGTAGACCGAGGCAAAGCGGATGTAGGCCACCTTGTCGATCTTGGCCAAGCGCTTGAGCACCATGTCACCCAACTCATGGGACGTGACGGCCGTCAGCGTGCGAGAGCGCAGCTCGACCTCGATGTCGTCGATAATCTCATTGAGCTTCTTAGTATCGATATCACGCTTGATGGTGGCGCGCATCAAGCCGACGAGCAGCTTATTGCGATCGAACCGCTGCTTGGTTCCGTCTGACTTAATGACCTCGATTGGGTCTTCGCATCGCTCAAACGTTGTAAAGCGATAGTTACACGAACAACATTCGCGACGGCGCTTAATGGTGTTATTTGACTCCTGCATACGGGAATCAACGACGCGGGTATGTGCCTTGCCACATTTGGGACAGCGCATGGTACCTCCTCTTAAACGATAACAAGGGTACCATGCGCAGCGCGATAATGATTACGAACGAGCAGGAACCTTAAGATGCGCACCGGCGGCGAGCGAACCATGCTCCAGATGATTGACGTTACGGATCATGTCGGAAGTCTCTTGCGTGGAAAGGCCTTCGATAGGATATTCCTCGGCAAGCGACCAAAGAGAATCACCAGGCTGAACGCGAATAGTCTCGTAGGTAACGTTGGAAACGGACTCGGCATACGCGGCGTGACGAGCGCTAAAGACCGACGTAGCGAGGACAACGAAGAGCGTAAGCGCAACGGCAACGGCGACAATCGTCGGAACCTTCAGGGCAACGCGGGCCGGCGCAACTACAGCCTGCTGATTGCGAGCAGACTTTACGGTCAAAGGCTGAAAGCCGGAGCGGCCACCCTGAACAACCGTAAAAGTGGGTTCTGCAGGCGTCTCGAGTTTAAGGGCAAGGTTTCCCTGGACCATATTCGTTGCGTTCATCATGTTCTCCTCTCGCGTGTTTTGCTGAGAACAGTTTTATCAAGCCGCGCGGACAAAAATGTCTAGCGCGAGAACGAATGTTCGGTTATTATTATCTTCGAACAGTTGTTCCTGTCAAGCAAAATTCGAACATTTGTTTGACATGGGTAGAGAGGATGCCCTGATGGCTCGCAAAATTACCAAGCGTCAGCAGCAAATTTACGACTTCATCAAGGAATATCAGCAGGAGAAGGGTTATCCGCCCAGTGTGCGCGAGATGGCATCTGCCGTGGGCCTTTCCTCCCCCAGCACCGTGCACGCCCACTTATCTGCCTTGGAGGCGCGCGGGCTGCTCAAGCGCGATGCCACCAAACCGCGCGCCCTGGAACTCTTTAACGAGGACGGCTCCTCTGTCTCAATTTCTAAATCTGACGAGCCCACCGCACCTCGCGGAACGGTCTCGCTACCGCTCGTTGGTCGCGTCGCGGCTGGGATTCCCATTCTGGCCGAGCAGAATATCGAAGACACTTTTACTATCCCGACCGAAATCGCCACTGATCAGGGTTCCTTTATCCTTGAGGTGCATGGGAGCTCAATGATCAATGTCGGCATCTTCAATGGCGATTACATCATCGTCCGTGAACAAAAGAGTGCCATGAACGGCGAAATCGTCGTGGCCATGATTGATGGTTCAGCGACCGTCAAGACGTTCTACAAGGAGCAGGGACGCGTACGCCTACAGCCTGAGAATGACACCATGGAGCCTATCTATGCAACAAATCCCGTTATTTTGGGCAAAGTCGTCGGCTTGATGCGCCGGTTCTCGTAATGCAAAAACGCATCACCATCTTTGATACCGTCCGCGGGTTTACGATGATTTCAATGGCAGGTTTTCACGCTTGCTACGATCTCGCCTACCTGTACGGTTGGGATATGCCCTGGTTTACCCAGACTGTCTTTCAAGACATCTGGCGCGCCAGCATCAGCTGGGTATTCTTGTTTATCGCGGGTTGGATGTGCACTCTTTCGCGCAACAATATCAAACGTGCCGCCAAATACGCCTTAGCAGCACTCGTCGTCTGGCTGGCAACAACACTTGTCTCAGTCGATGATTCGGTTAATTTTGGCATCATCTACTGCATGGCCGCATGTACCGGCATCGTGGCGTTGACCGATCCCGTCCTTAAAAAGATATCAGCGAGATGGGGCATGTCCCTATGCCTTGTGATGTTCGCCCTCACCTGGAGCATCCCCAAAACAATCTACCCTGTCCCCTACCTGGCGTGGCTGGGATTTCCGAGCCCTGGGTTTGTCTCAGGTGATTACTACCCCATCATCCCGTTTATCTTTATGTATCTTGCAGGATACTTCGCCGCACAT
Organism: uncultured Collinsella sp.; assembly: GCA_902478885.1. Classification (GTDB taxonomy): domain Bacteria; phylum Actinomycetota; class Coriobacteriia; order Coriobacteriales; family Coriobacteriaceae; genus Collinsella. Next base: position 8,120 of record CABSMS010000032.1, on the reverse strand, counting down.
ATAGCGCAGGGAATCGATAAGACCGTCCCTAGCTGGGCCTACGCCAACTCCCTGCCGGCGCTCGCCAGCCTTGGACGTTATGCACTACCCTTTTATCTGCTGCATCAGCCCATTATACTGGGCATTTTGGAGCTCGCCTACTCGGTGCGATAACGCTCGAGCCGCGGTGCGACACGAGCCGGCAGTTTCGCCACAATACGAACGCCATCCTCAAGATATTCCTCATGCAAAAGGGTCCCCTGCTCATGCACGAGTGTAATGAGCGCACCTTCACGATATGGAATGTCGGCTGAAAGCAGTACATCGGTGGCAGCTGCCTCGCGAGCAATGCGATCGACGAGATCGTCGAGCCCCTCGCCCGTTTGGGCCGAGAACAGAACGGCTTCCGGAAAACGACGACGGAAACTTAATCGATCAACGCTATCGAGAAGATCGATTTTATTGAATACGGTCAGCGTTAGGCGCTCTCCGGCGCCGATCTCATCAAGCACGCGGTCGACAGCCTCCAGCTGTCGCTCATAGTCCTCGTCAGACGCATCTACGACTTTGAGAATTAGATCGGCACCCAACACCTCGGACAGCGTCGATTTAAAGGCATCGACAAGACCATGCGGCAGCTTTTGAATAAAGCCGACGGTATCGGTAATCGTCATTCCGCGACCGCCGGGCGGGCGATACGAACGCGTCGTCGGGTCGAGCGTAGCAAACAGCTTGTCCTGCGAAAGTACCGTAGAGCCTGTCAGGCGATTGAGCAACGTCGATTTACCGGCATTGGTATAACCGGCTAACGCGACGCGAAACGCCGGTGACTCAATACGACTCTTGGATTGAACATCACGACGCTGTTCAACCTGCTTGATCTCACGACGAAGCGCAGCGATCTTATTACGAATGAGGCGACGGTCGACCTCGAGCTGACTTTCGCCCTGACCAAAGCGTGAGCCGATGCCGCCGCGCGTCTGTTCCTTGGCGAGATGGCTCCACATGCCGCGCAGACGAGGCAACAGATATTGAAGCTGCGCCAGCTGTACCTGTAGGCGTCCCTCACGCGTCTGAGCATGCAGGCCAAAGATATCCAAGATCAGTGCCGTACGATCGATAATCTTTACCGGCTCGCCCACGGCTTTCTCCAAATAGGATTGCTGCGAGGGCGTCAGGTCGTCGTCAAAAATAACGACATCGGCATCCATGCGATGTACCAGACCGCACAGCTCCTCTACCTTACCGGAACCGATAAATGATTTGGGATACGGCTTTACCAAACGCTGAGACAAGCGAGCCACGCACTGGGCACCAGCCGTGTGGGCAAGGCGCTCCAGCTCATCGAGCGATCGATCGAGTGGCCATGCATTGTCGCGCCACTCAACACCAACCAAAATGGCACGCTCGGGCTCGGGTGCCGTGGGAACAAGGGGGAAACGAGCCATTAGGCAGCCTCAATACGATGCAGGATATCAGCAACGACCTCATCGATCGTACATTCATCCATATCAAACCACGCGATACGGTCATCGCGCTTAAACCACGAAAGCTGACGTTTGGCATAGCGACGCGAACGCATCTTAATGAGTTCGCGAGCCTCATCCATGCTCGTCACGCCATTGAAAGCATCGATGATCTCTTTATAGCCAATTGCCTGCATCGAAGTCAGGGCATCTCCCAGCCCCTGGTCCATAAGACCGCGAACCTCATCAACAAGACCCTGCTCAAACATCACATCGACACGTAGGTTAATGCGTTCATAGAGCACCTCGCGATTTCGCGTCAGGCCAAACCATAACGCATGATAATGCTCGCGCGGAACACTAAACTGCGACTTTTGTTGCGCATAGGAAACGCCATCATCGTGCATTTCGAGCGCGCGAATCACACGCCGCACGTTATGCGGATGAATAACAGCAGCTGATTCTGGATCGCGCTCGGCAAGCAGGGCATGCAGTTCTTCCTCGCCAATACGCTCGGCAAGCTCCTGATACCCCGCGCGACGATCGTCCTCAAGCTCGCCCGAGGGAAAATCCATCTCATCCAGGGCGGCCTTGAGATACAAGCCTGTGCCCCCGCAAAACACCGGTAGGCGGCCCTCGCCAAGCAAACGCTCAACATGCGCGCGAGCGTCAGCCTGATAAAGCGCCGCAGAGTACGCCACACCCGGCTCTACAATGTCGACGAGACACAGCGCCGCCGTACACTCATCGGGCGCCATCTTTGCGGTACCGATGTCCATGCCGCGATAGATTTGCATCGCATCGCACGACAGCACTTCGGACGAAAGACGAGCTGCCAAACGATCGGCAACATCGCTCTTACCAACCGCCGTCGGACCGACGATCGCAACGGCGGAAAGACCTGCCCCGGGAGCAACCATTAGCGCGGCTCGCCCACAACGGAGCCAGACAAATACCAGGTCTTGGCAACGTCAACGTCAACATCAACGATCTTGCCAACAAGCTGGTCGATGCTGTAACCCTCTGGGATAGGCGCATGCACGGTCTGATTCTTGGGACTCTTGCCCAGTAGCACCGCGTCATTCTTTTTGCTCGTTCCCTCAATGAGCGCCGGAACCACAGTATGAAGCTCACCCTGGTTATACTCGTGTGCCGTGGTCTCGATAACCTTAACCAGGCGGTTGAAACGCTCGAGAATAACCTCATGCGGCGTAGGATCATCAATCTCGGCGGCCGGGGTACCGGCGCGCTTGGAATAGATGAAGGTATAGGCCTGAGCATAGCGGACCGTCTCGGCAAGTGAGAGCGTCTGCTCAAAGTCCTCTTCAGTCTCGCCCGGGAAGCCAACGATAATGTCGGTCGAGAGCGCGATGTCGGGCATGCGGTTGCGAATGCGATCGACCAGGCCCAGATAGTCCTCGCGTGTATAACGGCGATTCATCTCTTTGAGGATCCGCGTCGAACCTGACTGCACGGCCAGGTGCAGCTGCGGCATAACGGCAGGCGTCTCGGCCATGGCGTCGATAGTCTCGGGCAGCAGGTCCTTGGGATGCGAAGAGGTAAAGAAGATGCGCTCCACACCCGTATCGCCCATGGCACGCAGCAGATCAGCAAAACGCGGCTTGCCAAACAGATCGCGACCATATGAGTTAACGTTTTGGCCCAGCAGCGTAATCTCACGCACGCCCTGGCGCACCAAACCGGTCACCTCGTCGACAATTTCCTCGAAGGGGCGGCTCTTTTCGCGACCGCGCACGTACGGCACGATGCAGTAGGTGCAGAAATTATTGCAGCCCGTCATGATGGGCACCCAGGCGTGATACTGGGTCTCGCGATGCCACGGCATGCTCATAGCATCCGTATCCTCATGCTCATTGGTGCGGATATGACGCTTGCCGTCAAGGAACGCCTCAGCAATGAGCTCGGCCACATGTGCGATGGAATGCGTGCCAAAGATGACATTGACGTTATCGACGTTGGTGAGCAGGCCCTCGCCATCGCGCTGCGCGATGCAACCACCAACGGCAACCACGCGCTTGCCCGAAGGCGAAGGCGGCAGGCTTTTGCAGGAATTACACTGACCGTATAGGCGAGTATCGGCGGCCTCGCGCACACAGCACGTCATGAACACAACGATATCGGCATGCTCGGGATCGAGCGCCATGAGGCAGCCATACGAATCAAGCAGACCGCTCACACGCTCGGAGTCGTGCTGATTCATCTGACAGCCAAAGGTGCGGATAAAGTAGGTTTTACCGGCAAGAATATCGCGTACGGAACGCTGGTCCATGTGCATAAGTCCTAACGATGGGGAGCGAAACGAGGCAAGCAGAAGCTATGCCACAGGCTTAACATCATCCATGACGACGTTATCCATAGCAGCTCGATTGATTTGGTGAACGTAGATAGAAAGGCGGATGGCCGTGCGCGACTCCCCGTTAATGAGGATGTCGGAGAACACGGGCGCGCAGGAAATATCAAAACCGGTTGGAATCAAAAAACCGCGCGCGATAGCCACGGCCTTAATGGCCTGGTTGACAGCACCGGCGCCGACACACTGGATGTTGACGGGCACACCATCCTTGACCATGCCGGCGATGGCGCCGGCAACGGACGCGGGCGATGATTTGCTTGATACCTTCAGGCAATCCATGAAGAAACTCCTGCGTTTAAAAGTACGTTTTAACTGCAATAACTTTATCGTACCGAGTGGACTCGGTAAAGGCACTATTCCTCTTTGGCAAGATCGAAGGTCACGGTGATTCGATCACGCGAAACGCGAATCTTTGGGTCGCCGCAAAGGTTGAGATAGTACCGGGCGGCAAGGTCATTAAAGTCGCGCTCCACAGCACGCGAAAACTGTGCCATGTCATCCTTGGCAATACGTAGCCCGCGACGATCCTTCGCGAGATCGACAGGAGCCGGCGCATGCGAGGACGAATCACGCTCGCGCAGCAGACGCGCGGTCACACCGCGAACGGGCTTAATCTGCCCTGCCAAAATGCGATGTGCCGTGCGCTCGGACATCTCAAGACCCAAACCCGAGCAAATACGGATAAAGTCCTCGGCATCGGAGGCAAGGCCTAAACGGTCGACAACCGGAAGCTCGCTCTCGTCGTCAATGAACAGGAGACGAGACGTATCGAGCCGACTTGACGCCTGAGCATAAAGGGTCGCGGCAATCTCAGACGGAGAACCAAGATAGACATCGCAACCACGCAACTCCTCGAGCGCAAACTCACAAGCAGCGCGAATAATATTATGAGGACCGCGAGCACAGACATAACGCCCGTCCTCATCCTTGACGGCCTGGGGCCAGCTGGACTGATCGGCACGCTCACTGAGGTGGTCGGCCGCAACGCTCACCTTAAAGGCTGAGCCAAGATCGACACCGGACGTGACCACGCGGGCCTCGTCGGTGTTCTGCTTGATCGAAAACAATGCCATGCCACGACCGTGAACGCCCCAACGGTCCATCTTCATGCTCTCGAGCTTGGAGGTAACGCGGGCATCGAAGATTCGCTCTTGCATATCCTGCGGAACGCCCGAACCGTTATCCAGAAAGACAAGCGTGCGGACGCCATCTTCCTTGGTCGTGGCGAGATAGACCTTGTCGGCGCCAGCATCGCGAGCATTACGGAGCATTTCGATGACGATATCCTCGACATGCTGAATGTCGTGCTTTGCCTGGCGCCGCTCGGCCTCCGAAACGCGGAGGCGGACATACCCCTCGCCAAGGTTCTCCTCGACGCGAAGGTTGCCCTCCCCCGACATCGACGCGATAAATGAGATGAGCTCGTTCGCGTCGCTCATGTTATTTAGCGATATCGACAGCGCGGCTCTCGCGAATCACGACGACGCGCACCTGACCGGGATACTCCATCTCTTCCTCGATCTGATGGGCGATATCGTGAGCCAGAACCGTGGACTGGGCATCGGAGATCTTGTCCGGCTGAACCATGACGTGGACCTCGCGACCAGCCTGCATGGCATAGGTACGCTCGACGCCGTCATGGGAGTTGGCGATCTCCTCGAGCTTCTCAAGGCGCTTGATGTAGTTCTCGGCAGACTCGCGACGGGCACCGGGGCGAGAGGCAGAGACAGCATCGGCGGCCTGTACCAGGACATCGAGCACCGTGTTGGGGTCGACATCGGCATGGTGAGCCTCGATAGCGTGGACGATAACGGGCTTCTCGCCATAACGACGGGCGAGCTCGGCGCCGATGACGGCATGCGGGCCCTCGACGTCGTGGTCAATTGCCTTGCCCAGGTCGTGAAGCAGGCCGGCGCGCTTGGCGGTCACAACGTCCAGGCCAAGCTCGGAAGCCATCACGCCGCACAGATCAGAGACCTCGAGGGAGTGCTGAAGCACGTTCTGACCAAACGAAGTACGGTAGCGCAGGGCACCAAGGGTCTTGACGATCTCGGGGTGCAGATCGTGGATGCCGGTATCGAAGGCAGCCTGCTCGCCAGCCTCGCGCACGCGCTGCTGAACCAGGTCGGCAGCCTTGTGATACATCTCCTCGATGCGGGCAGGGTGAATGCGGCCGTCGGCGATGAGGTTCTCGAGGGCGACACGGGCGGTCTCACGACGGACCGGGTCGAAGCTCGAAAGAACGACGGTCTCGGGCGTGTCGTCGATCACGAGGTTGACGCCGGAAACCTGCTCGAAGGTGCGGATGTTGCGACCCTCGCGACCGATGATACGGCCCTTGAGGTCATCAGAGGGAATGTGCACGGAGGTAACGGTGACCTCGGCAGTGTGGTCGGCAGCGCAGCGCTGAATCGCCAGGGAAAGAATCTCCTGGGCGGTCTTGTGGCACTCGGCGCGAACCTGCTGCTCGGACTCGCGAATAATCGTGGCGGCCTCGTGGGTAACCTCGCCGCGAACCTTATCGAGGAGCTCCTTGTGGGCATCCTCGCGGGTAAGGTCGGCGATACGCTCGAGCTCGGAGGTCTGCTTTGCGCAGAGCTCCTCGAGCTCACGGGAGCGCTTCTCGACCTGACCGGCCTGACTGGACAGCTGATGCTCGCGCTTGTCGAGAGCGTCGTTGCGGCGATCGAGGGATTCCTCGCGCTGCATCACGCGGTTCTCGAGCGTACGAATCTCGCTCTTACGCTGCTTGTCCTCGGCCTCGGCGGCCTGCTTGTTCTTGATGATCTCCTCTTTAGCCTCGAGCAGAGCCTCTTTTTTGAGGGTCTCGGCCTGACGCTTTGCATCACCGATCAGGGACTCAGCCTGTGCGTGTGCCGACTGGATCTTTTCGTCGGCCTCGTGAAGACTACCCTGCTTGGCGGTGCGCATGTAGGCAATGGCGGCGATGGCACCCAAAACGATGCCAACGAGCGCTGCAATGATAGGCATGCTCACTCCTTTTTATGGATTCGTTACACAACAAAGCGAACCGTCCTTACGAACGGCTCGCGACATTTGAGTAATATGGGCGCAGCTTATGCGGGTCGGATACAGATAAACATATAAACAAACTCATCACAGATGAGCACATATCACAAAGCAAATGACAGTGTTTATCGTACGTTGAACCACAACAACTGTCAAATAAATGGCCCCAGCACGGCGGCTAAAACGCGGTGAACGGCAGGGCCACAAAACGCATACGCCTAAACCGCACATTCCTCGCATTCGGCATCGAGGCGTGCCTTAACGGCATCGGCGGCGATGTGATACGAGAAGCCCTTGCCCATCAAAAACCGAACCAGTTTTTCGAATCCGCGCGTCTCTGGAACACGCCGCTTGGCAAGCAGGGCTAACGCACGCGCCAAATCGTCTTCGACGGCAAAATATTCCTCGGGATAACCGGGAATGTCATCGAGCACGACATGACGACGCTTGAGCTCGGTCTCGATTTTGCGCTGTCCCCAACCGCGCCGCTTGCGTTCCTCGATAAAGTACGAGCAAAAGCGGTTCTCGTCTAAAAAGTGATACTCGGTGGCGCGCTCGACGGCGAAATCGATCGCGGGCTGGTGAAAGCCGTAGCGAGCCAGCTTGTCACGGACCTCACCCGTCGCATGGTCGCGGCGCGATAACATCTCAGTCACCATGGTAAGTGCACATTTACGCTCGACAAGCTGCACAGCCTCACGAAAGTTATCCCAATCACAGGGAAGATCGGGGCGGATTTTGACATACAGGCGCGCAACCCGCACGGGAATCCAAATGGACCGCTCAAAACCGCCCTCAAGCTCACAATCGATATGTGCGCAAGGCTTTTTGGACGCATACCCGCTCGAGAACGAGGAGGCCGCCTTCTTATCGGGAAAGACGACCGTGGCCTCGGTCACCGTATACGACATGAGCGTAACCGCTACTCGTCGTCATCATCGAGCATAGCGGAACCATCGATGGCGTAAAGCTCATCAAACTCCTCAGGCGCAGGCTGATCGGTCAGCTCGACCTCGGACGGAGCATCGTCATCAAACTCAAGTCCGCAGGCAAGGCGAACCTTATGCTCAATCTCGTCGGCGCAATCGGGGTGTTCGCGCAGGAAAGCCTTGGCGGCCTCGCGACCGTTGCCGAGCTTGTCCTCGCCATAGGCAAACCAGGAGCCCATCTTCTTACAGATGCCGCACTCGACAGCCATGTCCAGAATTGAGCCCTCCTTAGAGACTGTCTCTTATACACATCTCCGAGCCCACGAGACTAGCGCTCATCTC
>CABSMS010000031.1 GCA_902478885.1 uncultured Collinsella sp. | reverse complement strand
TGAGCGCTAGTCTCGTGGGCTCGGAGATGTGTATAAGAGACAGCGGATGAACTTGCCGATCCTGGTAACGCGCGGGTCCTCCTTCATCTTGAACATGGCACCGGCGATCTCGTTCTGCTCCTTGAGATCTGCCAGGCGCTCGTCGGCGTCCTTGTACATGGAGCGGAACTTCCACATGCGGAAGGTGGACAGGCTGCCATCACGGTGGGTCTGGCCCACGCGGATCTGGCTGTAGAAGGGGTTGCCCTCGCTCTCAAGGCGGATGGCCGCGGCAAGCACAAGGCTGGGAACGGCGATGACGGCCAGCACGCAGCCGCTGAACACGACGTCAAAGGCGCGCTTAACGGCGCGGTAGACCAAGCGCGAACGATCCCAGTCCATGATGGACTGCATAGCCTTGTAGCGGCCGGCGCCCTCGCGTCGGTCCATGGCCTGAGCAATGAGCGCTGCCCCCGCAGGCGCATCCGTTGCAAATTGAGTTTTATCCGACACGTTTTCTTCCAAGACCTCGTCCCCGGGTCGGGGATCCTCCCTGTTCTGTGTAGCGATCGCCTGCAACTAGGCGATTGCCTTTTTAAGGTTGCGCATGACGCGCTGCTCGCTTGAAAGCACGGCAAGGCCAACGCGGGTGGTTACGCGTCGGCCGCACAGATCGAGCTCCAGATAAGCAGTGCTCTTGCGTCTATTAATGGTTTTTATGAGGCCCTCGTGACCCAACAGCGGGCCTGCCGTCACTACGACCTGGTCGCCGTCTTTAAGGGCCTCGCTCATGGGCACTACGCGGTCTCCCCTATGCGTAAAGCCGCCAATAAGCTGGACCTCTTCTTTTGCCAGCGGCACAAACTGACCGTCCTGGGTAAGCACCCGGGCAAAGTCGTCCATACGCAGCAAACACTGTTGCACGGTGCGGGGGTCTGCCGTATCGCAGATGAGATAACCATGGAACAGCGGCTTGGTCGTCTTGACCCATTCGCCGTGTACTTTGATCTCGGTTTGAAATTGGGGATAAAAGAGCTCTTGCGTGGCACCCACTGGCACCACGTGCTCGATGCGCTCGCGCATTACATCTTCGCGACCGTTTATGACCTGAATCACATACCACACGAGCATCACCCCCTTGCTGTCTTACGTGTGGCTCACGGGGTTTGGGTATGGCTTCGCCAGGGCGCTTGTGCACGAAGGCGCTCCATATTCAAACCCTGAGCCCAGTTAGACAAGCACGTGGCTCTGCCCCACCGTGAACGGTATGTATAAGTGCAGTGGCTAGAGACGCGGACGTGTATCGCAAAATAACCGCGTCTCCAGCTGGCTGCGTGCGAACCAGTCAAGCGGGTACAAAACTGGACCGCACGCAAACAGCTGTAGGACTGCTACGCTTTGACATGCAAGATTATAACTATTTGCACCTGTGAATTAACTCAATACAAATAAGTAACGTCGCATGACTTCTTTATTGGAGCTCGTGGTGTTTCTGGCACCGCCGTTACGGCCGGATGCTGATCGACCCTACGCTTTGTGGCTTGCTGGAGCCGTGAGCACAGTTGAACTCATGTAACGTTAGGTATCCTAGCACAAGCTGTTAGTGAAATTGATTTGGGCTGCGTTGGACAACATATCGTTCATTTGACGTGCTTAAGGGGGTTATTTTGGGATGTTGTTCACATTGACGCAGGTTATTGGGGTGCTGGCAATAATTGGGAGCGTTCCTGAAGCCCAAATGAAGCAGCGAGCAGCGCCGATAATCGCGTTTGTCTAACAAACTACGTACAGACATGAGAAATAAATTGTGCAACTTTTTATGGGGCGGGCGCGGGCGTCGCATTGCGAAGATACTCATCGCACAATAGACACGCCTGGCTACAGAGTCAACACATTTTGAGGCAGATTGTTGGACGACTTTTTAGGTGTAGTTGTCGCAAAATTTGCGACAACTGCTGCTGACGGCGAACTTGAACAGGAAAGCATTTTGCATATTTTGCAAAAATGCAGTTCAGCCACTTAATATCGCATGCAAATAAAAAAGGCCACTCGATTGAGTGGCCCTGCATTCACGATGGTGGAGACGAGGGGGATCGAACCCCTGACCTCTTGACTGCCAGTCAAGCGCTCTCCCAGCTGAGCTACGCCCCCGTGACGAGGAGATACTATAGGGGAAGACTTTCTTTGATGCAAGGACTATTTTGGGTTGAATCTCTTACTTACGGGTTTTCCTGGGACGGGGCAGAAATAATCACTCTTCGAGCGCTTATTTCTATCCACCGTCCCGATAAAACCCTGATGCGATAGAGCTTACTTGTAGAGGTAAGCGATGGCGGTGCCGGTGTGGACTTGGATTGTAGCTGTTGACCTGACGACGTTGCTAATGCCCGTGTCGGCCAACAGGCCCAGGGGGCTGTGGTCTAGCTCCCATTCTAGGCCGTGTTCGCTTACCTCGGTATTGGGGGCTATGGCGATGATAGAAAACGTCTTGCCTTCGGCACCTTCGATGGCCCAGGATTCGCCTCCGTGCAGGATACGGGCCGTGATCTCGTCTTCGGCAATCCAGACTGGGGCGCCCTTGTAGCCCGCGAGCAGGCCCAGTACGGAAAGCGCCATGTCCGAACGGCCGCCCGTGGCGGAGGTCGCAACTACTTCGGCACCCGGCCAGCGACGGCGGACGGAATCGAGCGCCAGCGCCAGATCGGTATAGTCCTTGTAGGGGTCGTGGCGCTCCACCTCAAAGGCTTCGGTGGCATCGACCAACGCTCGGCCAGCATCGCTCACCGTGTCGGCATCCCCCACATAAACGTCGCAGCCAAGACCGGCGCCCAGCAGCGCGTCGAGCCCGCGGTCCACGGCGACAACGTGATCGCACTCCCCTGCCAGGTGGCACAGCAACTCGGGGCTCGCCACCACGGGCGAGCCGCAGACCACTAATACCTTGCAAGCCACAGCCCTCGCCTATCCCTCAAACGAAAGCACGTGAGCCAGATCCAGGTCCTCATAGCTGTCGATAAAGATATCGCAGTTGTCGCGCACATCGTCGCGCTTCATGCGGCCATGCGGGTCATAGATGCCTACGCGCTTAAAGCCTGCGGTGCCAGAGCTCTTTAAGCCAAAGACGGCGTCCTCAAACACCCATGCGCGCTCAAACTTGTGCCCATGGCGCTCCTCCAAGCGGCGCAGCGCCAGCTCGTATACATCGGGGAACTGCTTGGAACGTCCCGCCTCACCTGTGGTGGTCACAAACTCCATGTACGCATCGAGTCCGGCACCAGCGAGCGCAGACTGCACCAGCTCGGCCGGCGTGGACGTAGCCACGCACATGGCAATGCCTGCCGCCTTCGCCTGCTCCAAAAACGCCAGGAGCCCCTCGCGCGGCGGCACCTTGGAGTAGCCATCGATCAGGATGTCGCTAAGCTCGCGATACAGCTCCTCGCCATTCGCGCCAATGCCCCAGGTGTCGTGGTAGGCCTGGCACTCATCCTCCAGCGACAAATGCTCAAACTGGGCAAAATCGTCGACCGTCACGTCGACACCGTGGCGGTGCAATAACTCGGGCTGGGCATAGGCCCAAACGGGGGTGCTATTAACCAGCGTGCCATCGCAATCGAAAATAAAAGCAACCTTGGGAGTGGCGGTATAGGGCATAAACGAACCTTTCGATATCAAATGGTAAACATCCTGCTAAAAACGTTTTACCAAACGTCAGCCAAACAATTTTGAAACCCAAATTGGTAAAACTGTCAAGAGTTTTACCACGTCAAATCTGCCAGTGGTATAAACATGTCGCTTACCGATTAAACGCCCCCGCAAATCTGCTTTCGTCCATAAAACTAACGCACAGGTGTTATCGTAGTTTCTGCCGAAAGTTCCACCGAGCACGCGAGGTGGAACGAATCACAGAAACTTCGCCGTCCCTTCGATTCGTGCAGCCTTGGACCTTTCGCATCTAGTCACCAAGGCAACACGCTGCCGCGTCATGATGGGATCAAACGTGAGCGATTCAAAGCTAAAGCCAACGGCTAAAAAGCCCGCAACTCGCAAACCGGCTCCGCACGCACCGGAGCTCTCCAAGGACGATGTCTACCTGTTTGGCATTGGAATGTGGGAGCGCAGCTGGGAAAAGATGGGCGCGCATCCCGACACGCAGCAGCGTACGCGCGGCTGGCGTTTTTGCGTTTGGGCGCCCGACGTTAAAAGCGTCCACGTTATCGGTGAATTCAACAATTGGGATGAACAAGCCAACCCGCTGGTGCCCGTGCATACGAGCGCTATCTGGGAAGGCTTTATTCCTGGCGCCGAGCAGGGCCAGCTCTACAAATATCTCATCGAGACCAACGAGGGCGAAAAGCTCTACAAGGCCGATCCGTATGCCTTTAAGGCCGAGTGCCCTCCGGGTACCGCCAGCGTGCTGTGGGCCCTCGATGGCTACAAGTGGAACGACGCCGCGTGGCTCAAGCGCCGCGCCGGCCACAACCACATGTCGCAGCCGCTCAACATCTACGAGGTGCATATTGGCTCGTGGAAGCGCCACGGCGACGCGCCACAGGGCGAGCCGGACGAGTACGGCAACTACCCCGGTCCCATGGACCCCTTTCCCGCGCAGCGCGGCGAGTTCTATACCTACGACGACCTGTCGGTCGAGCTCGTGGATTATGTGCGCGACATGGGTTATACGCATATCGAGGTCATGCCGCTTATGGAGCATCCCTTCGATGGCTCCTGGGGCTACCAGACGACCGGCTACTATGCCGCCACGTCGCGCTACGGAAACCCGCAGCAGCTCATGCACTTTATCGATGCGTGCCACGAGGCGGGCATCGGCGTGATCATGGACTGGGTGCCCGGCGGTTTTTGCGCCGACTCCCACGGTCTTGCCACCTTTAACGGCCACATGTTGTTTGAGCACGAGATTCACCCCAACTGGGGCACGCACAAGTTTGACTTCGCCCGCGGCGAGGTCCGCTCCTTCCTGGTCTCCAACGTGCTGTATTGGCTCGAGAACTTCCACGTTGACGGCATTCGCATGGACGGCGTGTCCAGCATGCTGTACCTCAACTTTGGCATCGACGATCCCGGCCAAAAGAAGTTCAACAAGTACGGTACCGAGGAGGACCTGGACGCCAGCGCGTTTATCCGCCAGGTCAACTGCGTCGTGGAGGCCCACTTCCCCGACGTGATGATGATGGCCGAGGAGTCCACCGCGTGGCCGCTCGTGACCTACCCGCCGCAGGACGGCGGCCTGGGCTTCCACTACAAGTGGGACATGGGATGGATGAACGACACCCTGCACTACATGCAGACCGATTTTCCGTGGCGCCCCGGCAACCACGGGCTGCTCACGTTCTCCATCATGTACGCCTTTACCGAGAACTTTATTTGCCCGCTGAGCCACGACGAGGTCGTACACGGCAAGTGCTCGCTGATCGGCCGCATGCCGGGCGACTGGTGGCGCCAGTTTGCCGGCCTGCGCACGCTGGCTTTCTACCAAATGACGCACCCCGGTGCCAAGCTCAATTTTATGGGCAACGAGATCGGCCAGTTTATTGAGTGGCGCTACTACGAGTCCATCCAGTGGTTCCTGACCGAGGAGTACGAGACCCACCGTCATCATCAGGCGTTTATCAAGGCTCTCAACCATCTGTACACCGCCGAACCCGCCCTGTACGAGCGCGGCTACACCGATGACGGCTTTACCTGGATCGACGCGGACAACTCCAAGCAGTCCATCGTGAGCTTTGTGCGCCAAGGCGAGGACGTCGATGACGACCTGGTGATCCTGATCAACTTTGATCCCGCGAGCTACGAGAGCTTCCGCGTGGGCGTGCCGCGCGAGGGTGACTGGGAGGTCATCTTTGATTCCGACCGTCCTGAGTTCGGTGGCAGCGGATACGCCGGTGAGGAGCCCTACACCTGCTCGAGCGAACCCTATCCCTGGAACGGGCAGATGGACTCCATCGAGATGAAGGTGCCCGGCCTGACAGGCGTAGTGCTTAAGCGCCGCGGTCCCAGCAGCTACAAGCCGCCCGTGGTCGAGGAGCCCAAGAAGGCGACGCGCAAGCGCACGTCCTCGGTGAAGCCCAAGCCCGCGGCCGCAAAGAAGGCTCCGGCCAAGGCGAAGGCTGCCAAGCCCGCTGCCAAGGCTTCGGCCAAGTCCACCACGGCCAAGAAGGCTGCTTCCAAGGCCAAGGCAGCTGCCGTTAAGGATCCTGCCAAGAAAGCGTAACAAAGGTGTTACCACTGTAATTACCCGCCCCGCCGGGGCGTAGGATACAAGTCATAACCGTTCCGGGAGAAACATCCCCGGGGGAAAGGAACGTATGAATAAGATCTTCGACAACAAGCAGGAGTTTACCGAGCTCTATCGCGATGCCGTCATGAGCATCAGCGGCAAGAGCGTCGAGGCCGCGAGCGGCCTCGACCGCTTTAATGCCCTGGCCAAGCTCGTGGCCGAGAAGGCCCGCACCGTTGCCACCAAGAGCGATGCCCGCGCCACCGCCGAGGGCAAGAAGCGCGTGTACTACTTCTCGATCGAGTTTTTGATCGGCCGCCTGCTCGACAACTACCTGCTCAACTTTGGCGTGCGCGACATGGTCGCCGAGGCGCTCGACGAGATGGGCTTTGACCTGTCCGTCATCGAGAACCAGGAGCCCGATCCGGCACTGGGCAACGGTGGCCTGGGCCGTCTGGCCGCGTGCTTCCTGGATTCCATGGCAGCCGAGGGCATTGCCGGCTACGGCAACGGCATGCGCTACCGCTACGGCCTGTTTAAGCAGGAGATCGTCAACGGCAGCCAAGTCGAGGCCACCGACGAGTGGCTCACCCACGGCTATCCCTGGGAGGTCCGTCGTCAGGACAAGGCCGTGACCATCAAGTTTGGTGGCCGCGTCGAGGGCTTTGAGGAGAACGGCCGCACGTTCTACCGCACGGTGGACACGCAGGACATCCTGGCCGTCCCCTATGACATCCCCGTCGTGGGCTATGCCGGCGAGACCGTCAACAAGCTTCGCGTATGGGCCGCCGAGCCGGTCGAGGAGCACTTTGATCTGGAGGCCTTCAACCGCGGCGACTATGCCCTAGCAGACGCCGAGCGCGCCGAGGCCGAGGCCATCAGCGCCATCCTCTACCCCAATGACGCCGGCGAGCACGGCCGTCTGCTGCGCCTGAAGCAGGAGTACCTGTTTGTATCGGCAGGCATCTACAGCCTGCTCGACACCTTTGAGAAGGAGCACGGCGCTAACTGGGAGCTGCTGCCGCAGTTTGTGGCCATCCATACCAACGATACCCACCCCGCCATGTGCGGCCCCGAGCTCATGCGCATCCTCATCGACGAGAAGAAGCTCGAGTGGGACGACGCCTGGAACATCGTGACGCAGGTCGTGAGCTACACCAACCACACCATCCTGCCCGAGGCTCTGGAGAAGTGGCCCATCGGCACGTTCTCCAAGCTCCTCCCCCGCGTGTACCAGATCATCGACGAGATCAGCCGTCGTTGGCACGAGTCGTTCGACACCACGCAGGAGGGCTGGCAGGAGCGCCTGCGCCAGACCGCCATTCTGTGGGACGGCGAGATTCGCATGGCCAACCTGTCCGTGATCTGCAGCCACAGCGTCAACGGCGTGGCAAAGATCCACTCCGACATCATCAAGAACATCGTACTCAAGGACTTCTATGCCCTGACGCCCGAGAAGTTCAACAACAAGACCAACGGCATCTCGCACCGTCGCTTCTTTGCCGAGGCCAACCCCACCTATGCCAAGCTCGTGACCGAGGCCATTGGCGATGGCTGGCTAAAGGACGCCTTTGAGCTGGAGAAACTCAAGGAGTTCCAGAACGACACCGAGTTCCTGAAGGCCGTGGGTGCCTCCAAGCGCGCCAACAAGGAGCGTCTGGCCGCCTACGTCAAGGCCGAGACCGGTCTGGTCATTGACCCCAACACCGTCTTCGATGTCCAGGTAAAGCGCTTCCATGCCTACAAGCGCCAGCTCATGAACATCATGAAGGTGATGGACATCTACAACCGTCGCATCGCCGATCCCAACTTCCACGTGACGCCGACGACCTTCATCTTTAGCGGCAAGGCCGCCTCGAGCTACACCTTCGCCAAGGAGACCATCCGCCTCATTAATTCCGTGGCCGACGTCATCAACAACGATGCCCGCGTCAACGAGGTCATGAGGGTCTGCTTTATCCCCAACTTCCGCGTGAGCAACGCGCAGCTCATCTACCCCGCCGCCGAGATCTCGGAGCAGATCTCCACGGCCGGCAAGGAGGCCTCGGGCACGTCCAACATGAAGCTCATGATGAACGGCGCCATTACGCTGGGTACCCTCGACGGCGCCAACATCGAGATCGCCGACCTGGCCGGCCGCGAGAACGAGGCCATCTTTGGCCTGACCGCCCCCGAGGTCGAGCAGCTCTGGGCATCCAACAGCTACTTTGCGTGGGATACCCTCAACGGCGACCGCGAGCGTCTGGGCCGCGTGATGGACGAGCTCAAGGACAACACCTTTGCGGGTCTTTCGGGCAACTTCGAGAGCATCTACAACGAGCTCATGAACAACAACGACCCCGATCTGGTCATGGCCGATTTCCGCAGCTACGTGGATGCATGGGAGAAGCTCACGAACAGCTACGGCGACCAGGAGACCTGGAACCGCAAGGCCCTGCTCAACACCGCCTCGAGCGGCTGGTTCTCGAGCGACCGCACCATTCGCGAGTACCGCGACGAGATCTGGCACGCGTAAAGGCCGCGAGCTCCCCTATGCCAGCACGGCATTACTCGACGGGCGCGACGTTGCGCCACGCCCGTCGCTAATGGGTTTAGGAACATCGATGACAGAAGGAGAAATCGATGAGTAAGAAAGAATGCATCGCGATGCTCCTCGCAGGAGGACAGGGCAGCCGATTGGGGGCACTCACCCAAAAGATCGCTAAGCCGGCGGTTAGCTTTGGTGGCAAGTTCCGCATTATCGACTTTTCGCTCTCCAACTGCTCCAACTCGGGCATCGACACGGTGGGCGTTCTGACGCAGTATCGCCCCTACCTGCTGCATGCCTACGTAGGCTCCGGCGAGGCGTGGGATCTGGACAGCCGCGACGGCGGCGTGTCGATCCTGCCGCCGTACGAGACGCAGACCGGCGGCGCCTGGTATGCGGGCACGGCCGACGCCATTACGCAGAACCTGGACTACATCAAGGCCAACGACCCCAAGTACGTCCTGATTCTTTCGGGCGATCACCTGTATCGCATGGATTACCGCAAGATGCTCAAGACGCACATTGAGAACAACGCAGATCTCACGGTGAGCGTTATGCCCGTGCCGTGGGAGGAGGCCAGCCGCTTTGGCATCCTGACCACCGACCCCGAGGACGGCCGCATCACCAAGTTCACCGAGAAGCCCGATAAGCCCGATTCGAACCTCGCGTCCATGGGCATTTACATCTTCTCGGCCGACGTGCTGATTGAGGCACTCGAGGAGGACGCTCTGGACCAGCGCTCGAGCCACGACTTTGGTAAGGACATCATCCCCAAGCTGCTCGGCGAGGGCAAGCGCCTGTACAGCTACGAGTTCCACGGCTTTTGGAAGGATGTCGGCACCATCGCCAGCTTCCACGAGACCTCGATGGACCTGCTGGGCAACAACCCCGAGTTCGATCTGTTCGACAAGCACTTCCCCATCATGTCCAACATCACCACGCGTCCGCCGCACTACATTGGCCCTGACGGCCGCCTGGACGACTGCCTGGTCTCCAACGGCTGCAAGATCTACGGCACCGCTCGCCACTCGATCCTTTCGACCGATGTCATCATCGAGGAGCGCGCCGTGGTCGAGGACTCCGTGCTGCTGCCGGGTGCGCACGTTAAGAGCGGCGCGCACATCTGCCGCGCTATTTTGGGCGAGAACTCCACGGTCGAAGAGGGCGTGAAGCTCGGCTCTGTCGATACCACCAAGGATACGGCCGTCGTTGGAAATGACGTCGTTATCGGGAAGGGGGAATGATCCGATGATCAATCGCAAGGCCATCGGTTATATCACCGCTAACTACTCTTCGACCTACGGCAGCGTGCTGCTCAAGGACCGCCCCATCGCGTCCGTTCCGTTTTTGGGCCGATACCGCCTGATCGACTTCCCGCTGTCCAACATGATGAATGCCGGCATCAAGACCGTCGGCGTCGTCATGCCGGGCAACTACCGTTCCCTGATCGACCACGTGGGCTCGGGCAAGGACTGGGGCCTGGACCGCAAGAAGGGCGGCCTGTTCATGGTGCCCGGCAACGCGTATGGCACCACCAAGGGCGGCATGCGCTTCCTGCTGCGCGACATCATCTCTAACAAGACGCTGTTCCAGCGCTCGGACAAGCCCTACGTTGTGATGATGGGCACCAACATCATCTTTAACATGGACCTCAACACGATCATCGAGGCGCACGAGAACTCCGGCGCCCAGATGACTGTGGTGTACTGCAAGGCCACGCGCAACGTCGATGACGAGACCAAGCTCGAGATTAACGAGAACGGCCGCCTGACGGGCGTGAGCGCCGGCGTCGTGTACGGCGACAACGCCTCTATGGACTGCTGCATCGTCAACCGCGAGACGCTGCTCGAGATTATCGACCACTACCAGGCCGCCGACTATCTGGACCTGCTCGAGGCACTCCAGGGCGACTTTGGCAACATCGACGTGTGCAGCTACGAGTACAAGGGCGAGGTCGTGGGCGTGTTTAGCGAGAAGTCGCTGTATCGCCGCAGCATGGACCTGCTCGACCAGACCGTAGCCGACCAGCTCTTCGATCCTGAGCGCCCGATCCTGACCAAGGCTCACGACGTGCCGCCTTCGCGTTATGCGACCGGCAGCCACGCCTGCAACTCGATCATCTCGGCCGGCTGCATCATCAAGGGCACCGTGCGCAACTCGATCCTGTCGCGCGGCGTCGTGGTTGAGGAGGGTGCCTCGGTGACCAACTCGATCATCAACCAGAGTTGCATCATCAAGAGCGGCGCCCGCGTTGAGAACGCCATCCTGGACAAGAACAACGTGGTTCCCACCAACACCGAGCTTCGCGGCACGCCCGAGAACATCCTGGTGCTGGGCAAGGCTCCGTTAACTTCCGATACCACCATCGTACGTTAACGTTGGTACCGCAACATCGCTCGTAACATGTAGAATAGCCGCCCGGTTCGCACCAGGCGGCTATTCTCGAATTGCAACATGGGAGACAATATGGCTGATTCCAGCAAAAAGATGCAGATCGTGTTTGCCTCGGCCGAGTGCGCGCCGTTTGTAAAGACCGGTGGCCTGGGCGACGTAGCGGGCTCGCTGCCTGCGGCGCTCGTGCGCGCCGGCGCCGAAGTCATCGTGATGGTGCCCAAGTACGCCACCATCAAGGACGAGTACAAGGCGCAAATGGAGCACTTCTCCGACTTTTACGTGAGCCTGGGCTGGCGTAACGAGTACTGCGGTCTCGAGAAGCTCGAGCACGACGGCGTCACCTATATGTTCATCGACAACGAGCGCTACTTTGCGCGCGACTATCCGTACGGCTTCTTTGACGACGGCGAGCGTTTTGCGTTCTTCTCCAAGGCCATCACCGAGAGCCTGCAGCACCTACCGGCCGGCTTTGAGTGCGACATCCTGCACTGCAACGACTGGCAGACGGCACTGGCGCCCGTGTTTTTGCGCGAGTTCTACCAGGGCCTGCCGCTGTACGACCGCGTCAAGACCGTGTTCTCGATCCACAACGTGGCGTTCCAGGGCCAGTTTAGCGACACCGTGATGGAGGACATCCTGGGTGTGGCGCATATTCCGGCGGCTGCCTCGCAGCTGCGTTGCGACGCCTGCAGCATCAACTACATGCTGGGAGCCCTGCGCTATGCCGACGCCATCACTACAGTGAGCCCCACCTATGCCAACGAGATCCAGACGCCCGAGTTTGGTGAGGGCCTGGACGGTGTGCTGCGCGAGCGCTCCTACGCGCTGCAGGGCATTTTGAATGGCATTGACGTCGCGGGCTTTGACCCGGCGACCGACAAGCGCATTACCGCCAACTACACCGTCGAGGACCGTTCTGGCAAGGCCGTGTGCAAGGCCAAGCTGCAGGAAGAGCTGGGGCTCGAGGTTCGCGACGACCGTCCGCTTATGGTCATGGTCACGCGTCTGACGCGCCAGAAGGGCATGGACCTGGTCATGTACGCGCTCGACCGCATCCTGGCCGGCGGCGTGCAGGTGGCGGTGCTGGGCACCGGCGACCGCGACTACGAGGACGGCCTGCGCTACTTCCAGGACAAGTACCCCGGAACCATGGCCGCACGCATCGAGTTCGATCCGGCGCTGTCACAGCGCATGTATGCTGCCGCCGATATGTTCCTAATGCCTTCGAAGTTTGAGCCCTGCGGCCTGTCGCAGATTATCGCCATGCGCTACGGCACCCTGCCGATTGTTCGCGAGACCGGTGGTCTGAAGGACACTGTGATCCCGTACAACGAGTTTACCGGCGAGGGCACGGGCTTCTCGTTTAGCAACTTTAACGGCGACGAGATGGGCGACGCCGTGTTCCGCGCGGCACGCCTGTTCTGGGATAACCGCGACGCCTGGAACCAGCTGGTCACGCAGGCCATGAGCCAGGACTTTAGCTGGACGCGCTCGGCCGACAAGTATCTGGACCTGTACTTCTTTATGCATCCGGAGATTGAGAGGCCGGCGGCTGTTGTCGACGAGCCTGAGACTGTTGCTGAACCGGTGGCCGCTGAGGAGCCCAAGGCCGAGGAGAAGCCGGTTGAGGCTGAGCCCGCAAAGGACGAGCCTGAGGTGAAGGCTGAGGTTGCTCCTGAGGCAGAGGCCGAGGTCAAGCCCGCTGCAAAGCCCGCAGTTAAGAAGACCACGACCCGCAAGACGACCGCCAAGAAGGCTACGACGACCAAAGCTGCTGCCACCAAGACCGCCGCAGCAAAGACGACCGCTACCAAGGCAACGACCACGCGCAAGCGCACGACCGCCGCTGCCAAGAAGGCCGCCGAAGCCGAAGCTGCTCCCGAGGTAAAGGCCGAGGTCGCTGAGGCCCAGCCGGCCGCCAAGGTTCCGGCAAAGACTGCTGCTAAGAAGGCGATCGCGACCAAGACCACGACCGCCAAGAAGGCAACGGCAGCCAAGAAGACCACGGCAACGAAGTCGACGACCACGAAGGCTGCCGCGACGAAGGCCGCTGCGAAGACGACCTCGAAGGCCGCCGCAAAGTCTGCTGTCAAGGTCGAGGAAACCCCCGTCGAGCCCAAGACCGAGGCGGCTGTCGAGACGAAGCCGGCCGCCAAGACCACCACGCGCAAGCGCACCACGACGACGGCCAAAAAGACCACGACCAAGGCCGCAGCTACCAAGACAGAGCCCAAGTCCGCTGCCACCAAAGAGGAGCCCAAGGCCGAGGTAAAGGCCAAGCCGGCGCCGAAGGCCGCTGAGGTTAAGGCTGCCCCGAAGGTGGAGGCAACGCCCGAGCCCGCCAAGGAGACCCCGGTCTCCCCCGCCGCTCCGGCAGAGAAAAAGGCTCCGTCCAAGAAGACGTCCGTCCGCAAGGCCACGGCCACCCGCAAGCGCCGCTAGTCCACAAACGATCCAAAACCTCATTAAACCCTATGTAAGGGGCGCTCCAACCGGGCGCCCCTTCTCTGTAGGTAGTTGGTAAAACGATTTTCTAGGACAACCGTTCGCCGATGGTAAACGGATGTTGTTTATACAGCCTGTGTACAACAGATATACTTACAACTTGTGCGTAAAGCCCATGGCCCGCAGGCCATGATTCTATTGAACTGGACCGTATTATGAGATTGATTCACAACAGCCGTCTGCCGCAGTTTCGCACTCCGTTTGGCGCTGTGACCACAGGAACGACCCTCTCGCTTTCGGTGATTCTAGAGGACGCCGACCCCAACCAGGCAACGCTTACGCTGCGCACCTGGGTTGATGAGATCGGTGAGTCTCTGTATCCCATGACGCACGAGGGCGACGGCATCTTTACCGCCGAGCTGGAGTGCGCCGAGCCCTGTCTTATCTGGTACAGCTTTATCTGCAATATCGAGGGCCAGCCCGAGGTTCGCCTGGGCGCACCGCAGGGCCGCACCGGCGGCGAGGGCGTAACCTACGACTACGCCGAGGTGCCTTCGTTCCAAATCACCGTCTACAAGCACCGCGAGAACCGTCCCACCTGGTACGAGCGCGGTATGGTCTACCAGATATTCCCGGATCGCTATGCCCGCGACGAGCACTGGCGCGAGCGCACGCTGGCCGAGGTCGAAAAACCGCGTAAGGGCATTCAGCGCCGCATGGTCGAGGACTGGAACGAGCCGCCTGTGTACGAGCGCGCCGAGGACGGCTCCATCAAGACCTGGGATTTTTACGGCGGCTCGCTCAAGGGTATCCAAGAAGACCTGCCTCGCATCGCCGAGCTGGGCTTTACAGCCATCTACCTCAACCCCATTTTCGAAGCCGCAAGCAACCACCGCTACGACACCGCCGATTACACCAAGATCGATCCGATTCTGGGCACCGAGCAGGACTTTACTGAGCTGTGCGAGGCAGCCGAGAAGCTGGGCATTTCCATCATCCTGGACGGCGTCTTCAACCATACGGGCGACGACTCGATCTACTTTAACCGCTACGGCAACTATCCCGGCGTCGGTGCATGGCAGAGCGAGGACTCGCCGTGGCGCGATGCGTTTTATTTCCACGAGGACGGCTCGTACGACTGTTGGTGGGGCGTGGGCAATATGCCCGCCATCAATGAGAGCTCCGAGTTGGTACGCGAGCGGCTCCTGGGCAAGGACGGCGTTATTCGTAAATGGCTGCGCGCCGGCGCTCACGGCTGGCGCCTGGATGTGGCCGACGAGCTTTCCGACGACTTCCTGGCCGAGATCAAAAAAGCCGTGCTCGCCGAGAAGCCCGACGCGCTGCTGCTCGGCGAGGTCTGGGAAGACGCCTCCAACAAGATCAGCTATGGTCATTTGCGCCGCTACCTGCAG
Organism: uncultured Collinsella sp.; assembly: GCA_902478885.1. GTDB lineage: Bacteria > Actinomycetota > Coriobacteriia > Coriobacteriales > Coriobacteriaceae > Collinsella. Next base: position 5,107 of record CABSMS010000031.1, on the reverse strand, counting down.
GGCTCTGAGCTCGACTCCGCCATGGACTACCCCTTCCGCGACATGGTCATCGGCTTTTTGATGGGCTACAAGAACGCCTACCAGGCAGCCGAGGATATCGAAACCCTGCGTGAGAACTATCCACGCGAAGCCCTGTCCTGCGCGCTCAATCTGCTCTCGAGTCACGACCGTCCGCGCATCATCTCGGTGCTCGGCGGCGGCCCCGACGAGTCGCAGCTGCCCGAGAGCGAGCGCAGCAAGTGGCGCCTGGACGAGAACTCCATGGGCCTGGCCAAGAGTCGTTTTTGGCTCGCGACGCTCATACAGATGACGTTCCCGGGTGTGCCTTCGATTTACTATGGCGACGAGTACGGCCTTGAGGGACTCACCGATCCGGGCAATCGTCGCACCATGCCGACCAAGGAAAACCTGCACGACTTCGATACGTTTGCGATCGTCAAGAACGCATCTGCTGTGCGCCGCGCGTTGCCGTTTATGATCGACGGTGGAATCAAGGCCTTTGCGCTCAATGACGAAGTACTCGCTTATACGCGCACCGGTAAGGACGGCGAGTCCGCGACCGTCATCATCAACCGCAGCCTGCGCAATTCACACCGCGTGACGATTCCGGCGCTCGGCGAATGTGCAAGTGACGTGATCAGCGGTCACGAGTGCGAGATCCACAACGGCACGGTCACACTCGATCTGTATCCGCTGGGCTCGTCGATCATTTATCACCATGCCGAGCAGCGCCTGCAGGAGCCGCTCGATCACGGTGCGGGTGTTGTGTGCCATATCACATCGGTGCCGACCGACGACGGCAAGCCCGGTACGATCGGCGCACCCACGCGTCGCTTTATCGACCATCTGGCCGCCATGGGTATGCGCTACTGGCAGGTTCTCCCCGTCAACCCCACGGACTTCTTCCGCTCCCCTTACGCCGGTCCTTCGGCCTTTGCAGGCAATATCGACCTGCTACCCGAGAGCCACGAGGAGCTGGCAGCCGACTTTGAGACCTGGAAGGCCCGCGGAGGCGAGGATGCCGATCCGCTGTACACCGCCTTTAAACATCGCAATGCCGATTGGCTCGAGAAATACTGCGTCTATATGGCCGTCAAAAAGAACTTTGAGGGCGAGTCGCGCCACGATTGGCCGGCAGATGTCGCGCGCTACAACGAGCATCTGATTGACGACAAGCGTTTCCACGACGAGGCAGAGCTGCAGGCTTACATGCAGTACCGCTTTGACCTGGCTTGGTGCGAGCTCGTGAACTATGCGCACAAGAAAGGCATCGAGGTCATCGGCGATATTCCTATGTACGTGTCCGACGATTCGGCAGACGCGTGGAGCGAACCTGAGAACTTCTGGCTGTCCGATACCGGCAAAGCAATCGAAATTTCTGGCGCGCCGCCCGACAACTTTGCGCCCGAAGGCCAGGTGTGGGGCAACCCGACGTTCCGCTGGGACCACATGAAGCAGAACGGCTATAGCTGGTGGATGGATCGCCTGCGTCGCGCGTTTTCGCTCTACGACCGCGTGCGCCTGGATCACTTCCTGGGCTTCCACAGCTACTTTAGTATCCCCGCGAGCAAGGCTTGCGCCGACGGCCGCTGGCTGGCGGGCCCGGGCAAGGACCTGTTCCAGACTGCCTACGATGAGCTGGGTCCGCTCAACTTTATCGCCGAGGACTTGGGCTATTTGACGCCCGGTGTTCGCGCCATGGCTTCGACCTGCGGTTTCCCCGGCATGGACGTGCTGGAGTTTAGCGATTACGACGTCCGTTGCGGCGTGCACCCCACGCCAGGAAAGATCCTGTACACCTCAACGCACGATACGTCGACGCTGGCCGGTTGGTGCACGCGTTCCTTTGCGGGCGGCGACGAGCCGAGCGGTGTTGAGGTGGCGGCAAAGCTGATGAGTGACGCGCTGGCAAGCGACGCTCCCCTGGTGATGATGCCGCTGCAGGATGTCCTGGGGCTTGGCGACGACGCGCGCATGAACGTTCCGGGCGTGGCCACGGGCAACTGGACCTGGCAGGCTGACGAGGCGGACATTGTAGCCGCCGAGAACAAAACCGCACAGCTCCTGCGCAACAACCATAGATTCTGGGGCGAAGCGTGATAAAACCCCCGATATAGGGTACAGTTACAGACGTTTGAATTTTTGCGGGCAGAGTAATCTGCCCGCTTTGTGCTGAAAAGGAAGTATTATGGCGCGCTACGATTACAAGTGCTCGAGCTGCGGCAACGTGTTTGAGGTTGAGCATCCCATGTCCGAGACTCCCGAGGTCGTGTGCCCCAGCTGCGGCGCCCCGGCATCCAAGACGTTCTCGGCCAGCGGCATTAAATTTGAGGGCAGCGGTTTCTACAACACCGACCAGCGAAGCGGCGGCTCCAGCACCAGCGCCACAAGCGGCTGCTGCGCCAACTGCCCGCACAACCACTAGAAACCAAACAGCCCCGCGATCAACACCGATCGCGGGGCTGATTCTTTATCTACCCAGGCATCTCTATGAGTTGCGGACCAGCCTGGCGCAGAAGTGGCCGTCGTAGGAGTCGGCGTTTACGGGGACGCTTTGGAAAAGTCCGCGGTCGTTTAGGCGTACGGATACGAGCTTCTTGGCCTGATCGAACTCGGGGAGTTGCAGAATCTGTGCTTCGGAAAGCGATGCCACGCTAAAGCCAGCACCCTCGGGAGAAGCAAGGAACGCGTCCACGACCTGCGTGTTCTCCTCGTCGAAGACCGAGCACGTTGCATAGATGAGCTCACCGCCGGCAGCCACGCGCGCAGCAGCCTCCTTGAGCATCGTCAGCTGCAACTTGGGCAGCTCAACCGTCACATCCTTTTCGGTTAGGCGCCACGGGATCTCGGGATGACGACGCATGGTTCCGGTGCCAGAGCACGGCGCATCGATAAAGACCGTGTCGAACTTAACCGGCTCGCCAAGCATGGCATCAAACGATGTGAGCACCTCATCAAGCTCGCAGGCATCACCCGAAACCGTACGAACGCCCTGAATACCGGCCTTATGCAGGCGAGCGAGATTCAGATCGCACTTACGGTCATGAAGATCAAGTGCCGTATGCTGACGCTCATAGCCGGCACGCTTGGCCTGGTTCATCATCACATAGGTCTTGGTGCCACGACCGGCACCAATCTCAAGGCAGCTACCAGGGCGCGTGGCAGCCGTGGCGATAAGCTGCGCGTTGAGATCGGATGCCACCGCGGCAGCACGCTCAAACACACCCGAAGCAACGGTAACCTGAGCATCAACCGGGGCATGGCAGCCCGGGAAGACAGGTGCGACGAGCTGCGAGATATACGGATCGGATTTGGTCGCAAAGGCGTTCTCATGCAGGGCCAGCGGTGCGGGGGCCAGATTGCCGGCAAAGTTAAGCGCACCCTCAGGCGTGTCGAACGATGCCATAATGCGAGCGCACAGCCAACGTGGCAGTCCCATCAGGCGCGACAAACGAACCAAGCGTCGCTCAGACTCATCCACATCGGACGCAGTAGCAAAGTCCTCAACGTTGTCCGCGACCTTATGCAGCACAGCGTTCGCCAGACCGGCGGCAGACTTAGCTCCGCTGCGCACCAGCTCAACACCCTGACTTACGGCAACGCGGCCAGGCGTATGCAGATAGAGCATCTCGAAGGCCGAGATGCGAAGTGCCATGCGCACACGAGGCGCAACCTTTTTAGGCTTATCAAGAAACCGATCGAGCAGCTCGTCCAAAATACCCTGCGTGGCGGCAACACCCAGCGCCAAGCGAGCGGCAAAAGCGGAATCGCGCTGGTCAATGGCCTTGGCAGATGCGCGAGAGGACAGCACGTCACGCGCATACATGCCGCGACGGTCGGCCTCCATCAGCACATCGAGCGCAAGCTTGCGCGCGGGAGACAGCTTACTCATGATAAACACCCCAGATAAGATCGGCACCCTGCAGGCCAGCAGCCCAGGCAGAAGCAGACATAGCACGCTTGCCATCGGGCTTAACCTCGAGCAACTCAACCGAGCCATCGGAAAGACCCAGGTAAACACGCTTGGCCTTAACGAGAACCTGACCCTCGCCAAGCGACACATCAGCCGGTGCAGCATCGAGCACGCGCACAGTCTTGCCGGCAATCACGCAACGGGCGGGAGCGGTATCGGACGAAGCGAGCACATGACGCTCGCAATCGAGCGCCGCCATCTGCGGATCCAGACGCATCTCCAGCTTGGAAATCTTGGCAGCATGGGTAACGAGCGCCTCATCCTGTTCAGTCCACACGGCGGTGCCATCGGCAAGCGAAGGAAGCGTATCGGCAAGCAGTTTGCCGCCAAGCTCACCAAGCTCCATGGTCAGCGCCTCAGCATGCTTACCGGCAACCGACGTGGAAGCCTGAGCACAATAAGCACCGGTATCCACGCCATGCCCAATACGCATAATGGAAACGCCAGCAACCTCATCACCAGCGAGAATCGCACGCTGAATAGGAGCAGCCCCACGCCAACGAGGCAGCAAGGACGCATGAACATTCACAATACCAAGCGGCGCCATATGCAGCACCTCATCCGGCAAAATACAGCCATAAGCAGCCACACAGAAAATATCAGCCCGCGCAGCTTGGAGCGCCTCAACAACCTCGGCCGTCATACGATTAGCCTCAATAACCGGCAACCCCAGCTCAAGCGCCTTAGCCTTAACAGGAGACGGCTCTAGCTTCTTACCACGTCCACGAACAGCATCAGGACGAGTAACAACAAGCGCAATCTCATTCCCGGCCTCGACAAGCGAAGTCAGCGAAGGCACAGCAAAATCAGGCGTACCCATAAACACAATACGCATAAAGGACGTCTCCCCTCAACCAAAGCCGAGACGGCTACAAATAACAGCGGAAAGCCAAGTACCCAGCCCATCCGCAATAACAATTCAACAAGAACAAATATACCCAAAAGCAAAGAAAGAGCCGCAATAAAAGCAGCTCTTTCAGCAAAGCACCTATCAGCAAAGACGCCCTTCCCTGGCCCGACGGCACCCGGGCGAGACAAGCAGCGTCAACGTAGTCCCCGGGGTGCCCGCCTATATCGTCCCGCGCGCAGTTTCGCAGCGCAGCGAGAATGTTTGAGCACGGGATGATATAGGCG
>CABSMS010000030.1 GCA_902478885.1 uncultured Collinsella sp. | reverse complement strand
AGATGAGCGCTAGTCTCGTGGGCTCGGAGATGTGTATAAGAGACAGGAACACCGGGATGCGGCGCTTGCGCGCTTCGTCCATCAGGCCCTCGCGGCGTAGCTTTTCGGCCAGTTGCGCCACTTGTTGACGCAGCAAACCCTCCCCCGCCAGCGAAAACGAGCGAGCGACAAAGCTCATGCGGCCCGTGGCCTTATAGAGATTGAAGCTGCCCTTAAAGCTCACCTGCATGCCGTCGCGCAGATCGAACGTGCGCTTGAGATAGGCGCCCTTCCAAATGATGCAGTCAACGGCGGCCGAATCGTCCTTGATCTGGAAATAGCAGTGACCGCTTCGGGCGTTGGGACCACGAAAACCTGTGACCTCGCCCAGAACGCTCAGCTGCGGAATGGCATCGAGCGCACCGGCGGCGATCTCCACCGCCTGGCTCACGCTGAGCTCCTTGCGCTCCTGATCGTCCGAACCGTCGAACTCGGCGGAAACGGCATTGCCGGTTAGGTTCCAGCCTGCCACGCAGCCTCCTTTCGTTATCGAGCACAGAGGCTCCGGCCCCGTGCGAAATTAAGTCCAACACATAGTACAGCGCCGCGGGGACACGAATCCCCGCGGCGCCCAGTGACCCAATTTGTTATCGGTTGGAGTTTCTGTTGTAGCGAGCCATAAGGTAGAGCAGTTGAATGATCGAAGTGAGTGCTGCGGCCACATAGGTAAGCGCAGCTGCCGTCAGGACCTTCTTGGCACCGTTGACCTGCTTGGAACTCATACCCGACTGCTCAATATACGCCACGGCGCGCCGACTAGCATCAACCTCAACCGGCAGCGTAATCAGTTGGAACAGCACGCTAAACGAGAAGAAGATCAGTGCGAGGGTCGTGAGTCCCGCGATGTTCATAAACAGACCCATGAGCAGCACAATGGTCCAAGTGTTCTGGGTAAAGTTGACAACCGGAACCAGGGCGGTACGCACTTTCATCATGGCGTAACCGCTTTGACGCTGGGCGGCATGGCCCGCCTCGTGGCAGGCGACGGCAACGCTTGCGACCGACCCGCCCGAACGGTTGGCATCCGAGAGATACAGGTTATTGTCCTGCGGGTTGTAATGGTCGGTGAGCTCGCCGGCGACACCCTTGATACCCACGGCGTTGCAGCCGTTGGCGTCGAGCATGCGGCGAGCGACCGTGGCGCCCGTGTCGCCGTCCGAGCGAACCTTGGACCAGGTTTTGTATGTCGAGTTGATATAGTTCTGTGCGGCAAGGCCAAGCACCGTGCAGACAAGAACAACCAGCAGGTACAGCGGGTCGATGCCAAAGCCGTATCCATAGTAATAAGGCATGCGAATTCCTCCGAATCGAGTTACACGTTGGAGGCATTTTACCCACTCGCCCAGCCAACGAGACACCATCGATGTTTTGGCATTGCAGCTCTAGAACGACGTTTACAGCGTTTGGTAAAACCGCGTAACTATAGAAGCTCGATTTTGCCGTCCTTCACGGTGAGTCCCATATTGCCGGAAAGCAGATCGTCCAGACGCGAGCCCACAAGCTCAAAGCGCCAGCCTTCGCGCAGGGGGCTCTGCTCGGGGTGCTCAATATAGTCGGCCAGGTCATCGCGCGAGGCGATGACCGAGGTCGCCACGCCCGAGCGCTCGGCAACCAGGCGAATGAGCGCATACATCAGGTCCGTCACGCTCTCCAACTCCGGAGAGATCTGGCGATGCCCGCGCACCATGAGCGGCAGGCGATCGTGCGGGCAGCTTGCGCCACGCTTGATGGCCATGAGCGCACCGTCCACGTCGCGCTCCCCCAACTGATCGGTACCGCGAATGCTACGGAACTCCTCAACGCGCACGGGATTGCGCTTGACGAGCGCAAGCAGCGTGTCGTCGGACATGACCCACTTGCGCGGGATGTTACGGCGCTCGGCGCGGTCCTCGCGCCAGGCGGCGAGCTCGCGCGCGATGCCCAGCTGGTGGCGGCTGCACGAGTTGATGCGCTTGACCTTGCGGAATGCCTCGTGACGGTCGGCGCGATAGTGCGACTCGTCAGCCAGCGGGCGTAGCTCGTCGAGCACCCAGTCCACCCGGCCCAGCTCGCGCAGGCGACTCATCATCTCGGTATAGGCGACGATCAAGTACTTGACGTCATCAATCGCGTACTCAATCTGCTTATCGGTCAGCGGGCGACGCGACCAGTCGGTCAGCGACTCGGTCTTGGGCAGCGAGACGCCGCAAAACGTCTGAACAAGCGCGCCATACGAAATCTGCTGGCGCTCGCCCAAAAAGGCAGCGGCGACCTGCGTATCGAAAATCGGTCGTGGCAGCACGCCCACGGTATGGAGCATAACCTCCATATCCTGCGAGCAGGCGTGGAAGACCTTAGTCACGCTCTCGTCTGCCATAAGCTCGGCCAGCGGCGATAGGTCGTCGATTACCAGGGGATCGACCGCGACGCTCTCGGCAGGGGTGGCAATCTGAACCAAGCACAGACGCGGATGGAATGTGCGCTCGCGCAAAAACTCGGTATCGACGGCAATCGCGTCGAACTCACGGGCGCGCTGGCAAAAGTCGAGTAGAGCCTGATGTGTGGAAATGTACATATCAACCCATCGAATAAGGTTAGGCCCGAAAAACACGGGTAGGATATCGGCATTGCCTTACAACTATACTCGGTTAGTCACAGAACGGGAACGTAAGTATGCGCTGCCTTATCATCCACAACCCGGCATCGGGCCCCAGCTCAGATGAAATCTACGCATTCACGCACGCCCTCGCGCAGGGCGGCGACGAGGTCGTGATGCGTTTTATCGGCGATGGCATGGAGCCCGAGGACGCCGTGGCAGACGTGCGCGAGTTTGATCGCGTGGTCGTTTCGGGCGGCGACGGCACCGTCTCCAACGTGCTCGACCAGATGCGCGGATGCGGTGTCCCCACGCTCGTCTTCCCCTCCGGTACAGCCTGCCTGTTCTTCAACAACATCGGCAATGCCCCCGAGGCAGCGGCGCTTGCCAAGGCTTGCCGCGCCGGTCGCACGGTCAAAGTCGACATGGGCGAGCTCTTTTGGCTCGACGAGAACGGCAACGAGAAGCGCCACGGCTTCATCATCATCGCCGGCTCGGGCTTCGACGCCGAGATCATGATGAAGGCCGCCCCCACCAAAAACGACATCGGCGAGATCGCCTACTTCCTCTCTGCACTCGCCACGCCCAACCCTACGGTAGCGCACTTTACCATTGAGCATGACGGCATTGTCGAGGAGCTCGACGGCATCTGCTGCATGGCCGGCAATACCTCGGTCATCCAAAACGACATCAACCTGTTCCCCGACTGCCGCATGAACGATGGCATGGTCGACATTGCAGTCATCGAACCCGTGCGCACCGTGCAGCTGCTGCCTACCGTGATCACCGCTGCGCTTGACCCCGCCGGCAAGGTACTCGGGCGCCCGCAGTTCAAGATCATCCAGACCAAGGAAGCCAAAATCACCTGCACCCCGTCGCTGGGCATGCAGTTCGATGGCGAGATTATCTCCAGCAATTCGGGCGTCTTTGGTGCCCGCGCGCTTCCGCAATGCCTCGACCTCATCGTCGACGAATTCTCCCCGCTCGGAAAATAGGAGGACCCCATGAACGACAATCCCCTGATCGGCTTTATTGTCATCGTCTTGGCCATGCTCGTCGGTTACGCCATCAACGTGATTCACCGCCGAAAGAAGTAAATCCACATTGGTATGATATTCATCCAGTTATCGACTCTCCCGCTGTTTATGCAAATCCTAAACAGCGGGAGAGTTTTCTTTTTGAGCACCGTCTAATGCTTTATTCAGCTACAGTAAATGCAGGGTGCCTTTATTTAACTAAAGCCATAAAATGAGTATTATTATCCGTTCATCGTATATTTCCACACGCTCATCGAGTAAAAGCTGTTGTCGAGTGAATACTCTTTACACTTCCTTTAGGCTAGTAGATGTATTTATTAGCTGAAACTCCGTACGGTTTCGCGGGGTTTCAACAGTTGGGAGGGATTATGAGGTTTACTCATCCTGTCAACATGCTCAAGAAGCTCGGCTGCGGCCTTGCGTTTGGAGCAGCGGCCATCATGGCCATGCCGACTTCGGCACTCGCCTGCACCCAGATCTACATGGGCAGCAAGCTCACGGCAGACGGCAACACGTACTACGGCCGTTCCGAGGACTTCGGTCCGCGCTACATCAAGCACTTTGGCATTGAGCCCGCACACAAGGACGGCAACGAGTACACCTCGGTCGAGTCCGGTTTTGAGTACAAGTCCAAGGGCGCAACCTACCGCTACACCTTCGTTCGCGACAACCCCTCGCAGTGGGAAGATCGCTACGACGCATATTCCGAGGCAGGCATCAACGAGAAGGGCGTCTCCTGCTCTGCCACGTTGAGCACCTCCTATAACGAGAAGGCCGAAGAGGCCGACCCCATCACCGAGGAGACTGGCATTGGCGAATACAACTACGCCAGCGTCATTCTGGGCGAGAGTGCCACGGCCCGCGAGGGTGTCGAGCTCCTCGGCAGCCTGATTGACGAGCAGGGCGTCTGCTCCAACGACCAGATCATCATTGCCGACAACAACGAGACCTGGTTGTTTGCAGCGCTTTCCGGCCATCAGTGGATTGCTATGAAGCTCGCCGATGACATCGCCTCGCTCAACCCCAACATCGGCAACCTCACCTATAACGTCGACCTCGATGACACCGAGAACTGTCTCCATTCCGAGGGCATCGAGTCCATGCCTAAGGAGAAGGGCTTTGCCGAGTACACCGACGGCAAGTTCGACGTCGCCAAGACCTACGGCGAGGAGATTAGCGAGGCCGGTATGCACCAGTGGTCGCGCTATATCCAGGGTCGTGATTACTTCATGGCTCCGCTTGCCGAGGGCACCGACTACGAGATCGTCAAGGACGAGCGCGAAGAGGCTCGCGCCACGACCGGCGCCCTGGTCCACGAGATGCAGCCGCTGTTCTTCCAGCCCGGCAAGTCCGACTGGAACACCTTTGAGATGATTCGTTCCTTCGCCGCTCGCGGCGAGAATGTCGCCGGCCTCAACGCCAACACCGACGGCGCCTATGCCATCGGCTCCAACCGCAACACCGAGATCCACACCTTCCAGATCCGTCAGGGCATGGACCCCGAGATCGCGACCATTCAGTGGGAGATGCTCTCCAACGCCGAATTCTCCGTCGCCATCCCCTTCTACTCCGCACTGCTCACCGAGGTCAGCCCCTACTTCAGCGATCAGGATGTCTCCTTCGATCACTGCGAAGAAGAAGACGTCGTGAACAACGAGGAGCCCAAGAACTCCATCAACTACGTCCTCATGGACATCAACACGCTCGCCTATGAGAACCGCGACCACTGCGCCACCGGCGTCCGCGCCTATCTCGACGCCCTGCAGAAGGAACTCATCGAGCAGAACCTGACCGTCGACGAGGCCATGCAGGCCGAAGAAGGCACCGAGGCCCGTACCGCCCTGGCCAACAAGGCCGGCAAGGCTGCAACCAAGAACACCTATGTTAAGTGCAAGGCCATGCTCGAGGAGATGCGCGACTACCTCAAGGAGGGCGATTTCTCCGAGGAGTTCGTCCCGAGCGACTACGATGCCGACAACGACTGCCTGGTCGAATCCATCACCTACGCCGACGAGGCCCTTTCCGATGAGGACGTGGCCGAGCCCGAGGCCGAAGAGGAAGAGGTCACCGAGGAGAAGTCCGAGGGCAACAACATGGCCGCCATGGCCGTTGGCGCCGTCGTCATCATCGGTGTCTGCGCCTACGTGATCTATCGTCGCAAGAAGGCCTAAGACCCTCATGTCCTAGCTGAGCGGGCGGGGCACATGAGTCACCTCGCCCGCTTAACCCGCCTTTCGACCGACGGGAAACCCGCCTGAAATCTTTTCAAAAAAGATTTCCCCGCACACACTTTGCTGTGCTATAGTGCAGCGCAACAGCAACTAGGTGCGACCGCGCCACGGCATCACGAAAGGAGCCACCAACATGAAGAACACGATGAAGTCTCTCAACAACTGGTGGTGGCGTGATGCGAATACGATCGGTCGACAGTGAGTCCCTCACGCCTGTTTTTGCGCTCTAGGTGATTGGAAGGCCTCCGGTTTCGACCGGGGGCCTTTTTCTATCTCGAGCCCGATCGCATTCGCATCACGCGCCTCCGCTTTTCTCTTGCACTCCCATTCCGAAAGGATTTTCACCATGTCTCAGAACACCACCGCCGCCCAGCCCCGCACCGTCCAGACCGCCGACCGTGGCAAACTCGATGTCCGCGCCCTCGTCCTGCTTGCCATCCTGCTCGCTGCCGGCTTCATCCTCAACTTCACCGTCGGCAAGGCCATCTCGGGCATCTCGGGCGGCATGATCAGCCCCGAGTTCATCATCTCGGCCTTCTGCCTCACCATCCTGGTCGTTCGCCCCAACATCGGCCAGGCGCTCGTCATTGGCCTTATCTCGGCTGCCGTGATCCAGATCACCACCACTTCGCCGTTCGTTGATTTTGCCGCCGAGGGCATCGCCGCCATGCTCATGGCCGGCATCGTCAACGCCGCCGGCAAGAACGGTCAAGTCAAGCCCGCCATCGCCATTATCGCAACCTTCCTGACCACCTTTGTCTCCGGCGTCATCTTCATGGTCATCAAGATGGCCATGCTCGGCGTGGTAGGCGAGCTCGCCGCCGCCATGCTGCCCGTCGTTGCCATGACCGCCGTCTTTAACGCCATTCTGGTCGGCGCCCTCTACTTGCCCATCCAGAAGGCCCTGAAGCTCAACTAACCCGCTCGGCTTTACGAGCCACCCCATCTTGGCGTTTATTCGTCGCTCGCGTGCCCAAGTACGCTTCGCTCCTCTTTCGCGCCAACCCGGGGCCCCTCGTAAAGCCGTCTCCGTGCTTCACCACCAAAGACTGTCCCAAACGACTAGCTTTTGGGGACGTTCTTAAACGACTAGTCATTTAAGAACGTCCCCAATGACTATGAAAGGTATCCATGGAAACGATCATCAACGTCGACGATGTCTCGTTCTCCTATGGCACGCAGACCGAGCAGGCGCTCAGCCACATCTCGCTCAGCGTGAACAAGGGAGATTTCATCGGCATCATCGGGCCCTCGGGCGCCGGCAAGTCCACGCTTGCCGCCTGCCTGTCGGGTGCCGTGCCCCACCACTACACCGGCACGTTCTTTGGGTCCGTCATGGTCGACGGCCACGACACCTGCGAAGTCTCGCTCACCGACGTGTCGCAAATCGTCGGCAGTGTGCTGCAGGATATCGACACGCAGATGGTCGCTTCGGTCGTCGAGGACGAGATGCTCTTTGGCCTCGAGAACTTTGGCGTTCCCCACGATCAGATCGAGCAGCGCGTGAGCGAAACGCTCGAGACCGTCGGCATCAGCGACCTGCGCGACCGCGAGATCGCCACCCTCTCGGGCGGACAGAAGCAGAAGGTAGCCATCGCCGCCATCCTCGCCATGCGCCCGCGCGTCTTGGTTCTCGACGAGCCCACCGCGGCACTCGACCCCGCCAGCTCCACGTTGGTCTTCGAGACGCTGCGTGAGGCAAACCGCGCACTTGGAATCACCATCGTCGTCGTTGAGCAAAAGGTCGCCCTGCTCTCGGAGTACTGCAACCGCGTGCTCGTGCTCAACCATGGCGAAATCGCGCTGCAGGGCGAGCCACACGAGGTCTTCGCACATACCGACGAACTCCGTGCCATCGGCGTCGACTGCCCTCGCGTCACGCGTATCTTCAATAGCCTCGAGGCCGATGGTCTGGTAAGCGGTACCCCTTGCTTGGATGTCGATGAGGCCGAACGCCTGATTTCGGGCATCGTCGACCCCGCACACGCAGCCATCGAAGCCCAGGCGCCCACCGGTTCCCCGCATGCACCGTCGTTGCGTCCTCATGCCAAGGACGCCGAACCCGCGCTCACCTTCGACCATGTTGAGTTTGCCTATCCCAATGGCGGCGCCGCCGTACACGACCTTAGCCTGACGCTCTATCCTGGCGAGCTCGTGGGCATCGTCGGCCAGAACGGTGCCGGCAAGACCACGCTCACCAAGCTGCTCACGGGCCTGCTTAAGCCCGCCTCGGGCAGCGTGCGCGTTACGGGCCTGGATACTGCCGCGGTCCCCACGAGCCGTATCGCCCGCGAGGTCGCAACGCTCTTCCAAAACCCCGACCGCCAGATCTGCAAGGACACCGTGCTCGACGAGGTCGCCTTTGGCCTGGAGCTTGCCGGCATCGACCGTACCGAGGCTCTGCGTCGTGCTCAACTCGTCATCGACCGCTTTGGCCTGCCTGCCGACGAGGCGCCCTTCTCGCTGTCGCGCGGCCAGCGCCAGATGGTGGCACTCGCCTCCGTCGTGGTCGTAGAGCCCAAAATCGTCGTGCTCGACGAGCCCACGAGCGGCCTTGACTACCGCGAGTGCATGACCGTCATGGAAACCGTGCGCACCATGGCCGAGCGCGGCTGCGCCGTAATCATGGTCTGCCACGACATGGAAGTCGTCTCCGACTTTGCCGAGCGCATTGTGGTAATGGCCGACGGCTGCATCCTCGACCGCGGCCGCACGCACGAGCTATTCTCGAACATCGATCTCATGCGGCGTGCCTACGTTGAGCCGCCCCAGGTTATTGAACTCTCGCGCCGTCTGGCATCTTCCGTCTCGCCCGCTTTTGCGCAGGTGAGCGAGGTCACCGATGTCGTTCGAATTGCCAAGGAGATGGTCCACCGTGGTTAACGTCATCGACTACATGCCGGGCGATACGCTGCTGCATCGCCTGAATCCCGTCGTCAAACTGGGCCTCGCCGCCGCCATCATCGTCGGCATCTTCTTGTCCGACACCTACGTGGCGCTGCTGGGCTTTTTGGCACTCACCCTTGCGCTGGGTGCCTATGCCGGCGTCGTCGACCGTCTGTTCTCGCTGCTCAAGTTGCTGATTCCGCTCGCGCTTATCATGCTGGTGCTCCAGCTGGCCTTTATGCGCGATGGCAACGTGGTGTGGGGCTTTATCACCGACACGGGTCTCATCACGGGATCGAAGGCCTGTCTGCGCCTGCTGGGTGTGGCGTTACCGCTCATCCTCATGCTCATGGTGACCAAGCTCAACGACCTTGCCAACGCCTGCGTCGAGGTGCTGCACGTGCCGTATCGCTATGCCTTCACCTTTACCACGGCGCTGCGCTTTGTGCCGGTGTTTGGTCAGGAGATGAACGCCATCATGGAGGCGCAGACCGCACGCGGCGTCGAGTACGACACCAAGAACCCCATCAAGAAGCTTAAGCTCATGCTGCCACTGTGTGTGCCACTGCTCATCTCGAGCGTGGGCAAGACCGATGCCACAGCCTTGGCGGCAGAACAGCGCGGCTTCTATCTGCGTACGCGCGCCAGCTCGTACAAGCGCTACCCCATCAAGGGCCTGGACATCGCCGTACTCATCGTCAGCATCGCCCTCATCGCCATCGGCTTCCTGTTCTAGTTCACCACCGACAGCAACCGCCCAACGCAAAAGGCCTCGGCTCGCACCAAACGAGCCGAGGCCTTTACTGTTTCACCAGATAAAACCTACCAAAATTAACCTGTCCCTTTTTGACAGGTCGGAAGCTAGAGGCGGTAGGGAGCGCCGCTGCGGATGATGGATTCGCGCACCAGGACATCCATGGCGTCGAGGGTGATCTCGGGCATCTCTCGGTACTTTTGCAGCACCGAGAGCTCGGTGCAGGCCAGAATGACGCGGTCGCAGCCGCTACGGGCAAACTCCCACATCACACGGTCGAACTTATCCATATCGGGCTCACGCCCGGCCTTCACATCATCGTAGATAAGCGACATCACATCGTTCTGACGTTTCTCGCTGGGATAGACAACCTCAACACCCGCAGCCTTACATTCGCGGCCGTAGACGCCCGCGCCCACGGTGCCATCGGTTCCCATAATGCCAATCTTGTGCACCGGCTCGGCCGGCATACTCAGGTTGGGATCGAACTCGCACTCCCCCATCACCGCACCGGCCAGAGCATAGCGCACCGACTCACGCGGCATGTGGATAATCGGCACCTTCGTAAACGACTGGACCTGGTCGTAGAAGTAGTGCGACGTGTTGCAGGGAATGGCAATGTGCGCACAGCCCAGCGACTCGAGTGCCTGGGTGCACTCTTTCATGGTCGCCAGCAGCTTGGCATGCTCGCCGGTCTTAATGGCCAACGTGCGGTCGGGCATGGTCGACTTGGAGAGCACCACCATGTCGATATGTTCCTGATCGCAGGCAGCAGCCGTATGACGCACCACCTGGTCGTAGTAATACGACGTGGCCTCGGCGCCCATACCGCCGATAACTCCCAGCTTTTCCATCGCCGCCTCCTTGGTGACGCTTGCGCAATTGCGCGTATCATACCCGCGCCCGCCCGAAGCAAACCGGACGGGCGCCGCGCTCATCTACTTGTAATACGTCTTGAACAGCTTAAAGTGGCGCAGCTTGGTGTGCCACATGCGCAGCCAGCGATTAAAGACAAAGTCGCCCTTCATAAACGAAGGGTCGGCGCCCTTGCCTTCCTTGTCCAGGCGATGCACCTTAGCGCGCAGCTCGGGATCCTTGACGTACTTGTCGACGACGCCCATGGGAACGACCATCCACAGCGCCTCGTCCTGTGCCGTCACAAACTCCGGCTCAAACGGGCGGTCGAACACATACTCGTCCACCACATACTTAGCAACGTTAAAGCCGCTGTTGGTAACGTAGTAGTTGCTGCGGCCCTGGCGCGTGTTGAAATCGAAGAACTTAAACGAGCCGTCGCGCTCGTCGTACTTAACGTCAAAGTTGGAATAACCTACAAAGTTCAGGTCCTCGAGCAGCTTGCGCACGCCGCCCATGAGCTCGTCATTGGGCTCGGTAATGATGCAGGCATGGTTGCCGACACCGTGAGGCTGATGCTCCTCGAGCAGCACGTGACCCAGGCACATCATGCGGACCTTGCCGTTGCGGTCGGAATAGCTGGTGAGCACGCGCATGTACTCGTCGTTGCCGGGCACGCGATCCTGCAAGATCAGGTCGTCGGTGTAGCCGCTGGCATACGAATCGCGAATGACCTGTTCCAGCTCGGCGCGGTCGGCAATCTCATAGGCCTTCTTCTGGCCCTCGAACTCATGCTGCCACCACATGATGCCGTCAGAAGGCTTCAGAATCATCGGGTAAGGAAAATCGATCTGGTCGAGCACTTCGGCAGGCGCCTCACCCTGGGCGTTCAGCATCGCCATGGTGAAGGTAAAGGTGTGCGGATAGGGCACGCCATGCTTCTCGCACAGCTCGTAGAAGATCTCCTTCTTCTGGCACTGCTCAAGCATGCTATAGGGAGCGTAAGGCGCGACGATGTTATCCGCCAACTCATGGGCATCCTTGGCTTGAGCCACGAGAGCGACATAGTTGTCACCACAGCCCACAAGGACAATCGTCTTATCGGCATGCGCTTGGGCAATGCCGTTGACGGTTTTGAGCATCACGGGCATGGTATCGATATCCACGTTGGGCGTGTAGTCGATAATCTGGCTGCGGTACGCGGGACCCGTCTGATACTTGCCAAAGACCAGACTCTTGACCTGGTACTCCTCGTAGAAGGCACGCGCCACCGAATAGGCGTTGATGTCGCCACCGAGCAGCACGGGAATGAACTCGCGCTCTGTAAATTGCAATGCCATGGAAACTTCCTATCATGAACTGCCCACACAACGGGCGGTCTTTGCGCAACTGATTTATTCTAGCGTGCCAAGCCGCCGGCGCCCAAAGCTCCACCGTATCTATGGCAATCAACGTAATTGTCCAGCACGAAGGCCAGCACGAAGACGGCGCTCACCGTTGTATGACAATGGGCAATGAACCTACCATTGTTGTAGGATTCAACATGTTGCCCGCCCCGTCGAAAGGTGCACCGTGCCCCAGGCTCATCCGATCAACAACCCCATCATTGACGCCGCCAAGCGCGAACTTGCGGATCGTGCCCAGACGGCAGTTCCCCTACGCACCGCAAACGATGCTTACAACGGGCCTGCCCGTATCGTCTCAATCAACACGTCGGAGCACAAAGGCACTCGCAAGTCGCCCGTCGCCGATGGACGCGACACCGTCATCGAGCAATTTGGCCTCGCTACCGATGCGCACGCCGGACATTGGCACCGCCAGGTCTCTTTTTTAGCCGCGGAGTCCATCCAGACGGCGCAGGCACGCGGGCTCGACGTACACGAGGGTGACTTTGGAGAGAACTTCACCACGCAAGGCATCAATCTACTCTCGCTCCCCCTGGGAACGCAGCTCAAGATTGGCAACGATGTCCTGGTCGAAATCAGTCAGATCGGTAAGGTCTGCCACACCCGCTGTGCCATCTACTATCTCGCCGGCGACTGCATCTTTCCCCACGAGGGCGTTTTTGGCGTGGTGCTAAAGGGCGGAGAGGTCCATACCGGCGACGAAATCCAGGTGGTCAAGCTCGGCGACGGCACTTGCTCGTTCACCCCCGCCGAGGCGCTCGAAGAGATTGAGCAGGCTCGCCAGGAGGGCACGCTGTAGTTGTAAAACCCCACGTTGAGATAGCTTTTACAGCCCAAAGCTCCTCTTAAACAGGCCCCCGTAACGTTAAAGTTGAACTCTATGGTTTCTCAACAATTCATCATAACTGCAGGTCAAAGCCAAAGCCTCAAGTTCAACTTGACCCTTTGGAACCTTTAAGGTTCAAGTTGAGGTCGAAAGCAGTAGTAGAATACCGTTCGAACCATAACCTACGATTGATTGCAGAGGGACTGGATGCAGCATTCGAATCATCGCACCGCAGCGCTCATTGCGTCGAAGCCGGCTCGTATCATCACGAGCGCCGCGCTCGCCGTTGCGCTGACGGCCTCGCCGATGCTCTCCCCCGTTGCGGCGTATGCCGCCTCGCAGGCAACGCAGGACCAGCTTTCCGCAGCCCAGCAGAAGATCGAAGCCGCCACGAGCGCCTACAACGACGCCCGCACCAAACTCGATGACCTGCAAAAGCAGATTGACTCCAATGAGGCAAGCATCGAGGAAATCGAGGCTAAGCTTCCCGAGCAGCAGGCCAAGGCAAGCTCCGCCATGCGCGATCTGTACAAGTATCAGAAGGGCACCAATCCCATCGTGAGCTTCCTGGTCAACGCGCAGAGCCTGGGTGAGTTCATCACGACCTGCAAATACACCAACCAGATCACGAGCTCGAGCGTCGACGAGATCGAAGAGCTCAATAACATGCAAACCGAACTCGAGCAGAACAAGGCCGAGCTCCAGCAAGCCAAGTCTCAGCTTGAGGCAGAGCAGAAAAACGCCGAGGATGCGCTGGCGCAGGCCCAGCAGCTCCGCAGCGAGGCACAGGCAAAAGCAGAGCAGGAAAATGCCGCCGAGCTTGCCAAGCTTGAGGCCGATAAGGCCGCTGCCGCCGAGAAGCTCTCGGGCGAGGGCGTAAGCGGCAGCAATTCCAGCAGCCAGGCCACCAACACCAACACCACCATCGACACCACGGTGAACAACGCCAATACCGGTAGCTCCGATTACGATTCGTTCATTAATGAGTGGACGAGCCGCATCGACAATTATCTCGCCGGCTCCCCCATGGCAGGCCAGGGCTACAACTTTGCCGTCGCCGCTTGGAATACCGGTGTCGACCCCCGTTGGTCCCCCGCCATCGCCTGCATCGAGAGCACAAAGGGTGCTTATTGCGCCAATTCTTATAACGCCTGGGGCTGGAGTGCACGTGGCGGCGGTTGGCGCAGCTTTGGCAGCTGGAGCGAGGGCATCTCCGCTCACGTTGCCTATCTGGGCGCCAACTACGGCTCCACCCTTACCCCGGCTGCGGCCAAAAAGTACTGCCCGCCCACGTGGCAGGACTGGTACAACAAAGTCGCCGCTCAGATGAACCGCATCTAAGTGCAACTGCAAAGGGCCCCAACGGGGCCCTTTTCTTTTAGGTAGCGGAGGTATCGACGACGCCGGTCGCATTGGCAACCGCGACTATGACGATCATGCATAGGAGCAGCACACCCAATGCCTTGAGCCAGAGTTTCGCGAGTTTCTTGCCGCGATAGCTGTCGAGCAGTGCGAATCGCCGACGAAGACGGCGCTTATCGAGCAGCGCAAAATGCATAAGCACCATAAGGCCATCGACAAAGAAAAAATACTCGATTATGAGAAACCACGTCGGGTAGCTTTGGTTTGCTCCGGTGGGGTGAAAGACGGCAAAGTGACTTCCGGCAAAGAACACAAGCAGCGAGAAGCAGACGAGCGTATTCCAAATGCGCCCCAGAGACTCCGGAACACGAGAGAGCAGACCGCATGCAGCGGAGGTGGCAGGCCTAGGAAGCTCTGCGGGGTTTCGGAGCCCTTGGGGCGTCAACCCCGTCTCCAAGGCCGGAGTATGGACAAGCGCAGGCGCAGGAGGCCGCACGGGGTGAATCAGGTCGTATGCCGCGCGCGTCGCCCGTCCCAACGCTTCCGCACTCGCAAAACGCTTGGCCGGGTCGAGCGCCATCGACATGCAGATGACATCGGCCAGTGGAGTGGGAATGCCACGCGCCTCGCATTGCTCGCGCATGTCAAGCCCTGGTTTAGGGTCGACTCCCGTCAAGCAGAAGAACAACAGGGCGCCAAGTGCGTAGACGTCGCTTCGCACGCTCGTCTGCCCAAACCCATACTGCTCGGGCGGCGCATAGGGTCGCGTGCCAAACTTGACGGTGTCGGCATCGGCGCCATCGTGCCATACGCGCGCGATCCCCAGGTCGATAATCACCAGCGATGAAAACGTCAGGCCGTCATCAGGCGTATAGTTGGCACCTGTCACGATGATATTCGACGGCTTGAGGTCACGATGGATCACCGGCGCCGACGTCTCCCCCGCCATTGCAAAACCGGCATGGAGCTCGCCCACGGCGTCGCAAAGGACAGGATACAATTCACGCGCATAATCGGGGGTGGCTCCCAGACGGTCCACCAGCGCCCCGAGCGTCTCCCCTTCGATGTATTCCATAACCACGTTGAGCTCGTCGCCCACACGACGACAATCGACGATTCTGGGCAGGTGCTCAAAACGCCTGCCTGCCCGCTGAACGGCAAACAGACGCTCGTATGCCCCGCCGATTTGAGCCGAAGCATCGATGCGTTTACGGACAAAGGGGCCGAGCGAGCCACCGCCGGTTCCTTCAAAGTACACGAGCTCGGTTGTTTCAACGGTCGAGCGCTTAAGTACACGCTCCACGCGATAGCTGTCGTCGCAATCGAGCGACGCCAGGTGCTCGGCAAGCGCTGCGGTCAGCTCGTCATCGGAATATGTTGGGGTCTGAGTATCCATAGCCTCCATCATAGCGCAGGGCGCAGACACCCCATGGCATCCGCGCCCCGTTCGTTTGCATCGTTGCTCGGCAGCTCCGCCGGCTCAGATATCAGCCGCTAACTCACCGTCTCCTCGCCAAAGCGAACAGCTCCTCGTTGACCTTTTGGAGGCTGCACCCGCGATCGATGCAAAAGATGATAATCGCATCGCGGCGGTCCTTGCAGTTAAGGACGCTTACCCCGGCAGCCGTCAGCGCACGGTTAGTCTCTTTGAGCGTCAGCGCCATCGCAAAGGCAATCTGCAGCACCTTATTGCGGCTCGGATGCCGCGCACCGGTAAAAATCTGATAGCCAAAGGTCTCATTGAGATCGGCCATTCGAACCACGCGCGAACGCTCCAAGCCCTTTTCCTGCAGTAGCTGCTTCAGGTAGTTCGAAAGCGACGGGGCGGCAAAGTCGTGTTCTTTGATATAGCCATCGATGTTTGGCGCGTCGAGAAGCTCATTGAGCAACTCGTCAGTCAGCTTTTTATCGAGCATACGACCTCACCTCCCCCTGTGCATGCAACATGCTAGAAACCGCTCACATCCGAGCGCTCCCAACTGACGACCTGATCGGGAGACACCGTACCCAGCGCCTCGAACTTCCAGGAGCCGCCTGCCTTCAGATGATTGGTATTTGCAAGAGCCGTTCCAACCTGGTTGCCATCAGCATCATACAGAACATATTCAATCTGAATGTAGCTCTTTTCCTTGTCCGTGTTATTGGTCAGCGTGCCCGTGATCTTATAGGCAAACTGATTGGAGGTGTCTTCAGCCTCGTCAGCAATGGTATACGGTTCTTGCGGTTCTTTTTGCTCCTCAGCCTGCTGTGTCGCCTCGGCAGGTTTTGCCGAATCGCTCGCAGACGAATCGGTTGAATTGCCACCCATAGAGCCCACGGCACCGACGATAACCAGCACCACGATGACGCCTAGGACAATCTTGCCGATCGGCTTCTTTCCCTCTTTTGCCATTATTCATCCTTCCTACGATCCGGCTACCGCGCCGGCACACAGCACATCGTAGAAAGGATTGAACTTGAATTCATTAGCTGAGAGCTAAGGCTGCAGTAAACGGCCAATGCAGTTATCCAAACGCCGAGCAAACGCACTTTGCGCAACCGTCTGCTGGCAGCGCGTCAACCCACCGTTACGGATTCCCCAGTAAAGGCGCTGATCATCAACAGGACAAGGAACACCAGGTAGCTGGCACTCAGCGGGTACGCAATAATCAGGAAGACGACCCAGCCGACATTGGTTTTACCGTCGGCATGGCGTTGCTCGCGATTGCGGCAGAGCCAAATCGTCACGCCAATGGCCACAATCAACAGCACAAGTGCTGCCGCAGCCAGCCCAGCAAGCACAAACATCACGCCAATGCTCACAGCAATAACCGGGAGCAGCAGCAAACCGCACCCGCATCCACCCGGACTATATACGGCAGGCTGTCGGCGTCGCCTCATCGTCACGCCACCCCCATCATCTCTGAGCACTACAGCGCAATGGCCTGCTGAACAGGAACGATCTTATCGAGTTCCGGTTCGATCCGCCTTTTCTCGGCCTCAAGGTCAAACGCCACCTGAGCGCGCAGCCAATAACCATCCGTCAGGCCAAAATAACGGCAAAGACGGAGGTCGGTGTCGGCCGTCACGCGACGTTTTCCCAAGACAATCTGCCCGATACGCTGAGCCGGAATCCCGGTCTCTTTCGCAAGGCGATATTGAGAAATGCCCATGGGAACAAGAAACTCCTCTTTGAGAAGCTCACCGGGAGTCACTGGCGACAGCAAATCGGACGAGGTCTCATCACTTGTGATAATCGACGATTTCGACATTCCAAGCCATCTCCTGTCTCCACTCAAAACAGACCCGATAGCGCTCGTTAACACGGAAGCTATATTGACCGGCACGATCGCCCTTCAAAGCTTCCAGGCGATTGCCCGGCGGAACGCGAAGATCATCAAGCGAAGCACAAACCTGCAGTTGGCGAATCTTCCTCAACGCAACACGCTCAAAGGGCACGAACCTCCTGACCCGCACACCCATGGCAAAGCGTTCGGTATCCTCATCTTCATACGATGCAATCATCGTATCGCCTTACGTTAGTAACGTCAAACGTTTCTATAGACTTACATCTCTATTATATCGTACGTTTGTTCGTGTTTTCTAGAACAAATAGTCCTTCACACCTTAGTCAAGCAAAAGCAATCGTTTGTAGACATCGAGGCCCTTGAGTAGAATTTCCTCGTCAAAGAGCATGCTATCGGTATGCAGAGCGCTTGTGGCATAGGCGGGGCAGCCATCCGAATCACTCGGGTTGTCTTGGTCCTCTGGCATACCCGTGCCCAGCAGGAAAAACACGCCCGGCAGATGGCGCTGATAGAACGCGAAATCCTCGGCGATTAGCAGCGGCTCGTCCACGAGCTGCAATTCGGGCAGAGCGGGCGCGATTCGGGCAAACAACTCAGGGTCGTTATCGACCGGTGGATAGCCCTCGGCAAAGTCAAGATCATACGTGCAGCCCGTTGCGGTGCACGCCTCGTCGAGCACACGGCGTACGCCTTCGCGCGCACGGTCGAACATGTCGTCCGTAAACACACGTAGGCTGCCGGCAACATGGGCCTCCCCCGCCACCGCGTTGCAGACGGCACCGGCCTGCAGCAGACCAAACTTACCGATACAGGGCTCGTCGGTGCCCAGCTCGTCCATCAGCTCGCGCTCGGCAACCAAAAACTTCGCTGCCGCCAACGCGGCATCGTGCGACTCCCCAACCGGCACACCATAGGTCTTAGCGATGTGGATGCTCGTACCGTGAATATGGATATGCGTCTCGCTCGAACGCGCCAGCAGCGGACCGGAACAACTCGCCAACGTGCCGGCAGGCAGATCGGGCCACACATGGAAGCCAAAAATGCGGTCGGCCCCATAGCGCTCGAACACACCACTCTCGCATACCGTCTTGGCACCACCGGTCGTTTCCTCGGCCGGCTGGAACACAAAGAGAACGTTGCGCCTAATGGCGCCCGGCTGTTCGCGAATCGTACGGTCGACATACGTCGCGGCGGCAAGCGCCATGGCCATATGTCCGTCATGTCCGCAAGCGTGCATCTTGCCGGGATGGGTCGAGGCAAAGGCCGCTCCCGTCGCCTCCGCGATGGGCAGCGCATCCATATCGGCGCGAATCGCCGTGGCATGCGCGGCATCAACGCCGGCGTCGAAGAAAGCACAGACGCAGTTGGGGCACGGATGGGTCACTTCGCAGGTGAGCGGTGCCAACACGCCCTCGATATAGGCAATGGTTTGCGGAAGATCGAAATCGAGCTCCGGAATGCGATGGAGATCGCGGCGATAGCGACGGAGTTCTTGGAGCTCGGTCATAGAGGATCCCTTCGTGAGGCACATCTGTTGCAACTTATTGTGATACAGGATTGTGGCGCACATGTTTCCAGCATATCCCTGCATTTTTTAAACGTTATATACGAATACTCTTGTTTGGTAAAGTGCAACGTGATAGGGTCTTTACCACTTGATAGAGGCGCGGGCACGAAGAGCCGCGGGCGAGCCGGCAGGCTTTGACCCCGTGGGGAGGCGAAACCCGCCGAACTGGGTTTTACGGGCACGAACAACCTGGTGGGCCTGTGGGAAACACCCACAGGACTGTCTGCAGCAATGCGGGAGCGCTATCCGGACATTGGGTCCACGTTATGCGGATTCGATGCGCAGATGGCGCCGTCTGGATAGCGAGGTTTACGGGACATGGCATTGACCCCCAACGAGGCATATGCGGCCAAGCAGCCGTTTGTGGACAAAGAGACACTCGAGCATATCGTCGAGCAGTTCCCCACGCCGTTTCATCTATACGACGAGGCGGGCATCCGCCGCAACATGCAAGAAGTGCGCGACGCCTTTGCATGGAACCCGGGCTTTAAGGAATACTTTGCCGTCAAGGCCAACCCCAACCCGGCGCTCATCTCCATTCTCAACGAATACGGCTGCGGCTGCGATTGCTCGAGCTATACCGAGCTCATGATCGCCCGTTCGCTGGGTATCACGGGACACGACATCATGTTCTCGTCCAACGACACGCCGGCTGCCGACTTTGAGCTCGCCGACAAGCTGGGTGCCATCGTCAACTTTGACGACATCAGCCACATCGAGTTCTTTGAGCGCGTTGCGGGGCCCATCCCCAAGACGGTGAGCTGCCGTTTTAACCCGGGCGGCCTGTTCCAGCTTTCCAACGGCATTATGGACAACCCGGGCGATTCCAAGTACGGCATGACCACCGAGCAGCTCTTTGATGCCTTCCGCATGCTCAAGGCCAAGGGCGCCGAGGACTTTGGCATCCATGCCTTCCTTGCCAGCAACACCGTCACCAACGATTACTACCCCAAGCTCGCGCGAATCCTCTTTGAACTTGCCGTGCGCCTGGAGCGCGAGACCGGTGCACATGTCGCCTTTATCAATCTGTCCGGCGGTGTGGGTATCCCCTACCTGCCCGAGCAGCAGGCCAATGACGTCCACGCCATCGGCGAGGGTGTACACGCGGCCTACGACGAGATCCTGGTTCCCGCCGGCATGGGCGATGTGGCGATCTGCACCGAGATGGGCCGCTTTATGATGGGCCCCTACGGGTGCCTGGTCACCAAGGCCATTCACGAAAAGCGGATCTACAAAGACTATATCGGCGTGGACGCAAGTGCCGTCGACCTCATTCGTCCTGCCATGTATGGCGCTTACCACCACGTTACAGTGATGGGCCAGCCGGGTGGCCCCGACAAGTCCGCAGCTCCCGTCACGAACACGTACGATATCACGGGCAACCTGTGCGAAAACAACGACAAGTTCGCCATCGACCGCGAGCTGCCGCATATCGACATGGGTGACCTGCTTGTAATCCACGATACCGGTGCGCATGGCTACTCCATGGGCTACAACTACAACGGACGTCTGCGCTCCGCCGAGGTCCTGCTGCGCCCCGATGGCGCGGCCGACCTCATCCGCCGCGCCGAGCGCCCGGGCGATTACTTTTCCACGCTCGACGTGCTGCCGTGCGGCCGAGAGCTGCTGGCCAAGTCGCGCGCCGAAAGCGCCCGCCGTCGCGCCCAAGACGAGCGCCTGGCAGTCGCAGCTCAATGGAACAAACGCATCCAGATCGCGGAGGCGAAGGAGAAGAACATGGACATCCGCAATCTCGAGGGCTCAATCGTCGCCCTGGTTACGCCGTTTAAAAACTGTCTCTTATACACATCTCCGAGCCCACGAGACTAGCGCTC
>CABSMS010000029.1 GCA_902478885.1 uncultured Collinsella sp. | reverse complement strand
GCTTAACACGTGGAATATGATTGCCGCGTCGTTTGGCCCGTCGCTGTTTATCGGTCTGCTCTCGAGTTCTGCGGCGACCGCCGGCACCGCTGGCGCTGCGACGGACGTTGCCCAGGCGATTGGATTTGCAGCTGCCGTGCGTGTGGCGGCTGTAATTGCCGTGGTCGGGTTCGTGGCGTCGCTGGTGTACGCTCGTCGCGAGTCACACATGTCGCATTAATGTGTGCACATAGATTCTGCAGCTAGATTGGATGGCGACACCATAAACTAATGGACGTTTTGCCGAGAGGCATGAATGTTTAAAGCGCAAAGAGTGCGCGACGGGCCCCGCGAATGGGGCGATGATGCCCGAGAGGGCCAAGAAGGAGTCTCATGTCCGAGAACGAAGAGATCATGAACGAGACCGAGAACGAGACCGTGGCTGCCGAGGTTGAGGCAGTCGAGACCGTGGAGACCGAAGCTGCCGAGGTTGAGGCTGCTGACGAGGTTTCCGCCGAGGAGGAGGCCGAGGTTGTCGAGGCCGCCGTTGATTACGATGACGAAGAGCTGATGGACAAGATGCAGAAGGCCGCCCGCCTGCTGCGTAGCCGTCGCTTTGCTATTTCCAAGGAGGAGGAGGCCAAGGCCGAGCGCATGGCGAACATCGAGCGCGCCATCAAGCTTCTTGACCTCAAGCCCAAGATGGAGCAGAAGGAAATGTCCGACCTGCTGGGCATGCGCCTTCGTGAGCTCGATGGTCTGATGGCCGAGGCCGAGGCTGCCGATCTGGTCGGCCGCATCGACGACGCCGAGGGCGATATGCGCAAGATCGTTGTCTTCGCTGCCGAGGATGCCGCTGAGGGCCTGGTCGAGCTTGCCAACAAGAAGGAGAAGCTCCTGCCCGAGCTTTCTTACGAGGAGGCCACCGAGCTGATGGCCGCTCTCGATAAGGTCATCGCTCCGCTCGTCGCCATGGGCCTGGACGAGGACCGCGGTCCTCGCGGCGGCCGTGACGATCGCGGTGGCCGTGGCGGCGACCGTGGCGGTCGCGGCGGCTTTGGCGATCGCGGTGGCCGTGGCGGTGACCGTGGCGGTCGCGGTGGCGATCGTGGCGGCCGTGGCGGCTTTGGTGACCGTGGCGGCGACCGTGGCGGTCGCGGCGGCTTTGGCGGCAACCGTGGTGGCTATGGCGATCGCGGCGGCAACCGTGGCGGCTTCGGCGGCAACCGCGGTAACGACCGCGGCGGTCGCGGCGGCGATCGTGGCGGCCGCAACGGCGGCGGCTTCCGCGGCAACCGCTTCTAGGGGTTACGCGGTTCTACGAACCGCGTAACTAGTTGACGCTGCAAACCCGTCAGAGCGGCAATCTGCCTTTCAGCTTCGGCGGCATGACAAAAAGGTCAATGCCGCCTCGTTTCAAGGCACCTTGCTCGCCCTGGCGGGTTTTCGCTCATATGACCCAATCCGCTGTCAAGAGCCACAATGGCCCCGCCGACCGCTTGCAATCGGTCGGCGGGGCCTGCCGTTAACCCGTCCCGGTCCGCCCCGGCATGTCATCGACGCCTTCGGCTCAGTCTCATATCCGCGGATACCGTTCTGTCGGCCCGCACTCCATTCCTTCGGCGGGGTTCCCCAAGTCTGTCGAGGCGCATGCGGAGGGCTCCGCGCGCACAGCGAAATAGGGGGTATCCCCGAAGGCCGCCCGGCTCGCCGGGACGGGGGCCATGTCTATTCCGCGCCCTCCCGGCACATCATGCCGAGGGCCCAGAGCCACCTCACGAGCTCGGCCGCGGTGGCCGCGTTGGCCTTCGCCGCGGGCATGCCGCGGGCGAGCATCTCCTCGCGCCGCCGCAGGAGCCGCTCGGACCCCTTCCTCCCGTGCATCCTTATCTCGAGGGGCACGCCCGTGTCCCTCGGCATGAGCTTCGGCTGGTGCCGCGCCGCGGCGTAGCACCATGAGCCCTCAACGGCCAGCTTCCTCACGAGCGCGTTGCCCGCACCGCTGATGCCTCCGAGCCGCACGGAGTCGCCGCTCGACCTCTGGCTCGGCGCGAGGCCGAAATAGGCCGTGACCTGCCTTCCGGAACGGAACCTCGTGAAGTCGCCGACCTCGGCCGAGAAGGCCGCGGCCAGCGCGAAGGCGCAGCCCTTGATCGACTGGAGGGCGGCCACCTCCGCGGCGATCGGGCTGGCATCCACGGCCGCCCTGTACTCGGAGAGCAGGTCCGCCCGGGCCTCCGCCGCGGCCTCGACCTCGTTCCTCAGGGCGGCGAGCGCCCGAACCCCGCCATCGTCCTCAGGCCTGACCTTGTCGAGCCACCTCAGGAAGTCGTAGGTCCAGTACTTCCTCGGGTTGCCGGCGGGCGTGGTGCCGCCGTAGACGAACCCCCGCCTTGCGAGGAAGGCGAGCAGCCGCTGCTTGGCGGTCGCCAGGCGCGCGGTCGCCCCGTCGTAGGCGCCGGCGAGGTCCCTGATGCCCTCGACCTCGGGGGAGGGGACCCATGCGGGGGAGATGTCGTGGGCGAGTATCGCCTTGGCCATCCTGGCGGCGTCGTTCCTGTCGTTCTTGGAGGCCGAGTCGGCGGCCGACCTGGGGATCTTCGAGACCGCGGCGACGACGCACTCGACGCCGAGCCCGGCGAGCTCCCTTTGCGGGGCGAAGCCGAGGTAGCCGCTCTCGTAGGCCGCGAGCGACGGCCCGGGGAACCCATCCATCCACCCGGCGATCTCGCCCCAGGGGTTGCCGGGGAACCTCCTCGTCACGGCCTCGCCGGTGTCCGCGTCGAGGGCGCAGACGGTGGTCGACCTCAGGTGGACGTCCATCCCGAACGCGGTAGAATACTTTGGCATGGGAGCCTCCCAACCTCGTTGCGGCGCGGCTGCGCCTATGGCACTTCGACATCATTGTCGCAGCCCCGACCCGCGGTCACGAGCGGGGGCTCCTGTCTTTTTAGCGCCCTCGGATTGGGTCATAGTGTCTGTCGTTGCCAAGGTATCGGCGTTTCCTTGGCTGTCAAGCTGGATGTAGTCATTGGGGACGTTCTTAAATGACTACATAGCATGAGAGTGAATAATCTCCCGGTTTGAGCCTGCATTCAAGCTTAAAGTGGGAGATTATCCACTCTCATTTGCTATGCGTCCGAAAATCCACGCTCGTTTGTTTTCTGCTTACATTTGGAGGAAAAGCTCGTGGAGGTGCGTGTCGTCGTCGAGCTCGGGGTGGAAGGTGACACCGAGCTGATTGTCTTGACGGGCGGCGACGATGCGGCCGTCGACTTCGGCCAGGGCCTTGGCATTGCCGTGCACTTCGACAATGCGGGGTGCACGGATAAATGTTAATAGCACTTCACCGTCGATGCCGGCTACCTGCCCCTTGGTTCGAAAGCTGCCGAGCTGCCTGCCGTAGGCATTGCGCTCGACAAGTACATCCATGGTTGCCAAACGCGGCGTGCCCTTATCGTCGTGGGCGGCAAGGTCGTGAGCCAGTAGAATCAGGCCGGCGCAGGTGCCCAGGACGGGCATGCCTTCAGCGATACGGGCACGAAGCTCCTCGAGCATGCCCAACTCATCAAGCAGCTTCCCTTGAACGGTAGACTCGCCGCCGGGAAGTACCAGACGGTCAAAGTCCTGCTTCAAATCAGCCGCCTGCCTCAGCTCAATACAACGTGCGCCCAGCTCGGATAGCCTTGCCTCGTGCTCGGCAAAAGCGCCTTGGACCGCCAGCACGGCGACCGTTTGGTCTGCATAATCGCTCATGTGCGATCCCTTCTGCTGGACTAGCGCCCGCGCTCCTCCATGATAATCTCGATCTCGTCGGCGTTGATGCCCACCATGGCCTCGCCCAGGTCCTCCGAAAGTTCGGCGATGAGCTTGGCATCGGTGAAGTTTGCCACGGCCTTGACGATGGCGGCGGCGCGCTTGGCGGGGTCGCCGCTCTTAAAGATGCCCGAGCCGACAAAGACGCCCTCGGCACCCAGCTGCATCATCAGCGCGGCGTCGGCGGGGGTCGCTACGCCGCCAGCGGCAAAGTTCACGACGGGAAGCTTACCCGTGGCATGGACCTCGCGCACCAGCTCGACCGGAACCTGCAGTTGCTTGGCTGCCTCAAAGAGCTCGTCGTCGCGCAGGGCAACTACGTCGCGGATCTGCTTTTGGATTTTGCGCATGTGACGCACGGCCTGAACGACGTCGCCCGTACCCGGCTCACCCTTGGTGCGAATCATCGTGGCGCCTTCGGCAACACGGCGCAGCGCCTCGCCCAGATCACGGGCGCCGCAGACAAACGGCACGTCAAACTGGGTCTTGTCGATGTGATAGACGTCATCGGCAGGGGAGAGAACCTCGGACTCGTCGATGTAATCGATCTCGATGGCCTGCAGGACCTGCGCCTCGACGATGTGACCGATGCGGCACTTGGCCATAACAGGGATGGAGACGGCCTCTTGGATGCCCTTGATCATCTTGGGGTCGCTCATGCGTGAGACGCCGCCTGCAGCACGGATGTCGGCCGGGATGCGCTCGAGAGCCATGACGGCGCAAGCGCCTGCCTCCTCGGCGATGCGTGCCTGCTCGGGCGTGGTGACGTCCATGATGACGCCGCCCTTGAGCATCTGCGCGAGCTCGCGATTGAGTTTGACGCGATCGGCCTTGCTGGTCTGTTCTGCCATGGTTGCTCCCTTGGTTGGCATGTGCATTGCTTGACGGAACATCCTATCGGGGAGCTGGGTATGGCGAAATACTCAGTTTTCGAGATAATAACAAGGTCAGACTAATACCAGATTGAACAGCTCGATAAGGTCAGGTGGCAAACTCATGCTTGACTACAATTTGGAAAAACGCGGCGAAGCATCGCTTTATGAGTATGTTTACCAGCAAATTCGAGATGATATCGTTGCTGGACGTATTGCGGCGGGGGAGCATCTTCCGTCTAAGCGCGCCTTTGCCAGTCATCTGGGAATCAGTGTCATTACCATCGAGAATGCATATAGCCAGTTACTTGCCGAGGGCTATATTTGCTCAATGCCGCGTCGTGGCTACTACGCTTGCGAGCTTCCGGATGCACCGGTTTTGGCTTCGGCTGCGGAGGGCATCGACCGAGATACTGTCTCTGCGGGTCCTAGCGCGCATGATGTCAACGGACAGGTCGAGCGATTCGATGCGCTTTCTCCTTCCGCTTTGGAGGCGGCGCGGCTTTGGCAAAGCGCGCTACGGGCGACGCTGGCATCCGAAGACGAGCGCGAAATCTTTTCGCCCGCACCGGCGCAGGGCACTGCTCGGCTGCGACGCGCAATTGCTCACCATCTGCGTGGGACGAGGGGCATGAATGTCGATCCCAACAACATTGTTATCGGTGCAGGCGCCCAGCTGCTCGATACCATGTTGGTTCAGTTGCTTGGCGCTGACAAGGTGTATGCCGTTGAGGACCCGGGCTATTTGCGTCTGACGCGCATCTATCAGGCTATGGGCTGCAAAGTTCGACATATCCCGTTGGATGATGAGGGCGTGGACTTGAGCATTCTGCAGAAAAGCGGGACCGATGTCCTTCACCTGATGCCGTCCCATCAGTATCCGACCGGCCTTGTGACGAGCATTGCGCGGCGCTATGCGCTTCTGAGCTGGGCCGCCGAGCGACCAGGTCGGTATCTCATCGAAGATGACTTTGATTGTGAGTTCCGCCTTGCCGGGAAGCCGATTCCCGCGCTCGCGTCGATCGATGCCGCCCAGTCGGTTATCTACACCAACACGTTTTCGAAGAGCCTTTCATCGGCGTTGCGTTTGGCGTACATGGTGTTGCCCGATGAGCTAATGGAGCGGTTTAGGCGCAACCTTGGTTTCTACGCCTCGTCGGTGAGCTCTGTTGACCAGGTCGCTTTGGCGCGTTTGCTGGAATCGGGTGATTACGAGCGACATGTGAACCGCGTGCGCGTTCGTGCTCGCGAGGCGCGTGATGGCCTGATGGCGCTTGTGCGGAAGGTATTTCCGGCAGGAGAGGTCTCGATTGAGCATGCAGACGCGGGCCTTTACTGTGCCGTTGTCCTGGCCGAGGACAAGGCGGGGGAGGGTTTCGCGAAGGCTCTCGCTGACGCTCGTATTTCCTATGTCAATATCGCCGATTGCCTGTGGACGGGTGATCGGGCATCGACTAAGAACGCTCCATCTCGCGTCCTCATACAATACGACGACCTGAGCCCTCAGTCGCTCATCGTTCTTCAAGAACAGCTGCAATAAGCCAACGAAAAAGGCCCGAACCAATACGGTTCGGGCCTTATCGTGCTAGAGAATGTCTCTCAGGCGATTGGCTTAGCCGAAGTAGCGCTTGAGCAGGCCGGCGAAAGCCTTGCCGTGGCGGGCCTCGTCGCGAGCCATCTCGTGCACGGTGTCGTGGATGGCATCGAGGCCGGCGGCCTTGGCACGCTTGGCAAGATCGGTCTTGCCGGCGGTGGCGCCGTTCTCGGCCTCAACGCGCATCTCGAGGTTCTTCTTGGTGGAGTCGGTCACGACCTCGCCCAGGAGCTCAGCGAACTTGGCGGCGTGCTCGGCCTCCTCGTGGGCAGCCTTCTCCCAGTACAGGCCGATCTCGGGATAGCCCTCGCGATGGGCGACGCGAGCCATGGCCAGGTACATACCGACCTCAGAGCACTCGCCCTCAAAGTTGGCGCGCAGGTCGGCAACGATGTCCTCGGAGACGCCCTCCATCTTGGCGACGCCCACGACGTGCTCGGCAGCCCACTCGAGCTGACCCTCCTCCTGCTTCAAGAAACGAGAACCGGGAACGCCGCACTGGGGGCACTTGAAGTCCTCGGGCAGCTGGTCGCCGTCGAACTCTTCCACATAACCGCAAACGGGGCAAACAAACTTCATGATTCGATCCTTTCGATCGATGGCGATGGGGCGCTTGTCCGGTCCCGTAAGGGCCCTCTCCGGACGTGCGTCTTGACGGGTTCTATTATCCATAAATGCAACCAAATGTGAAGCCTATTAGGAATGATTTTTAATAAAACAATTTTGAGATATGAAGATGTTGATTGATTAACGATTGGCAGGCCGCCTTTGACCGCCGCTGAGTACAATCGGTCGAGCAAATGTTGACCAATCAACAAATGAAGGAGTTTCCTTTATGCATCTAGCCCGTCGTGCCTGGTGCCGAACATATCAGACGGTTTTTCGCATTGCATTGCCGATCCTGCCCTATACCGAGCCGCGCATTTTGGAGCATGCCGAGGATGTGCCCGCGGTGCTTCAAAAGCGCTCGATCCAGAAGGTCCTTATCGTGACGGACCCTGGTATTGCACGTTTGGGGCTCACGGCATCACTCGAGCGTGCGCTTTCGGCTCAGGGGGTTGGCGTTGCGGTCTATGCCGAAACGCGTGCGAACCCCACGGTCTCGAATGTGGAGGAGGCAGCGTCCCTGTATCGAGAGAGCGCCTGCCAGGCCATTATCGGTTTTGGCGGAGGATCGGCCATGGACTGCGCCAAGGGCGTGGGTGCACGCATCACGCAGCCAAGCAAGCCCATCAACAAGATGCGCGGCCTGCTGCGGATTCATCGTCGCCTGCCGCTGCTTATCGCCGTTCCCACTACGGCAGGCACGGGAAGCGAGGTCACGCTCGCGGCGGTTATCACCGATGACGAGACGCACTACAAGTACCCCATTAACGACTTTGTGCTTATCCCGCGCTTTGCGGTGCACGACCCCGAGTTTACGCGCGGTCTGCCCGCCTCCATTACGGGGCAGACGGGTATGGACGCCCTGACGCATGCCGTCGAGGCCTTTATCGGGCGAAGCACCACGCCCTATACGCGTAAGATGGCGCGACAGGCGGTGCAGCTCATCCACGACAATTTGCTCGAGGCCTATGAGCATGGCGACGACATGCGTGCGCGTCGCAATATGCTTTCGGCGGCGTATAAGGCGGGCGTTGCGTTTACCCGCTCCTATGTTGGATACGTTCACGCCATCGCACACAGCTTGGGTGGGCGTTACGGGATTCCGCACGGCTTGGCCAACGCTATCATCCTGCCGCATATGCTTCGCGCCTATGGTGACGCCGCCGCCCCCAAGCTTGCCGATCTGGCTCGCATGGCGGGCATTGCGCCGGCTACCGCGCAGGACAGTCTTGCGGCCGAGGCCTTTATCGATTGGGTCGACCGCATGAACGAGGCCCTGGGAATCCCCAAATATGTCTCGGGTATTCGCCGCTCCGATATTCCGCAAATGGCGGCCCATGCCGATGCCGAGGCCAATCCGCTATACCCCGTTCCACTTTTGATGGACCGTTTGGAGCTCGAGCGTATGTACGAGGTCGTCGCGGGTGGTATGTTTGAGGACGAGAACTAGGAGGTTGCCATGAACACCGAGGAAATTGCGCGCATCGTCGGCGATCAGCGCACCTACTTTAAGACGCACGCCACGTTTGATGTCGATGCTCGGCGTCGTGCGCTCGTGAGTTTACGCGATGCGGTACGGGCCCACGAGGCCGATATCGCCCATGCGCTCAAGACCGATTTGGGAAAGTCGCATGACGAGGCCTATATGTGCGAGATCGGCACGTCGCTTTCCGAGATTCGACATCAGATTGCGCATGTGGCTCGATGGAGTCGCCCGCGTCTGCGTCCGTGTGACCTCGCCAACGCCGTGAGTGTGTGCAAGACGCAGGCCGTGCCCTATGGCGTCACACTCATCATGGCTCCGTGGAACTACCCGTTTTTGCTGACGCTCGAGCCACTCGCCGGCGCCCTTGCCGCGGGCAATACCGTGGTCATCAAGCCGAGCGCATATGCTCCGGCATCGAGCGCGGTGCTCAAGCAAATCTGTGAAGAGGCATTTGATTCGCGCCTGGTGACGGTTGTCGAGGGCGGGCGCGCCGAGAACGAAGCGCTGCTCGATGAGCACTGGGACAAGATCTTCTTTACCGGTAGCGTTCCGGTCGGCAAGCTCGTCATGGAGCGTGCAAGTAAAAACCTTACGCCCGTGACGCTTGAGCTGGGCGGAAAGAGTCCCTGCATCGTGGATGCGACGGCAAACCTGAAGGTCGCGGCGCGGCGTATCGCCTTTGGTAAATGGCTCAACGTGGGGCAAACCTGTGTAGCGCCCGACTACCTGCTGGTCGATGCGCGCGTGCACGACGAGCTGCTGGACCTTATCAAGGAGGAGGCCCGCCGTATGTTTGGCGAGCATCCGCTCGATAACGAGGATTACGGGCATATCGTCAACGCCAAGCATTTTGCGCGCGTACGCGGGCTGATCGACCCCGATAAGGTTGTGCTTGGAGGCACGGCGCGCGAGTCGTCGCTCAAGATCGAGCCGACGATTTTGGACGGCGTGACCCCCGATGACGCCGTGATGCAGGAGGAGATCTTCGGCCCCATTTTGCCGGTGCTGACGTTTGAGAGCCTAGACGAGGCCGAGACGTTTATTACAGATCGTCCGACGCCGCTGGCTCTGTATATCTTTAGCCAGGATCGCGCAGTTCAGCAGCGCTTTGTGCGTTACGTGCCCTTTGGCGGCGGCTGTGTCAACGACACGATCATGCACTTGGCTACGAGCCATATGGGCTTTGGCGGCATGGGCGCGAGCGGTATGGGGCAGTACCATGGACACGAGAGCTTCGATACGTTTAGCCACAAGAAGAGCATCGTGAACAAGGCAACGTGGTTGGACGTGCCATTCCGCTATGCTCCTTACGCAAGCTGGAAGCACAAGTTCGTGCGCATGTTTGTGCATTAGAATCAGATGGTGTAGCGACAAACGGTCGAAAAGGCGCGGGTGGGGCGAATTTGTGTCCGCACGGGCCCGTAAGCTTCTCAGTACGGTTAAGCGCCGATTTATCCTGCTGTTAGAGGAGCTGCTATGTACGAGCCTTCACGTGTTCTTCTGTCGTTTCACATCGCAGGATTTCAATATGCCGACGGCGCTTTGGTCCTGGGCGATCTTAAGGTCGGCGATAAGCTGACGCTGTGTGCCGAGCGCGATAATCCCCATGACCCCGAGGCGGTTGCGATCTATTACGGCAACACCAAGCTTGGGTATGTTCCGGGAAACGAGGTCGGCCCGCTGTCCTTGATGATGTATTACGGCCATGAGGACGTATTTGAGGCTCGCGTGCAACAGGTTGCTCCCGAGCGCAGCCCGTGGCATCAGGTGCGCGTCGGACTCTATGTGGTGGATGCTCGCTAATCGGTAAGGGAGGCGGTCATGTTTGATGACGACGACCTGCTCGATCTGACAGACGATCGGTTTGAGTGGGATGTGCTACTCGATGACGATGAGCTGGAACAGGACCGTAAGATGCGGCAGGACAAGAAAACTCAGGGTGACGCTTCGAAAAAGCAAGACAAGCGCCGCCGCGGACTGTTCGGCGGGCTCTTTGGATAACCGCCGCATCGCTACGTCTGTATACTTAGCACGAGTTGAACACGTTGCGAAATGAGGGCATAGACGATGATGTGGTTTACCGCCGACCTGCACCTGGGCGATACGAATATCTTGCACGACATGGACCGGCCGTTTGACTCGGTCGAGGAGATGAACCGCAAGGTCATCGATGCCATCAATGAGTGCGTGGCTGCGGACGACCGCCTCTATATTCTGGGTGACTTTACCTATCGTTTGCCCCTGGCGGAGGCGGTGCGCCTGCGCGAGCGTATCGAATGCCAGAACGTGACGCTCATCCGCGGTAACCATGACGGCGACTGGGAAGATTCCGACGTACCGCAGATTTGGGAAGACGTGCGCGATTACCTGGAGATTACTCCCGGCTATGCCAAGGGCCATCGTCTGGTTATGAGCCACTACCCCATGCTCAGCTGGAACGGCAAGGCACGTGGCGCCATTATGCTGCATGGGCATATCCACAGCAGGGGTGACCGCGCCAACGCACGCAACCGCGATCGCGAGCGCCCTATCTTTCGCTACGATGTCGGTCTCGATGCCAACGATTACAAGCCCGTAAGCCGCGATCAGATTCTTAGCTTCTTTGGGTTATAGGGCGCCAGAGCCACCACAAAGGGGACAGGCACCTTTGTGGTGGTTCTGGCGCCGTTGCCATTATGGCGGCGGCGCCTTTTTTGTCCGCGCGGCGCGGTAGAGTGTAGCCGGTTGATATTTGCGTCCATCGAGGAGCTGCTATGAACGAAATCAAGTGCCCGCATTGCGGCGAAGTTTTTAAGGTCGATGCGTCCGGCTATGCGGATATCGTCAAGCAAGTGCGCGATGCCGAGTTCTCGCGCGATCTTGATGAGCGCGTAGCGGCGGCTCGACGCGAGGGCGAGCAGGCGCTGGAGCTTGAGCGTTCGCGTTCGGCGTCTGCCCTGCAGGAGGCGGAGTCTCA
Organism: uncultured Collinsella sp.; assembly: GCA_902478885.1. Lineage (GTDB taxonomy): Bacteria > Actinomycetota > Coriobacteriia > Coriobacteriales > Coriobacteriaceae > Collinsella. Next base: position 9,477 of record CABSMS010000029.1, on the reverse strand, counting down.
ACGCGACGCTCAGCTTGTCGAACAGAAGAACACTGCGGATCAGAAACTGGCGCAAGAAGTCGCCAAGCGCGATGCTGAGCTCGCCGAGCTGCGCGCCAAGCTCGAGGGCGCTGCCGCAGAGCGCGAGAGCGCAAGCCAGCGTGCGGCGGTTGAAGCCCGTGCCGACGCTCAAAAGGAGAACGCCGAGCTTCAGCGCGAGATCGACAATTTGCGTGCGCAGTTGGGGCGCAAAGATGACGAAGCAAAGCTTGCCGAAGCCGCGGTACGCAATGCGACTCAAAATGACCTCGCCGTGCGCGATGCTCAGATTGCGGAGTTACAGGCAAAGCTTGCCGCCGCAGATAAGGCTCAAGAAATGGCGCTCGCAACTGCTGCGGCCGAGGCGCAGCGTAAGCTCGAGGCTGCGCAAAACGAAGCGAATCGTAAGCTTTCCGATTACCAGACAGAAGTGCGTGAGAAGTTCTCGAATGCTAAGACTAAGTCCGAGCGCGAGGCCGAGGGCCTTCGTGCACAGCTTCGTGAGCAAGAACTTTCTGCAAAAATGGAGCTGTCGAAGGCGGTCGCCGCGGCGGAGCGAGAGCGCGATGAGGCACGTGCCAAGCTGACGAGCGAGCTGGCGGTGCGCGATTCGCGTGAGGAGCAAGCCAAGGCGGCACACGAGCTCGAGCTTGCGCAGGCCAAGCGCGCGAGCGATGACCTGATTCGCTACAAGGATGAAGAGATTGAGCGCCTTAAGGACATGAAGGTCCGCCTGTCCACCAAGATGGTGGGCGAGTCGCTCGAGCAGCACTGCGAGACCGAGTTTAACCGTCTGCGCATGACGGCGTTTCCTAACGCGTACTTCGAGAAAGATAACGATGCGTCCGAGGGTACCAAGGGCGACTTTATCTTCCGCGAGTGCGACGCGAGCGGCAACGAGGTCATTTCGATTATGTTCGAGATGAAAAACGAGAACGACGAGACTGCGACCAAGCATAAAAACGAGGACTTCTTTAAGAAACTCGATCACGATCGTCGCCAGAAAGGCTGTGAGTACGCGGTGCTCTGCACCCTGCTGGAGCCCGAGAGCGAGCTCTATAACGCAGGGATAGTCGACGTGAGCTATCGCTACGAGAAGATGTACGTGATCCGTCCGCAGTTTTTCATTCCCATGATTACGCTGCTGCGCAACGCCGCCATGGGTTCGCTGCGCTATAAGCAGGAGCTAGCGGAGTACAAGCAGCAGAATATCGACGTCACGAACTTCGAAGCCAAGATGGAAAAGTTCAAGAATGATTTCGGTCGCAACTACGAGATCGCGAGCCGCAAGTTCCAAACGGCGATCGATGAGATCGACAAGACGATTAGCCATCTGCAGAAAACCAAGGAGGCGTTGCTGTCCTCCGAGAACAATCTGCGCCTAGCCAACAAGAAGGCCGACGATCTTACCATTCGCAAGCTCACGTGGGGCAACAAGACCATGAAGGCGGCGTTTGACGAGGCGCGCGGGGCTGCGCCAGAGACAAACGATGAGCCCGCCGAGGCGGATTCGTATGAGGTCGAGGACGCCGAGTAAGGCATAGCGTATAGTGCAAAAGCGGGGCCGCTGGCGATATTGCCAACGGCCCCGCTTGTTCCGTTCCAGTATGTACGGCTAGTCCTCGAGCAGGTCCTCGATAAAGCCGACGCGGTAGTTTTTGAAGATGACCTCGCCGCCGTCTTGCGTGGCGTCCAGATCGACATCGCCCATGATGCCAAAGTCGTGGTCGCCGTCCTCGTCGGCAAAGATCTGGTGCACGTGCCATACGTGCGCGGTCTTCTCGTCGGACTCGTCAATGGAAAACATCGCGGCGCTGCGGGCATCTCCGTCGGTGAGGATTTCTTCGTGCTGCTCGTGGTAAGCGTCGAGTGCTTTTTGCCAGCGGATCTCGCTCATGCCCCAGTCGTCGTCGAGCTCGCCCAGGTCGCGAACGTGCTCGCGGGCGGCAAGGGCCACGCGGCGGAAGAGTGCGTTGCGCACCAGCAGCGTGCAGCCGCGGCGGTCCGCAACGACTTCGTCGATGCCCTGCGGCGGTGCGGCGTCGAGTGCAGCGGGGTTGCCGGCGTTCTCCCACTCGTCCACCAGGCTCGAGTCCACCGAACGCACCACAAAGCCCAGCCACGAGATGATGTCGCGCAGGCGCTCGTCGCGCTTCTCGATCGGTACGGTGCGATCGAGGGAACGGTAGGCCTCTGCCAGGTAGCGCAGCAAAATGCCCTCGGAGCGGGCGATGCCGAGCTTTTGAATGTAGCCCTTAAAATCGCTCGTGCTTTCCAGCATATCGCGCAGAACGCTCTTGGGAGAGAGCTGATAGTCGTTGGCCCAGGGCACTTCCTGGCAGTACTTGTCAAAAGCGGCGTCGAGCAAATCCTCGAGCGGCTTTTCGTACGTGACGTCTTGAATGCGCTCCAAGCGCTCCTCATATTCGACGCCGTCAGCCTTCATTTCTGCCATCGCGCGGTCGCGCGCGGCGCGCTCCTGTGCACGCAGCACCTGTTTGGGATCCTCGAGCGTTGCCTCGACCATCGAGATCAGATCCATGGTATAGGTCTCACTCTCGGGGTCGAGCAGCTCCAACGCGGCAAGCAAGAACGGCGAGAGCGGCTGATCGAGCGCGAAGTCCTCGGGCAGATCGACCGTCAGCGCATAGTCGATGTCCGGCGCGGCGTCAGTCGGGGCGTCGGGCGCGGGCGGCACCTCGGTGCGAACGACGACGCCGGAATCGATGAGCGTGGCGAAGATTTCGTCGGCGCGAACCTCGAGCTTAGCCTTTTCCTCGGGAGTCTGCAGGCTCGTCTCGATGAGGTCGTGTACGCGGGTTCGGGCATCGCCGCCCTGCTCGACCACGCTAATCACCATGGAGTGCGTGATGCGCAGGCGCGGCTTGAGCGTCTCGGGCTGCGTCTCGATCAGGCGCTCAAAGGTCTGCTTGTTCCAGGTGACAAAGCCCTCGGGGGCCTTTTTCTTTTTAATCTTACGGAGTTTTTTGGGGTCGTCGCCCGCTTTGGCCATAAGCTTGGCGTTTTCGATCTCGTGCTCCGGCGCCTCGGCAATTACCATACCCTCGGTGTCAAAGCCCGAGCGGCCGGCGCGACCGGCAATCTGGTGGAACTCGCGGGCGCGCAGACGACGCATCTTGTAACCGTCGAACTTGGTGAGCGCGGTGAGCACCACGGTGTGGATGGGCACGTTGATGCCGACGCCGAGTGTGTCGGTGCCGCAAATGACGGGCAGTAGGCCCTGCTGTGCCAGGCGCTCGACCAGTAGGCGATAGCGCGGCAGCATACCGGCGTGGTGCACGCCGACGCCGCAGCCAAGCAAGCGCTTGAGGATCTTGCCGAAGGCCGTCGAGAAGCTCGTGCCCTTGGCCGCCTCCTTGATAGCCTCGCGCTGCTCCTTGCTGGCAATGCCAAAGTTGGCGAGGGATTGCGCCGTCGCAAGTGCGGCGTCCTGGCTAAAGTGCACGATGTAGAGCGGGGCCTCGCCGCGGCGCATGGCGAGCTCGACCGTGCCCTCGAGGGAGGTCGTCACATAGTCGTAGCTCAGCGGAACAGGACGCGGGGCATCGATGACCAAGTCGCAAGCAGCGCCGGTGTGCTCCTCGAGTGAGGCGGCGATGGCGGTGACATCGCCGAGCGTGGCGCTCATGAGCATAAACTGCGTGTGGGGCAGGGTGAGCAGCGGCACCTGCCAGGCCCAACCGCGATCGGGGTCGGCAAAGTAGTGGAACTCGTCCATGGCGACGCAGCCAACATCGGCATCTTCGCCCTCGCGCAGTGCGTCGTTGGCAAGGATCTCTGCCGTGCAGCAGATGACGGGCGCCTTGGTGTTGATATGCGTGTCGCCGGTGATCATACCGACGTTATCGCGGCCGAGCACCTGCACCAGGTCGAAGAACTTCTCGCTGACCAAAGCCTTGATAGGGGCCGTGTAATAGCAACGCTTGCCCTGCGCCATGCCCATAAAGAGCATGCCCAGCGCGACGAGCGATTTACCCGATCCGGTCGGTGTTCCCAAAATGACGTGATCGCCGGCAGCCAGGTCCATGAGGGCCTCTTCTTGGTGATCCCACAGTTCAATGCCGCGATTGCTCGTCCATTCAAAGAAGCGCTCGAAGGCTTGATCGGGCGTGAGCCATGGTTCGGGCTCGCTGCCGTCCTCGGGCTCCCACCAGGTGGGGGAGAGCGCGCCGAGCGAGCCAAACTCGGCTTCGGTTCCCGTGCCGCCCGAGAATGAGCTGGCGGCGCCGGCGCCGGAGACGGTGCTGGCGGCGGTATCTGTCGTGGTCTGTGCCATGTGTTTGCTTTCTCTCGCGATTGTCCGCCAACTATTATGGCGTAGCGGCGGCGTGGGGCGCCAGCGCGCGAGAAAATGCAGGAAATGGGCGCGTGAAGTTAGTGCTCTTGCGGCAGGCGCTTCTTGCCTTTGCGGGCGCGGTTTCTAAAGTTCTCGACGGCTTCTTCCATGCCCAGAGGTACGTAGGTGAGCTCATCGAGGTTATCGGGCAGGTAGCGGGCAAGGCTTTGCTCCTGCGCGCGGCCCGCCGCGAGCTGTTCATCGCTAGGCTGCGCGCCGGGTGTGGCACAAATGCCATAGACGGCAGCGCCCATCTCGCGCGTGCGGCATTCATATTCGGTCTCGGGATGCTCGGGATGGTCGCGGCGGACGTCGTCACTTACCCAAAGTGTGTCGTAGCCTGCCGCGACAAACTGCCCCAGGGCGTAGTCGCGCAATGGCTTGCTGTCGGTTCGCAGTGTGACGGTGGCGCCGGCTGCAAGGAGCGGGCGGTAGAGCATCAGATGGTCGACATGGACGAGGCGCTTTTTGGCGTGCTTGGCCTTGGGCTGCGGCGTGGGAAAGTTGATGCTGATGGCATCGAGCTCGCCTGTGGCAAACACCTGCGGCAGCGATGCAGCGCCTCGGGGCAGAACGAGTGCGTTGGTCAGTTCCTGCTCGCAGATTTTCTGCGCGGCATAGGCGATGCAGATGGGCTCCTGGTCCATGCCGATAAAGAGGGTGTTTGGCTCGTGGGCCGCGCGCTCTACAAGGTAGGTCCCCTTGCCGCAGCCAAGATCCAGGTGAAGGTGTTCGAAGGGCTTGCTGCCAGCTGGCGCGCAAGCCTCGCGCCAATCTCCGGCATAGGCCTCGGGGTTCGTCTCAATTGCATCGGCGTAGCGCTCCAGGCGCTCCTCGAGCACAAAGTTCTTAGGCGTGCGAACGTGGACGGCTCCCATGAGGCTCCTTGGTCATAAGTATGGAACGCATGGCTGCGCGTTCCGTCAATGGGTTGAAAAAGGGTGGGCATAGATTGCCCGAAAGATGCGGTGCGGCTCGACGACGAGTTGTCGGTGCCTACAGACGCTTGAGAATCACATAGCGGTTGAGCTCGCCGCTGCGACCGTCGGCATGGAAGCGCTCGAGCTCGCGTACGGGAACCTCGCCGCTCTTGTAGAACGTACGGACGCCACGCACCAGGTCGGTGATCTGTTGATCGTCAAAGTGATGGCAATAGCGGTAGGCGTGGCGGTCGTTTTGCCAGCCGATGAGGTGGTCGCCGGCTTCAAACTGCGCTGAATCGTAACCCTCAAACGGCGGGGTGAGCTCGGCGCGGGCTTCGGCGCGAACGGCCTTGCGCGCCATGCGCTCGTCATTCATAAACTCCCAAAAGCTGATGGCGATGATGCCGCCCGGGCGTGTCTGGCGCACCAGGGCGTCGAGCACGCGTACGCGGTACTCGCACGACGGCACGTGGTGCATAAAGCCAAAGCAGACCGAGATGTCGGCGAGCGGGGCATCGAAAAGAACGTCGGGCGTCTCGGCGGGGTTGAGCCTCATGAGGGCATCGAGCACGTCGAGTTCCTGGAAGTGCAGGTTGGGAATGCGCAGGGCGTGACCACGTGCATCGATGGCCAGGTCTTGGCACGAGTCGACACCATAGAACTCAAACGGGCAACTGGCATCTGCCGAGGGGTTTGCGCCGTTGACGCCCTTGGCGGCGAGTGCGCCGCCGGCGGCAAAGTTCTCGAATCGCATATTGCCGCAGGCGAGATCGAAGACGCGGACGGGATGCTCGATCGTGGCGACGTCGAGCTGTTCGAGCGCGATGTCCATGGTGCGCACCCAGCCGGGCCACGGGGCCTGGCGCGTATCGGAAAAGGAGGCGGAGTGCTCGCGATAGAACGTATTGTTGAGCTGGATGAGCGATGAGGCGAAATCGCGGTTCACGGCGCGGAACTCCCTCCGTTGGCGGTGCGGAATAAACAGTACGACCATACTACCGTTTACGCCGCAACGGGGACAACCAAGCTACGGGTCATTGCTTTGTTTGGACACATTTCCGCAGCTCATATGCACCCGCAACCGCCGGTTGTCAAAAATCTCACTAGAATAGGTGGCATGCTTTTGGCGGTGGCGGATACATTTTTAACTGTGCAAGGCGCCTTAAGAACAAAAACGGTCCGGCGGCACGGCTGGCATCACATAGGAGGAACCATGAATGTAGAAACTGCGCAGCGGCTCGCCGACCTTCGTCGCAGCAAGGGCTTTAGCCAAGAAGGGCTGGCACGAAAGCTGGGACTGTCGCGCCAGGCGGTCAGTAAATGGGAGCGCGCGGAGAGCTCGCCCGATACCGAAAACCTGATCTCGCTCGCCAAACTCTATGGCGTGAGTTTGGACGAGCTCCTCAATCCGAGCGATGAGATCGAGGACGATATCGAGTTTGAGAACGAGGACCGCGCTCGTCAGCGCGAGGCCGAGGCGGCAGAGCGCGCCCGCACCCATGAGGCAGCGGCGCGTGCGACTGAGGCGGCAACGCAGGCAAGTGACGCGGCAGCCAAGGCGGCGCAGGCGGCAAGCTGGAGTGCGCAGGCCGCCAATGCGGCGACGGCTCAGGTGACGGGTGCCGTTGCGGCCGGCCCGACTCCGGTGAAGGGTCCGTTCCAGTCGTTCCCGTATTGGGCCGTGTGCTGGCTGCTGTTCTTTTTACTGATGTTCCTGGTTGGTGCCAGCCCCTTTCCCGCACTGATCTTCTTTACGATCCCCATCTATCACTGGGTGGCACGTGCGCTCGATGGCGATTGGGCGCGCGGGGATATCCAGGTTGGTCCGGCGCCGGCGGTCGCTAGGACTAAAGGGGAGGACGTTTCCACAGCGGTTGACGCTGACCTGGCTGCCGCGACCACCGCTGAGTCGAGTGCCAAAGAAGGTGATGAATGATGAAGCTCTCGCATGAGTCTAAGAGGCGCTTGGGCATTGGCATCGGAGCGTTTGTGCTTATCATCGGACTTGTCTTTGGCATTTCGCGGACATTGATTCATTTTGATGGTCCGTGGGATCTCGACGATGTTGTATCCGGCTTGTCCAGTATGGACGATGTGGTTGACGACGACGATTTTATGAACGATGGCGGTAAATATTCCGCTCGGCCTCAGCAGCTTTCGAGCGAAACGTTTGATGCCGACGCGTTCACATCGCTTGACTTGGACGTGACGTCGGGCACGGTCGAGGTCAAACACGTCTCCGGCGGGCCAGTGCGCGTAATTGAAAGCGGTCGCGTGGCAACGGGGACCGTTGCCTTCGATGCGGCAACCCAGAACCTGGCCGAAATCAAGGGCTCTACGCTCAAGATTCGCCAGTTCGATTGCGATGACGAGCGCGCCATTGACCGCACGGTTACCGTCGAACTGCCGCGCGAAGTTGCCGATAACATGGTGGGCATTACAGCGAATGTAGGATCGGGTGACCTGACGGTCGCGGGCATTGCGTGTCATGACTTCAACCTGACTTTGGACTCTGGAGACGTTGAGTTTACGGGCACCGTGACCGATACCCTGAATGCCGAGGTCGGTTCGGGCGATGTGACGTTCGAGCTCTACCAGGCCCCCGCGAAGTCGATGGACGTGAGTGTGGGCTCGGGCGATGTGGAGATGACGGTTCCGAACTCGACGGGCTTTAAGGCGAGCCTCACCTTGGGCAGCGGCGACTTCGAGAGCGATTTCCTTCCGCTTGGCTACGACGGCGAGACCATTTTGAATCTTGAATTCGATAACGGCGATAAGTCTGCTACGTATCGTTTTGAGGTCGGTTCGGGCGACATGTCGTTTGATCCGGAGTGATATGCGGTTTTCGGAGATCGGTACATATAGGCATGCTCTTTGATGGAGGCGCCGGAGCCGTGACGGGCTTCGGCGCCTTTGCCTTTACAATGGGGACATGGAACAGATTATCTTGAACATACTCGAGGCTCTGCGTCATGGCGAGACCGTGGACGACAAGGCGCTCGTCAAACTGATACATGCCGAGGCGCGCCGTGAGGGTGCCGACAAACGCGATTTGGCCAAGCGCCGTCTGCTGCCGTTCTACCAGCGGGTTAAACGTGAGGAGCCGGCTCGGTGGGCTGCGTGGAATGTCGATTCCGATCTGGAACGCCAACTGCTGCAGGTGCTACGCATGAAGCCGCGCCGCACGGCTTCGGGCGTAGCGACCATTACCGTCATCACCAAGCCCTGGCCGTGCTCGGGCGATTGCCTGTTTTGCCCCAATGATCTGCGCATGCCCAAGAGCTATCTGCACGCCGAGCCGGCGTGCGCCCGTGCAGAGCAAAACTGCTTCGATCCGTATCTGCAGGTGAGTGCCCGTTTGACGGCGCTTTCGCAGATGGGTCATGCGACCGATAAGATCGAGCTCATTGTGCTCGGCGGTACCTGGAGCGACTATCCGCAAGGGTATCAAACGTGGTTTATGTCGGAGCTTTTCCGTGCGCTCAATGACGATGCCGTCGCCGGCGTGGCAGCAAACCCCATGTTGGCGCGTCCGGGCATCAGCCGTGCCGAGGCGGGGCGGCTGCTCGATGACGCTCCCGCCGATGCCCTGCCGCCTGTGGTGGCAGAGCGCCGCGAGCGCTATCGGGCCGCCGGCATTGCGACCGACGAGGCCGAGCTTGCGAGCGGTGTTGCCGGCGAACAGGAGCGTGTGGATGCTGCCGTGGGCGGCTACAACCGTGCGGTGCGTCGTCTGTACGGCCCCGGCACGCCGTGGGGCGAGGTTGCCGAGTGGCAGACCGCCACGATGGAGGAGCTTGAGCGTCAGCAGCGCATCAACGAGACGGCGAAGCATCGCGTGGTGGGACTCGTTATCGAGACGCGCCCCGATGCCGTAACGCCACAGGCCCTCACGCTCATTCGCCGCCTGGGCTGCACCAAGATTCAGATGGGCATCCAGAGCCTCGACCAGCACCTGCTCGACATCAACGAGCGTCGCATTTCGGTGGCGCAGATCGAGCGGGCGTTTTCGCTTGCACGCCTGTTTGGCTTTAAGATCCACGCGCATTTTATGCTCAACTTGCTGGGCGCCACGTCCGAGGGGGACAAGCTCGACTACGAACACTTTATGACCGAGGGGGCCTTTATGCCCGACGAGGTCAAGGTCCTGTCTCTTATACACATCTGACGCTGCCGACG